>JAILDA010000013.1 GCA_024689865.1 Clostridia bacterium | reverse complement strand
CACCATGGCGTTCATCAAGTCCGGCCAGTTCGCCGGCAAAGCCATGGACGAAGGCGCCCGCTGGGGCAACGCCGTATGCGTGGCAAGCTCCGCGGACGAAAAATATACCTTCATACCCAAGATCGGCGAAGGCTCGGAGGCCAGGCCCTTCCCCGCGGATGCAAAGCTTCTGCACTTTACCGGAAACAACACCGTTTTCGGCACCACCTTCTGGCAGATCCCGCAGATCCCGTCTTGTGCAAAGGACGCAAAGCTCGTGGGTGACTGGTCGTCCGCCATCCTGGGCGTAAACATAGACGTTAAGGACTACGACCTTATCTATGCCGGAGCGCAGAAGAACATAGGCCCGGCAGGCGTCACCGTAGTGATCCTTAAAAAGGAGATCCTGGAGCGCGAGATAGACCCTGTGGTCCCCATAATGCTGCGCTACGCGCCGGCGGCAAAGGCCAGATCCATGTACAACACCCCGCCGTGCTTCTCCATCTACGTGTCCGGACTCATGTTCAAGTGGGTGCAGGCTCAGGGAGGCGTTGCCGAGATGGAGCGCAGGAACAGGGAAAAGGCCGGCCTGCTGTACGATTTCATTGATAATTCAACGCTTTACAGCAATCCGGTCCGTAAGGAAGACCGATCCATCATGAACGTTGTGTTCCGTCTTCCGGACGATCAGCTTACCAGCGACTTTATTTCAGTTGCAGCATCCAAAGGCCTTATAAACCTTAAGGGACACCGCGCTAACGGGGGCTGCAGAGCCAGTCTTTACAACGGAATGCCGCTGGAAGGCGTAAAGAAACTCATAGAAGTAATGAAGGAATTCGAGCTTGCCCACAGGTAGGCATCGCAGACCGGAGCAAAGCCCCGGAAAACAAACACACGGCTCAGCCCACTGAAAGAACAAACACACGGCCCCAGCCGTTAAGGAGGATAAAATGTATAATATTCTGGTCCTGAACAACGTTGCCAAGGAAGGCATAAACGCGTTCGATAAAAACAAATACACGCTCAGCGGAGACGTAAAGTCTCCGGACGCAATACTTGTCCGTTCCATGCCCATCCACGACAGGGAATTCGGCCCCGAGCTCAAGATAATCGCGCGCTGCGGCGCAGGAGTTAACAACATCCCTGTAGAGCGCTGCACACAGCAAGGCATCTGCGTGGTCAACTGCCCCGGCGGAAACGCCAACGCCGTAAAGGAACTTACCATCGCGGCAATAATCATGAGCATGCGCCACGGCTACCAGGCCATGACATGGGTGCGCGGCCTGTCCGACGAAGACTCCGCCTACGGCAAGAACGTGGTGGAATCCGGCAAGGAAAAGTTCCGCGGACCGGAGATCATGGGAAAGAAGATCGCTGTCATCGGCGTCGGAAACGTAGGATCCCGCGTGGCAAAGGCCTGCCACGACCTGGGAATGAAGGTGGTCGGCTACGACCCGTACCTTTCGCACAGCAGATACCTGGAGCTGGGCGCCTATTTGGACTTTGCCCCCAGCTTTGAGGAAGCGATAAACGGCGCGGATGTAGTTACCGTGCACACTCCGCTCAACGAAGAGACAAAAGGCACCGTAAACGCCAAAGCCATAGCGCTGATGAAGGACGGGGTATTCCTGGCTAACTTCGCGCGCGGCGGCATTGTGGACGGCGACGCTGTCTGCGATGCTCTGGAAAGCGGCAAGATCGCCGGCTATTCCACGGACTTCCCCACCCCCCGCATGAAGAAGATGGACCAGGTGTTCTGCACGCCCCATCTTGCAAGCGGCACCCCGGAGGCCGAGATCAACTGCGCCATAATGGCTGCCCGTCAGACCATAGACTACATAGAGAACGGCAACGTGCTGAATTCCGTGAATCTGCCGGACGTAAGCTTTGCCCGCGCGGAGGGCGACCGCATAACAGTCATCCATAAGAACAAGGTGGGCATGCTGGGCCTCATGACCGAAAAGATCGCTGCCATGGGCCTCAACATAGAAAACCTTGTAAACAAGGCCCGCGAGGACGTAGCTTACACCATACTGGACTTCAACACGGAAGTCCCGCAAGCCCTGGCCAACGCCCTGGAGGCCATAGACGGAGTGATACGCGTACGCATCATTAAGTAAGGTTCTAGCGATCCTGCGCTGTCAAGTAAAACTAAAAACGGCCCCGCGTCCCTGCGGGGCTTTTTCTTTTATGGGCCGTAATGCGCTTGACGCGTCTGCGCCCCGCTGATAAACTATTGATACAAAGGTGCTGCCGGAAGACGGTCAGCTCGGATTATTGACAATGATCGTCAACGTTTCGAAGCAATTTGGCGATCATTTTTATTTTTTGCCGTTGCTGCGGGATCAATCCAGATACTCCAATATCTGCTTCCACGCTCCGAGCAGGCGCTCCATGTTCCACGCGGCATTGGCCGGCGACGTGGACGGCAGGCATATCGCAGGGCGCCCGGTCTGCGGCAGACAGTACTTTGTGTAGATCTCGTGCGACTTCTTTCCGTTGGTAAAGACCGCGCGGATGTCGGCCGCCGCGAATAGCTCCGTAAAGTCGTTGGGCACAACGTTGGTTATGGAGCTGTCGCTGGAGCCCTCTATGTCGCAGGAATGTATGGAATCCCAGGCCGCAATGTGATGGCGCCGAAGCATGTCCGCCTTCTCCTCCACCGTCTTGGGAACCGGTTCGCCGAACGTCTCCGCCAGCAGCTTCCAGAAACGGTTCTGCGGATGCCCGTAGAAAAACCCGCTCTCCCTGGACTTTACCGAAGGGAAGCTTCCAAGTATCAGTATTCTGGATGTTCCGTCGTAGAACGGCGGGATGGGATGGACTATGTGCTGCATTTGTTTGCTTTGAAGCTCACTGATCGTTCGGCCGGACCCAGAAGCCCCTTCTGATCAGCGCTTCCTTATTACCGCCAGGACAAGCGTAAGCACGAACAGGACGGCCGCGATGGGTATGCCTATCTTAAAGTAGCGCAGAATGGGCCCAATGTCTGCCGCGGTTATACTGCGGGGGTCGGCCGGATCCACGAGTATCTTAAGCTCCATGCCTTCCTTGTAGCTCGGCATGTAGACGCCAAGTTCCCGGTCGTATTTTTTGCCGTTGACGGTGTATTCCACGTAAACGTGATTAGTCTCGTTTCTCTCATTGCCGGGGCCGTATTCCACTTCAGTCTCTATCTTACGTATGACGCCGGTGGTCTCGTTCCAGTC
The DNA here is from genome assembly GCA_024689865.1 of Clostridia bacterium. GTDB lineage: Bacteria > Bacillota > Clostridia > Peptostreptococcales > Anaerovoracaceae > RUG13409. The sequence continues at coordinate 21,318 of JAILDA010000013.1, read as the reverse complement.
CTTGGGATGGCCGGAGCTTATCACCGACAGGACTACAACGAACGCTACAAGTACTATCAGAAAGAATATCGGAGTGCCGAATCTGCCTAGAATTCTGCGGGTCATGGGGTTTTACTTCCTTGTCTGTTTTGTGCATAACAAAGAGCAACTAATAATTAGTTGCTCTTGTTTTCCGGTGTTTCTTAATTTACTTCTTGGGTACCAGTTTCTCCGTGCCGCCCATGTAAGGCTGAAGGGCCTTGGGGATGCGAACGCTGCCGTCTGCCTGCAGGTTGTTCTCCAGGAACGCGATCAGCATGCGGGGCGGAGCCACCACGGTGTTGTTGAGGGTGTGCGGCAGGTAGTTGCCCTTTTCCTTGTCGCGCACGCGGATGCCCAGGCGCCTTGCCTGAGCGTCGCCCAGGTTGGAGCAGGATCCTACCTCGAAGTACTTCTTCTGGCGCGGGCTCCAGGCCTCTACGTCCAGGGACCTTACCTTAAGATCCGCAAGGTCTCCGGAGCAGCACTCGAGCGTGCGTACCGGAATGTCCAGGGTGCGGAAGAATTCGACGGTGTTGTTCCAGAGCTTGTCGAACCACATCGGGGAATCCTCGGGCTCGCAGATGACTACCATCTCCTGCTTTTCGAACTGGTGTATGCGGTAGACGCCGCGCTCCTCTATGCCGTGGGCGCCCACTTCCTTGCGGAAGCAGGGGCTGTAGCTGGTAAGAGTCTGCGGAAGGTCTTCTTTATTTAACATTTGTCCGATAAAACGTCCAACCATGGAGTGCTCCGACGTACCGATAAGGTAGAGATCCTCGCCCTCTATCTTGTACATCATGTTCTCCATCTCGGCAAAGCTCATTACGCCCTTCACAACGTCGCCGTGGATCATGAACGGCGGGATGAAGTACTCGAAGCCCTTGTTTATCATGAAGTCGCGCGCGTAGGACAGTATGCTGCTGTGCAGGCGGGCGATGTCTCCCTTAAGATAGTAGAAGCCGTTGCCGGAGGTCCTGCGGGCTGCGTCTATGTCTATGCCGGCCAGACTCTCCATTATGTCCACGTGGTAGGGAACTTCGAAATCCGGGACCACAGGCTCGCCGAACTTCTCCAGCTCCACGTTGTGGCTGTCGTCCGGGCCTATGGGAACGGAAGGATCAATGATGTTCGGGATGACCATCATGCGCTTGGTAAGCTCCGCCTGGCTCTCCTCTTCCTGCTTTTCCAGGGCAGCCAGCTCGTCCGCTATCTCGGCCACCTTCTTCTTGGCTTCCTCGGCCTTGTCCTTAAGACCCTGCTTCATGAAACCGCCGATCTCGCGGCTTACGGTGTTGCGCAGAGCCCTAAGCTCGTCGCCGCGGGTCTTGGCCGCGCGCAGCTGCTCGTCCAGCGCTATTACTTCGTCCACCAGAGGCAGTTTTTCGTCCTGGAACTTCTTGCGGATGTTCTCCTTTACGAGCTCCGGATTGCTTCTTACAAACTTGATGTCTAACATTTTATCTCCTTAATGGCCGCGCCGCGTTTTCCGGCAATGGATCGAATCGAGTCGCAGCTCTGAAAAATATTTGCTGCGCACTCAGCCGGCGCTGTGCCATATTCGCTAATTAATGTATTCTATCACACAAACGCTTATTTTTGAAGCGTTTTGAAGTGATTTAGGTCAAACGGCCATATATTGCCCGGGGGGGGGCATGTGATATAATGACAGAACAAGGAATGTCCGGAAAGGAGGCTTCGCATGGATCCTGAAAAGAAAAAGATGATCTTTACGATATGCTGCATCGCTGTGATAATTGTTGCTGCGGTCCTGCTGGTCTTCGGCGGCAGACAGAGTGAGCCGCCCATGCTTAAGATATCCAACGGGACAGACAGTGAAATTGAAGCTCAGCGCGGTACCTATTCCTGGAAGACAGGCGGTCTTTTCGGCGGATCCCAAGTTACAGCCGACAGCCCCGGCCCGCTTCACCTCTATAAAATTCATGGCCTGGCGCACATAAAACCGTCGGAAAATGATGACCGCAGCTTAACACTTCAATTTGACAAGGATCCGGAGTCAGTTTCTATAGAGATCTATTCGGAAAGCGCCGCGGATGCGCAGGACTACGGCAAAATGATACCGCGGGAGGTGACGGCTGGTCCATCCGAATATAAATTCACCGTCCCGCAGGACGGCATTTACATAGTTGATGTTTGCGCAACATGGACAAACGGCTACTGCCACTATTACTTTTATACAACGAACTGAAGCGCCTGTCGGACCGTGCAGTTTATACAATAAACTAGAGCATGCTGCCAAATCGTGCAGACTGTCCTATGAACACTGGAACGCCCTGCTCAGCGCCGCGAACTCCTCAATGGACAGAGTCTCGGGGCGGCGCTTTTCATCGATGCCGCAGGCTGCCAGCGCTTTAAGGATGTCCTCCTTCTGCAGAGGAGCAGCGCCGGACGCGGGACAATAACCGACAAGAGAATTTACAAGGGTCTTTCTCCTCTGGGAGAAGGCCTTTTTTACAAGAGCGAAGAACTGCGGCTCCCCTTCCGGGGCCAGCAGCCTTTCTTTTTTAAGAGTCATGTGGACCACGGCGGAATCCACTTTGGGACGCGGGGTAAAAAACTCCGCGGGAACGTCCAGAACGTAGCTGCAGTCCGCGTAGTACTGAAGACTTATGGACAAAACGCCGTAGTCCTTGCCGCCGGGGCCTGCGCAGATGCGCTCCGCCACCTCTTTCTGGACCATTACGGTGATGCTCTTTGCGGGAACGTTCTTTTCCAGGATCCCAAGCAGAATGGGCGTGGTTATATAGTACGGCAGATTGCCCACGATGCGGAGAACGCCGGAATTGCAATGGGGCTCGGAATTACACTGATTTTCAGTTACAGAAAGCCCTCCGGTCGCTCTGCTCCAGTCGAACTTCAGAATGTCCTCGTTTACGACTTCCACGTTAGACGCGCCCGCAAGGTTGCCCTTAAGAAGCGGGATAACGGAACTGTCCAGCTCCACGGCTATCACTCGCTTTGCCCTTTCCGCCAAAGTGCACGTTAAAGCTCCCTTACCCGGACCTATCTCCACCACGATATCGTCCGGACCTGCGCCGCATGCGTCAACTATCGCCTCTATTATCTGCGGGTCGTTTATGAAATTCTGTCCGAGGGCCTTCTTGGCCCTGAAATCTGCCATTCTGTATCCTTTATGTGCTTACCGCGCAGCGGCTGACTATATATGCTTTATCCGTCTGCCGCACCCGGCTGAACCGTTTTCTTTACCACATAACAAACGAACTTCGGAGCGGTCCCGAAGTTCGCCTTATTCACTGACCTGCGTTATTTGCCGAACTCTCTTCCGGCGGAACGATTATGTACACTGTCTCGCCCGGGTATATCATGCGCAGGTGAGTTCTGGCCTGCTGCTCTATGTATTCGTCGCTGGTCACCCTCGTAAGCTCGTTCTCCAGCTGCGCCAGCCTTTCCTGGAGCTCCTCCAGTCTGGCCTCCGCCGCCGCTTTTTCCTTCTTAAGCTCTACGATCCTGTACACGGCGCGGCCGAAAACAAGGCCCGCCACGATGACCACACCTATAACGATAAGCATCAGCTTCCGGCGCTTCTTGGCACGTTCCGCCGCAGCCGCAGCTTTCTTCTCCTGCTCTTCTTTTTTTATACGCAAAGACTCGCGGCGCTCAGAACGCTCCTTCTGACGCTGCGTGATAGCGTTTTCAAGTATGTCTTCCTTGAAAAGATCCCGATCCAAAACTAATCCCCTTTATCTAAGTCATTTTATCATATAAGTTCTCAATAAAAAAGACCGATAAACGGCCTTAATTATGTTTTTCTTGTAAAAAAGCAAGCGCGGCACAAGCTGTGCTCAAGGACACGCTCCCGCTTGGTTGGGAGCCCACCAGCGGTACTAAGCTCTGTCTACTCCTTCCGGCTTGCCAGTCGCTAAGTACCGGGTTCCCAAACAGTCCTTTGATCACAGCATGCGCCGCGCTATATTATTGCCCTCGAAAAACTCATGTAGACCCGGCCCCCGGGAAACAAAAGAACGGAACCGCTAAGGCTCCGTTCTTATTGCGATCATATTATTATACGAGTATCGCCCCAAAGCGCTCAGCCAGGGACTTCGGAACCATCGCCGGTCCCGCTCTGCCGCTTATTACAGCTGCGGGCCTGCCTTTACGAGGCTCTTGCCCTTCTCGGTGTTCTCGTACTTCTTGAAGTTCTTGATGAACCTTCCGGCAAGATCCTTGGCCTTCTCTTCCCACTCGTTGCGGTTCTGATAGGTGTCGCGCGGATCCAGGATGCCCCATGCCACGCCGTCCAGCTGCGTGGGTACCTCGAGGTTGAAGTACGGGATCTTCTTGGTGGGAGCGTTGTTGATGTTTCCGTTAAGGATGGCGTCGATTATTCCGCGGGTATCCTTAATGGAGATGCGCTTGCCGGTTCCGTTCCATCCGGTGTTTACGAGGTAAGCCTTGGCGCCGCTCTTCTGCATCCTCTTGACCAGCTCTTCGCCGTACTTTGTGGGCGGCAGCTCCAGGAATGCCTGGCCGAAGCATGCGGAGAAGGTAGGAGTGGGCTCGGTTATGCCGCGCTCGGTACCTGCCAGCTTGGCGGTGAATCCGGGGAGGAAGTAGTACTGGGTCTGCTCGGGATCCAGGATGGAGACCGGAGGCAGAACGCCGAAAGCGTCGGCGGAAAGGAAGATGACGTTCTCTGCGGCCGGGCCGGCGGAGGTGGGTCTTACCTTCTTTACGATCTTTTCTATGTGCTCGATAGGATAGCTTACGCGGGTGTTCTCGGTAACGCTCTTGTCCGCGAAGTCTATCTTTCCGTCCTTGTCTACGGTAACGTTCTCAAGAAGAGCGTTCCTCTTGATGGCGTTGTAGATGTCGGGCTCGGATTCCTTGTCCAGGTTGATTACCTTTGCGTAGCAGCCGCCCTCGAAGTTGAATACTCCGTTGTCGTCCCAGCCGTGCTCGTCGTCGCCGATCAGCAGGCGCTTGGGGTCGGTGGAAAGGGTGGTCTTGCCTGTGCCGGACAGACCGAAGAAGATGGCGGTGTTCTTGCCTTCCATGTCCGTGTTGGCGGAGCAGTGCATGGATGCGATGCCCTTGAGCGGCAGGTAGTAGTTCATCATGGAGAACATGCCCTTCTTCATCTCGCCGCCGTACCAGGTGTTGAGTATTACCTGTTCTCTGGAGCTTACGTTGAAGGCTACGCAGGTCTCGGAGTTGAGGCCCAGTTCCTTGTAGTTCTCTACCTTTGCCTTGGAAGCGGTGTATACGAAGAAGTTCGGCTCGAAAGTCTCCAGTTCCTCAGCGGTAGGCTGGATGAACATGTTCTTTACGAAGTGAGCCTGCCAGGCGACTTCCATTACGAAGCGCACTGCCATGCGGGTGTCCTTGTTGGCGCCGCAGAAAGCGTCCATAACGAAGAGTCTCTTGCCGGAGAGCTGCTTTTGGGCAAGATCCTTAACGATGGCCCATGTCTTTTCGTCCATGGGGTGGTTGTCGTTGGGATACTCCGGAGTGGTCCACCAAACGGTATCCTTGGAGTTAGCATCCATTACGATGTACTTGTCCTTGGGCGAACGTCCGGTGTAGACACCTGTCATTACGTTTACGGTGTCCAGCTCGGTAAGGGTACCTACGTCGAATCCGGTAAGGCCTTCCTTCATTTCTTCCTCAAAGAGGAATTCATAAGACGGATTGTGGATGATTTCGGTTGCACCGGTGATTCCGTACTTGCTGAGATCGATCTTTGCCATTATAGTTCCTTTCCTTCCCGCGCAGCTGCGCAATTATATCTTTACTCTTCTGTGAAGATGTATTTGACGTTGAATCCTCTGGGATCCGTGTGTTCCACGCACAGGTCGCCGTTTTCCAGCGTTTCCGTGTTAAGCTCGCCGTGCGGCTCCAGCTTCCTTACGTAAGCCACAGGATCATCGGTAGCTACGGTGCGGATCTCGCACTTTACCGGCGACTGGCCTCCGCAGGTAGGCTGACGCCTTTCGATAACCAATTCGTAATTCTTCATATCGTCCTCCGGATAAGTCCTTGGGCAGCGGCCGTTTGCCCCGCCCAATAAATTATTATACTACATCTGCAGGACGATTTGCATAATCGTTATTTGTTTGACCTGAAAAATGACCTGCTAGTACGCCGGTCCTTTAGCTGCGGCCGGGGATGCTTCAGGCCTGTTACGGCGCGACAATAAGTCCCAGATCCAGCACTGCTTTGCGGAGAGCCTCATTGGCCTCCGGCGTAAGGTGGACCTGATCCGCCATGAACATCTTTCCGCTCCGCGGCTTCCAGTTCCTGGCATATGTAAGGCTGCCGTCCGGCGCCACAGTGCTCGCCTTGCCCGGTGTTACCAGGTACAGTTTTCTTTCTCCGCATAGCTCCGCTATCTGCCCAAGCTCTTCCTGAGACGGCTTAGCGGTATCGTCCAGAAGCAGGACTATCTTGTCCGCAAGCGAAAGACTTCCCATGGCGCTCTTAATGTCCGCCTTAAGGGCTTCCGCGTCGAACTGCGCGTAGGTCCTGAACGTCCCGTGAGCGAAGTCCGGTTCTATGTACGGATATGCGTTGGTAAGAAGGTCGTTTCCGAAGAAGGATACCATCTGGCTCCTGTAGGTCTCGTATTCGGCCTCGGCCTGAGCCTTTTTCTGCCGCCACTCTTCCAGATATGGTTTGCTTACTGCGTCCAGAACGGCAGCGGAGAACGCTTTCCGGCCTGCATCCGTAAGATGTATGCCGTCCGCCACGAAATACTCCGGATGACCGCTGCTTATGCCCAGCCAGTCTACTATGGTAAGGTTATCGTATTCCTTTGCCAGCTCCTCTATGGCCTTGTTGGAATAGTCCGTCTTGGGGTTGGTGTTGGTGAGCCAGTAAACGCGTTTACCCTCCAGCAGATCCATGGCATGCTCTTTTACCCGGAAGGGGCTGTCGCCGTTTGCTCCGAAGTTTACTACCACCGTATCTGCCAGAAGATCGCTGTTCTTAAGCCGTCCAAGAATATCCGGAAGCACCCACGCCGTGCGGGATTTCGCGGCGTCGAACCATCCGTTGGGGAAGGTCGCCATTAGCTCGTCCAGCGCGCCAAGCATTACAGAATCGCCAATGCAAACGATGGGCATCTCTTTTACCGCAGCAATAACTTTTTCCTCGCCGCCGTCGAAGCTCTCCAGAAGCTCCTCCCACTTATTCTCTTCCGTGCGGCTCTGATCCGCTATCTTTGCCTGGCGGGCTTCCATCTCGCGGGCGTTTTCTTCCAGCCGCTGTTCCAGATCTGCCATCTCCTGAGTATGATCTTCTGCAACTGAAAAATAGTAACCGCCCCCGGCCGCTGCAAGCAAAAGGACCGCAAGCGCTGCAATTTTAAGGGCTCCCGGATCTCGGCCTTTCCTAAAGTGCAGACCGAAATGCATTATGAGGGCGATCAGCAGCGTTGCGGCGATCGTTCCGACGGTAACGAGCGTCTTGTCTGCAGTCTTGGAGAACAGCTCCGACGCCAGGAATATCAGCGGGTACTGGACCAGGTATATCTCGTACGAAGAATCCGCGATAAAGCCCAGCGCCCCGTGCGGCGAAGCCTTCTCGTGCCTGGATTCCATGGTGCAGGCGTAGCTTACCAGCCTTGAGCTTATAAGCGTTACAATAAGGAATGCTGCCGTAAGCAACTTGGAATCGCTGTCGATCAAAACGTTGATCGCAACAAATATGATCAGGTATACCGAAAAGACCTTGGCGGACGCGCTGCCGCTCCGGAGCGCCTTAGGCACCAGCGGCCCGGCGTACTGCTCCGCAAAGCCGAGCGCCACGCCCAGAAAAAGCGCAAACGCCCTTGCCATGCTGTGATAGTACGCCGCCGTTATCTGCCCCCGAGCAATAAGCCGCGCAAAATACACGAAGCTTGCCGCGCAGACCGCCAGCGGGATCAGGCACGCAAGCACCCTGCTGATCTTCTTCCCGATAAACTTAAGGACAACGAAAACGATGGGGAATATAAGTTCGAACTGCAGCAGTATCGCAATGTACCAGAAATGTATGAACGGCGAATCCGTATGCCTTGCAAAATAGTCCTGACTTGCAGCTATCTGCCAGAAATTGTTGTATCCAAGCAGCACAGACGTGGTCTCCGGCTTAAGGTTGAGCCAGTTTATCTGCGGAAGCAGCGACACCACGCCCACGGTGATCAGCACCACGACCAGAAGCGGCAGGTAGATGTTGAGGAGCCTCTTAAGATAATGCTTTAAGATGTTGAACTTCTCCTGACGGAACGCGGATCTTACTCCCAGATAACCGCTCAGGACAAAGAATGTGCAGACAGCAAAAAATCCGCCGCCGAGCAGTCCCATATGATAAAGCAGGACTGCCGCGCAGCAGACTATTCTAAGCACGTCTAATCTAATATATCTAACGTTTGTTTGATTCAATGGAATTATTGCCCTTGTAAGACGTTTGAACAACGGAATTGTTTCCGTATCATCCTTCTTGTTTTTAGTTTATATATTCTACCATAAACTAACGCATAAACAAACCCGGACAGCAATATGTCCGGGAAAAAGTGGTTCGATCGTCGCTCTCCGTCCGCTTAGCTGATCCGGCGTCCGGCTACTTTCCTAATTCCAACGTTCTCTCGTACGCAGCCTTAACGGCCTCCATTACCGCCGAGCGCAGCGAGTACTCCTCCAGCACGGCAACGCCTTCTATGGTGCTTCCCTTGGGCGAGCATACGTCCGCCTTAAGCTTTGCCGGCTCCGCGCCGCTTTCCAGAGCGTATTTTGCGGATCCAAGAACGGTCTGCTCCGCAAGGATCCTTGCTTCCTCCCGCGTAAGACCCGCGCGCACGCCGCCGTCGATCAGCGCGTCTATGAACATGTACACGAACGCCGGGCCGCAGCCGGATACAGCGCAGCCTGCGTCTATCTTGCTTTCCGGAATCGTAAGCAGCTTGCCTGCCGGCGCGAACATCTTAAGCACCGCGTCCATGTCTTCTTTCTTTGCGAAAGCTCCCGCGGAGCAAAGGATTACGCCCTCGCCGCTTGCGCAGGGCGTGTTGGGCATAATGCGTACCACAGGAACATTGCCGAGAATGGCCTCTATGGCGGAGGTCCTGATGCCTGCGGCCATGCTTACGACTACAAAGCGGTCCGTCCTTTTAGACAGCGGCTCCTTTATGGTATCCAGCAGCGACGGCAGCGCCTGCGGCTTTACGCCAAGCACCACGATGCCGCATTTTTCAACGATCTCCGGAATTCCGGACTCTTTGCAACTGTTTTCCAGTAACAGCTTTCCGGTCTTTTCCGGGTGCTTATCGAACACGTATACGCTGCTTCCTCCCAGCGCCTTAGCCGCCACCGCAGCCAGTACGCCGCCCATGTTGCCGCATCCTATGAATCCTGCTTTTATGTCCTGTGCCATCTTATCCTCCCGACCGGCGAAGCCGGTGCATCCGTTAGCTTTGCTGCCCTTATCCCCGGACGTCAGCGGATCTGTCCGCTGCCCTCGATTATGTATTTGTACGTGCAGAGCTCCGCCAGCCCCATTGGGCCCCTGGCATGAAGTTTCTGCGTGGATATCCCCATCTCGCAGCCAAGCCCGAACTCGCCGCCGTCCGTAAAGCGCGTGGACGCGTTAACGTACACAGCCGCCGAATCCACGTTCTTAACAAAGTAGTCTGCCGCAGCCCTGTCCTCCGTTATTATGGCGTCGCTGTGGTGTGTAGAGTGCTTCTGAATGTGCGCAGCCGCCTCTTCCACGCTTCCGACTATGCCGACCGCCAGTATGTAGTCCAGGAACTCAGTATCGAAGTCCCTGGGTCCTGCCGGAGTACCGTCTATTATCTTTGCAGCCTCTTTGTCCAGCCTCAGCTCCACCGGGACCAGCCCTGCGGCCTTTCTGGCGTCCCTCAGCCTTTCGGAGACCATGGGCAGGAACCTTGCCGCTGCAGCCCTGTTTACGAGCAGCACTTCCTCCGCGTTGCACACGGACGGTCTGCTGGTCTTGGCGTTCTCTATTATCCTTACCGCCTTGTCCAGGTCCGCGGAAGCATCCACGTATATATGACAAATACCTGTGCCGGTCTCTATGCAGGGGACCTTAGCGTTCTCCATGCAGCTTCTTATAAGCCCTGCGCCGCCTCTGGGGATAAGAAGGTCTATCAGGCCCTCCGCCTGCATAAGTTCCAGTGCGCTTCCTCTGGAAGTATCTTCCACAAGTCCAACAAGGTCCGCCGGAAGACCTGCGTCCTCCAACCCCTTCTTTAAGGCCGCAGTTATGGCCATGTTGGACCGGAATGACTCCTTACCGCCCCTAAGAACCGCAGCGTTGCCGGATTTTACCGCAAGCGACGCAGCGTCCGAGGTAACGTTGGGCCTGCTCTCGTAGATTATGGCTATTACGCCCAGCGGGACAGCGGTCTTTTTAATTACAAGGCCGTTGGGCCTTACGACTTCCGCAAGGACCTTTCCCGCAGGATCCGGAAGCGCCGCAACGTCCCTTATGCCGTCCGCCATGCCCTTTATGCGGGCCTCCGACAGCATAAGACGGTCTATCATCACCGCGCCGTATTTTTCCCTGGACGCTTCCACGTCCTCCGCGTTAGCCTTAAGTATGTCCGCGCAGGATGCCTGAAGCCTGTCTGCCATTGCAAGAAGCGCCTTGTTTCTGGTCTTGGCGTCCGATGCCGCCAGCGCCGGCGCCGCAGCACGTGCGTTCTTTATTATCTCGGAAGTAGTTCTCATGTTTTTTCTTTCCGCCGGAGTTCCCGCATTTGCATATGGTTCCGGCACTTTTGACCCTTGCGGTCTCTACGCTTTTTTCCCGACGAACATGGTCCCTGCCGTCTTGCCTTCCGTAAGGTCGTACAGCGCCTCCGGCTTGGAACCGTTGATTATCGCCATGTTAATTCCGCTCTTAATGCATATCCTGGCCGCGCCCAGCTTGGTAGCCATGCCGCCCGTGCCCAGCGCGCTTCCTTTGCCGCCGCCCAGAGCCATTATGTCGTCCGTAAGCTCCTCCACCACAGGTATTAGCTTTGCGTCCGGGTCTTTTCTGGGATCCGCCGTATAAAGCCCGTCGATGTCCGAGAGCAGCACCAGCAGGTCCGCCTTAACTCCCGCGGCTACCAGCGCGCCCAGCGTATCGTTGTCGCCCACGCCGTATTCCACGGTGGAGACGGTGTCGTTCTCGTTGATTATAGGCAGAGCCTTAAGCTCCAGCAGCCTTTCCACGGTGTTAGCGAAGTTGCTGTAGCGCGAAGCGTCGCTAAGGTCGTCCCCGGTTATGAGTATTTGCGCCACAGTGTGGCCGTGCTCCGTAAACATCTTGTCGTAGGTGTACATAAGTTCGCACTGCCCTACGGCCGCGCAGGCCTGCTTTCCGGGCATGTCCTTAGGCTTTTCCGAAAGCTTAAGCTTTCCCACGCCCATGGCCGTAGCGCCCGAAGACACCACTATAAGCTCGCACCCGCTGTTCTTAATGTCGCTCAGGATCTTGCAGAGCGCCTCCATGTGGCGGATGTTGAGCCTTCCCGTGGGATAAGTTATGTTAGATGTACCGATCTTTACTACTACTCTCATTTATTCCTCTGTATAGTTTACCGCTTTATCGAACAGTTCTTCAACTGCTTCGTCCTTTTTATACGTTGCCGCGGATACTGCCACCGCCGCTACAAGGCCGGCTGCCGCGCCGGGGATTATCTCGTAGATGCCTGTATTTGCAAGGAACGCCAGCCACAGAGCGTCTACAGCCGCTCCCACGACTATTCCGCACGCCGCTCCTGCAAACGTGAACTTCTTCCAGAAGAGGCTGAGCAGGATGACGGGACCGAACGCCGCGCCGAACAGTCCCCAGGCGTTGGACACAAGGCTCATTATGGAGCCCGCGTTGGGATTGGATGCGATTATCAGCGCCACGAAGGCTATCACCAGCACCACCCAGCGGCCCGCCCAGAGCATCTCTCTGTCCGTTGCCTTGTCCTTGCGGATGACAGGTTTGTATACGTCGCTGGCAAACGCGGACGCCGCAGCCAAAAGCTGGCTGTCCGCGGTGCTCATTGCCGCCGCGAGTATGGACGAAAGCAGTATGCCGGAGATCAGTCCGGGGAATATCTTCCTTACCATGGTTATGAACACCAGCGAGTTGTCCGCTATGTTCTGGTCGAAGCCAAGGAACATGCGCCCTACGGCGCCGGCAGCCACGGAGAAGATCACTATAAGGACCGTCCAGCTGATGCCTATCTTTGCGCTCTTCTTAAGCTCTCTGTCCGATCTAACTGACATGAAGCGTATTATAATGTGCGGCATACCGAAATATCCAAGGCCCCAGCCAAGGCCTGAGACTATGTCCTTCCAGCCGGTCATCATGTTAAGATAGCCGGCGGGCAGAGCCTCTACGGAAGCGGTCTTAAGCATGAAGCTTGCAAAGATAGGCGCTATCAGAAGCGCCGCCAGCATCAGCAGCCCCTGGAAGAAGTCCGTCCAGCAGACCGCCGAAAAGCCTCCAAGGAAAGTATAGACTATTATTACGCCTGCCGCAATGTACATCGCCGTGTTGGCGTTGATCCCAAGCACCGTGTTGAACAGCGTGCCGCAGGCCTTTATGCTGGACGCCGCGTATATGGTATACGCCACAAGGAAGATCACCGCGCATATTATCTGCAGCGCCTTGGACTTGCTTAAGAATCGGTTGGTAAGGTACTGCGGTATGGTTATGGAGTCGTTGGCCACTATGGAGAAACGGCGCAGACGGGGTGCCTCCACCAGCCAGGAAATGGCATAGCCTATCGCAAGGCCTATGGCTATCCACGCCTGACCCATGCCTATTGCGTAGATGCTTGCCGGAAGACCCATAAGCACCCAGGCGCTCATGTCGGAAGCGCCCGCGGACAGCGCCGCCACCCATGCGCCCATGCGGCGGCCTCCAAGGAAGTAGTCCTTGTCGGAAGCGTTCTGCCCCTTTACGAAGAAGTAGATGCCTATGCCTATTACAAAGAGGATGTAGACTATGAATACTATCAGTTCTATGTTTACCATGACGCGCTCCTTTATCCTTACTGCGCAGCGGCGGGCCGATCCTGCTGCCCGCGCCTGAAAATGCTTGCGGCGCTGCAGACAAGCCCCCGAACGTTTAATGTCCTTAATATAAAGTAGAAAGCATTGGACGTAAATATAGAACGAATACTGAACTATAATGTGCATTATAACAAAAGAACGCTTGAAATTTCAAGCGTTCTTTATTAGACTGAAAAACGTACGATATTTAAGACTGCGCAACTTTTTCAGAGTTGTTCCACAGCTGTTTCGCAGCTTACATCGTGTAATTGTCGAAGTAGCCCTGGATCCAGATTATCGGTGTGCCCTTGTCACCGGAACCGGAAGTAAGGTCGCACAGAGATCCCAGAAGGTCCGTCAGCTGCCTGGGTGTGGTGCCCTCGGAAGCCATGTTGCCTACCAGGTCGGATTCCTTGGCCTTAATGGCATCGGAAATGGCATCCTTAAGAGCCTCGCCGGAAAGATCCGCGTAGTCGTTGTCTGCCAGATATTTAAGCTTAAGTTCGTTGGGCTGTCCCACAAGGCCTGCGGTATGAGCCGGACTTACTACCGGGTCCGCAAGCTCCCAGATCTTGCCTACGGGGTCCTTAAATGCTCCGTCGCCGTAGATCATAACTTCTATGTGCTTGCCGGTCGCGGCCCTTAAACGCTCCGCTATGCCGTCCACTATGGGCTGGCAGTCTCTGGGGAAGAGCTTTATCTTGTCTTCGGTAGCCTTATTGCTTCCCAGAAGTCCGAATCTCTCGTTGCAGCCGCTGCCGTTTACGGGGGCGGTAAGGATGTCGTCCAGGCCCAGAACTATCTCGGCGCCTGCGGCCTTAAGAAGCCTCTTGCTGCGCTCTCTGGTGTGGATGTCGCAGGTTATTACGTTCTTGGTGTACTTAAGGATGGAGCGGACGTCGTTGGCAAAGATTATCTCCACGTTTGCGCCTTCTTCTACGATAAGGTCCTTGTAGTAGTCTATGTAGTCCACGCCGGTGAATCTGTGCTTCTCGAATCCGAAGTACGCTCTCCACTGAGACTCGTTCAGAACGTCTCTGTAGGGATCCAGACCCGCCTCGTCCACCTTGTCGATGGATACCAGATGGTTGCCTACTTCGTCCGAAGGATAGCTGAGCATAAGATAAACTTTCTTGGCAGCCTTTGCCATTCCGCGCAGGCAGATGGCGAAACGGTTCCTGGACAGGATCGGGAAAACGATGCCGAACTCGCCGCCGGGGATCTTAGCCTTAATGTCGTCGGCTATGTCCTGGGTGGTGGCGTAATTGCCCTGAGCCCTTGCAACGACTGATTCCGTAACTGCAACTACGTCGCGGTCGCAGAACGGAATGCCGTGGACTTCGCTTGCCTTGAGCACGCTGTCGGCAACTATCTTAACGATGTCGTCCCCTTCTCTGATGATCGGAGCCCTTACGCCCCTTGATACTGCGCCTATGCATCTTTCCATTGTGATTTCCTCCTTGAAAAGATCTATGTGAATGATTTTAAAACGAATTCAGCAAGCCCGGACCGCTTGTATCCGGGGCGGCATTAAGCCCGCATTTTTCCGCATCCGCGGACCTGAGGCCGATGCCCTATCTGCCGTAGAACGCCAGTGGATTAAGCGCCGTGCCCTGATAGTGTATCTCGTAGTGCAGGTGCGGACCGGTTGAAACGCCGGTGGAACCCACATAGGCTATTACCTTATCCTGATAAACGTCTTCGCCCACCTTTACGGCATAACTGCTGCAGTGCGCGTAGTAAGTTTCGTATCCGCCGCCGTGATTGACTATTACAAGCTTTCCGTAAGCACCGCGGTTTCCGACAAACGTTACCGTACCGCCGTCGGCTGCGTGTATGGGCGTACCCATGGCGCAGGCTATGTCTATGCCCTTGTGGTTCGTGGACGCTCCCGCTCTGGGCGCGACTCTGGGACCGAAGTAGTCGGAGATGGTATATCTGGCCTGTATCGGGAACACCCATGTTCCGGATCCGTTATGGATCGGGATCTCCTTGGTGCCCTGCTTATATACAGCGTCCTGAGGCTCCTTTACCGTGGTGTTGGACTGCTCGAACCTGGATACCTCCTTGCCGTTGATGGTCTGCACCAGCGCTACTATGCGGTTTATTCCCGGCTCGCCCGGGGTCACCAGGATCACCTCGTCCTGGTACATGCTGGAGTCTCTTCTGTACTGTACTCCGTAGGCGATCTCTTCGTCGTAGGTTACGGATGCGGAAGCGTAGACCGTTACAAGCGGGTTGGGCGCCTCGTCATCGCGAAGTTCCCTTACCACACCGGTCTCTATGTAGCGCGCAGCGTCGTCCGGGTTCCAAAGATCGGACAAGCTAACGTTTACTTCCTCAACGGTCACCTCCTCTTCGAAGGATACAGAAGTGTATTCGCAGCCCTCTTCTTTAGGAGCGAAATATTCCTTTACCGCTGCGATTATGGCGTCCGCCGTCTCCGGCTTATCCATTATGGCTACCTGCTGCCCGTTTATGGCAATGGCGTAGCCTGTAACGTGTATATCGCTCATGTACGTGAGCGCATTGAGTATGTCGTCCCGGCTGTCCGTCTTAATGCCGAGGCCGTATACTCTCTTGAATTCTATGTCTCTTTCTGCGTTGAAATTGATGTTTGCCCCTGCGTTCTCCGCAAGCTTGTCCCCCAGGAGGTCTATGGTCTGATAGACGTCCAGCTTGGTCTTGGTGGTGCCCAGTTTTCTTCCGAAGTAGCTGTACTCATACGCAGACATGGACGTTACGAGTATAAGAGCCAGCGATACCGTTACCGCCACCGCGGCGAATATCTGGAAGATGGCCTTCTTGTGAACGTCCGCCCAAACACGTAGATCCCAGATCTTTTCCCACAGGAAGCGCAGTCCCGCTCCAAGATAGTAGAAGAACTTTATGATCAGGTTTATTATGAACACGAAAACGCCGAGTATGTCGAACCAGAGCTTGTAGATGAAGTTCCAGAGCGTGTTGGCGGCCTTTTCTCCTGCGGTAAACACGGGCTCGTACGCATCGCGCAGTACTTCGCCGTAGATGTCCGCCTTGTTTTCCGCGCTGCAGTAGTCCAGAGCCTTTACCTTTGCGCGGGCTTCCTTAAGGCCTTTTACCAGCCTTACGGTCCTGCGGTAGACTCCCTCGCCCCTCTTTACCGTATTCTGTGAAAGAGCGGCCTTCTTGGACTTATAAATTACTATTGCGTCGCCGGAAGTGTTAAGTTGTAAGTTATCGTTATCTGCCATTTTCCCTTAGTATCTGCTCCGTTTTTTCTTTGTAGCACGGGCATCTGCTGCCGTCGTCCAGTATGCCGGTATCCCTGCATTCGGGACAGTCATAGATGGCCTCGAGCGCGTCCGGCGCGTAGCCGTTGTCCGTAAGGAGCCTTACCTTTTCTGTATTTAATGATTCCATGCGGCTCTTCAGCTTGTTTACTTCCCCGGCGCCCGCCCTGTTGAGCATGGCCCTGGATGCCGCAAATCCGCAGTCTCTTATCTCTGCTACGATATCTTTAACGCGCGGCAGCTTGCCGTATACTTCCTCGCGGATGCGGGCAGTCTTTGCCTCGTTCTCGCGGCGGGTCTTTTCGTAGAGGGCTTCCACCTTGGCAAAGATGTCCTCGCGGCTTACTGCCTCGGGGGCCTGGTTCTTTTCGTTGTAGCGCCCCACGAGCACGCTGTTTAAGTAGTTTATGTTAGGATTGCTGATCCCGGTGGTCTTCTTGCAGGCGTCCTTTACTTCGTCCAGCGAGAATCCCAGCTTGTCGAACCAGCTGTCTATTATGCGTTTTTCAGGTTCGCTGGCGTTCCTGTGGAATCCAAGTTCCTTCATTACGGCGCGGTAGTAGTTGTAGTGCCTGTCCTCCGCGCCAAGCGCGTCCTCCACCTGGGCGGCCGTGGTGTAGCCCTTGGCCCTCCAGTCTTTAAGGATGGCGCCCACATAGCGGAAGCGGTTGCTCTTGCCCTTATCCGTGCAGTACTTGTAGCCCAGAAGAATAACTTCCGGCGACATTCCGTACTGGCTCACCCAAAGGGCTATCTCCTGCGGCTCGCCGGATTCCAGAAGCCTTCCGGTCTGGACCTCCACGTTTCTTAAAAGCTCGGAATATGCCGCGTCGTCTATAGCGAAGGGCCCTTCCTGAGGCGCTGCCGAAGCCGCCGGCCTTTTTCCGAATACGATCTCGCGTATGTTGAGCAGCTCTATGCCGTACTTGCCGGGATTTGCAGGGTCCGCAGTCTTTCTGGCTATGCCCTGTTTTACCCAGTAGTCCCAGGCTTCTTCTACTTCCGCAAGGCTTATGCGGAGCTTTCTTGCCAAAGCGTCCGCATCGGACGGTATGCGCGCCTCCGCGTTCATGGAAGCCAGCAGATACACCTTTACGGCGTTTGCCGGAGCTCCGGGCATGTACTCGGAGATGAACAGGTTGTCCACCTTTGTGTCGTACAGAAAATAGTTTTGTATGTTCTGTTTCTTAAAATCCATGTTTACAAACTGCGTTCACGCAGCGTTCCGATGTCCTGTGCCGTATTACCCTGCAGCTGCTGCCAGCCGGTCCTGCAATGCGTGCCGTCTGATGCGTCATTCCTGAGGCGCCTTAGCCGCTTCGTCCCTGACGATGTTCACGAACTTTGTGAACCTGGGCTGCCATCCGAGCACCACTTTGCCGGTCTCGCCCATCCTCTGCTTGGCCAGAAGCACTTCGCAGAGATTCTTGGGCTCGTAGCCTTCCTTGTTCCTGTTGTAGTAGTCCTCGTTGAAGAGGAACATTACTACGTCTGCGTCCTGCTCTATGGCGCCGGATTCGCGCAGGTCCGAAAGGATAGGTCTCTTGTCGCCCTGGCGCTGCTCCACCGCTCGCGACAGCTGCGACAGGACCATTACCGGACAGCGAAGCTCTCTTGCAAGCTGCTTAAGATATCTGGATATCTGCGACACTTCCTGCTGGCGGTTCTCGCCGGAGCCCACCTTATCCGCGGACATCATCTGCAGGTAGTCCACGATCACCAGATCTATGGGCTTTTCCTGCCCTATGCGGCGGCATTTGTTGCGCATCTCCATTACGCCTATGCCCGGGGTATCGTCGATTATTATGTCCGCGTCCGCAAAGCGCAGAGCGGCGTCGCTTATGCTCTCCCAGTCTTCCGCATTAAGGTTTCCGGTGCGGAGCTTGTTGCTGTCCACTCTTGCTTCCATGGCCAGGAGCCTCATTCCGAGCTGCTCCTTGCTCATCTCCAGCGAGAAGATGACCACGCGCTTGCCCTGCTTAAGGGCGGCGTGCTGGGCCACGTTAAGAGCAAAGGCCGATTTTCCCATGGACGGACGGGCCGCAAGGATTATGAGATCCGAGTTCTGGAAGCCCGACGTCTTCCTGTCCAGATCGTTGAACCCGGAGGGGATTCCGGGAAGTTTTCCGCCGTTGGCTTCTATTTCGTGTATTGCTTTTATGTTCTGGTCCAGTACGCTTTTTAACGTTGCGAACTGGTTGTGCTGTCTGCTTCCGGCGATCTCGAAGATGGTCTGCTCCGCATGGTCCAGCATCAGCTGGCTGTCCACGTTCTCCGCGTAGCTCTTCTCCACTATGTCCGAGGAAGCGCTTATAAGATTGCGCAGCACCGCCTTTTCCGCCACTATCTTTGCGTACTGCACTGCGTTGGCTGTGGTGGGGACTTCGCCGGCCAATGCGGATATGTAGGATCTTCCTCCTGCCGCGTCCAGCGCCTTGCGCGCCTTAAGGCGTTCCGCCACGGTAATGATGTCCATGGGCTGGCCTTCCTTTGCCAGCTCGAACATGGCCGTGTAGATCTCCTTGTGCGCAGGACTGTAGAAGTCTTCGGGCTTAATGTAGTCCGAGACCTTGTAGTAACATTCCCTGTCTATGAGTATGGACCCCAAAACGCTCCGCTCCGCGGGCTCCGAATGAGGGGGGATCCTTTCTATCTGAGGCATTTTGTGCTCCTGACCGACTTTTATGATGTCAGCAACTGCATTGCAGTCGCTGCGGTTTTACCATTTTACGGCGCTGTCTGCGCAGCTCTTACTTTGCGATAACGTTAAGCTTTAATGCTGCGCTTATTCCCTGGTAGAGCTTAAGCTGCACCGACGCAGGGCCTTCCTGCTTTATGGGGCTGTCCATTACTATCTTTTTCTTGTCCAGCACTATCTTGTATTCCTTAAAGAAGGCGTCCGCTATGTCCTTTGCGGTAACTGCTCCGAAGAGCCTTCCGCCTTCGCCCGCCTTGGAGTAGATGTCCACGGGAGCGGCGGCCTCGATCTTCTTCTTAAGATCTTCCGCCACAGCCTTGTCCATGGCGCGCTGAGCTTCTATCTCCGCGCGGCGTTTTTCAAGCATCTTAAGGTTGTTTTCGGTGGCCTCCATTACCAAGCCCTTAGGGAGCAGGAAGTTCCTTGCGTATCCGTCGGAAGCGTTAGCCACCTCGCCGGCCTTGCCCAGGCCCTTAACATCCTTAAGCAGTATGACTTTCATGTTTACATCCTCCTAAAGCAGTTTTTCTTCTCTCATTACGGCCACTATCAGAGCTATGGCCTCCTCCGGTCCAAGATCCACCTGCGCTGCCGCAACGGTCTGATGTCCGCCGCCGCCCAGCTTTTCCATTATGGTCTGAACGTTCAGCTTTCCGGAAGATCTTGCGGAGACCATGGTCTTGCCCGGGCCCCTGCCCGCCACGAACGCGGCGTCTATGCCCTTGGTCTCCAGCAGCTCGTCCGCCACCTGCGCGGCAAGTACCTGCATGGACGGGTCGCTCTCCCTGGTATAAGCCACCGCGATGCCGTTGGAAAGCACCTCGGCGCTGGATATTATCCTGGCCTTCTTCTGGTAGAAATCCAGGCCTATCTTAAAGTAGTTCTTTACGTTGGCCATGTCCGCGCCGCTGCGCCTCAGCCAGCTGGCCGCCTCGAATGTCCTTACGCCCGCGTTTACGGTGAAGCTCTTGGTGTCCAGTGCTATGCCGGACATAAGAGCGTCCGCCTCGAAACGGGATATGACTCCGCGTTCGCCGGAGTACTGCAGAAGCTCCGATACCAGTTCCGACGCGGAGCTTGCGTAAGCTTCCGTGTAGGAGAGGGCCGCGTTCTCCACGGCGTCCCCGGACCTTCTGTGATGATCTATTATTGCTATCTTGTCCGCTGCGGCTATGAGCGGCGGATATTCGGATATGGCTGCGCGGTGATGATCCACCAGCACCAGCAGCGTATTGGGACCCAGCAGCTGTTCTGCCTGTTCGTGACCCACGAAGCTGTACGCGTCCAGTTCCTTTGCGTCTTTGTATATGAGCTCTATGCCTTCGCCGACGTCCTCCAGGACTATGGACACCTGCTTGCCGCAGTTGTTTACAAGCGCGTATACGCCCAGCGCGGAACCGAAGCTGTCCAGATCCGGAGCCTTGTGACCCATTACCAGCACGTTGTCCACGCCCTCTACCAGCTGCGCGAATATGTGAGCCATTACGCGGCTCTTGCCTTTGTTGCGCTTTTCCACAGCCGGAAGTGCTCCACCGTAGTATTCCGTTTCGCCCTCTATGCTGCGAACGACTGCCTGGTCGCCGCCTCTGCCAAGCGCAAGGTCCAGCGCCGCGGATGCTCCTGCCTGAAGCTCCTCCAGCGTTCCGTCGCCGTCGCATATTCCTATGGACAGCGATGCCGGGAAGTCCGCCTTGGTCTCTATGTCGTGCATGGCGTTGAGTATGGGGAAGCGCGTGCTGCGCAGATCCGCAAGATGCTTGTGCTCGAACACCATAAGGTATCTGTCGGACCTCGCCCGCAGAAGCACCGCGTCCAGGCCGATCGCCCAGTTGTGCACCGTTTTGTCTATCTGAGCGGCAATGCTGGACTGCTCTTCCACGGGGCTTGCCTCCAGCATGTCGTCGTAGTTGTCCACGTTTATGTAGGCCGCGCACGGACGGGTCTGAGCCATGTGATCCTTTGTGCTCTCCAGCTCCGTGGTATCCGCAAAGAACAGCATGCGCCTTTCGTGGCCGCGGAAGTCCGCTTCTTCTGCAGTAAGATTAAAGTTCCTGTCGGCTATCTCAAGGTCCTGGGCCGTGTCCGGGGAATCGAAGAAGGGCTTTACCGTACCGGTGTTTATTGTTGCCTTAAGCAGCTCCTGATCCTCGAAGAACTGATCGAACGAGTTGTTGGACCATATTACGTCCCCGGCTCTGGATACTACGCATACCAGCAGCGGAGCGCCGTTGCTGAATGCCTCAACGTATCCTTCGTGCTCTTTTATTACGGTCTTTTCGTTCTTTTCCAGTGTCCTTTCCACGTAGTT
>JAILDA010000008.1 GCA_024689865.1 Clostridia bacterium | reverse complement strand
TGCCGGCTTGCCCCACGGAGTTACCGGGCCGGGGCGTCCTACCGGAGCCTTGCCTTCGCCGCCGCCGTGCGGGTGGTCGTTCGGGTTCATTACGCTTCCGCGTACTGTCGGACGGATGCCCATGTGGCGCTTGCGGCCTGCCTTACCGATGTTGATGAGCTCGTGCTCGATGTTTCCGACTTCGCCGATGGTAGCTCTGCACTCCATGCGGATCTTTCTTACTTCGCCGGACGGAAGACGTACCTGAGCGTACTGTCCTTCCTTAGCCATCAGCTGAGCGCCGTTTCCTGCTGCTCTGCAGAGCTGCGCGCCCTTGCCGGCCTTGAGCTCTACGCAGTGTACGATGGTACCTACAGGGATGTTAGCGAGCGGAAGGGTGTTGCCTACCTTTATGTCTGCTTCCGGACCGGAGTAGAGGACGTCCCCTACCTTAAGGGTATTGGGAGCGATTATGTAGGTCTTGGTTCCGTCTGCGTAAGCAAGAAGCGCTATGTTAGCGGATCTGTTGGGATCGTACTCGATAGACTTTACTGTTGCGGGGATGTTGTCCTTGTTGCGCTTGAAGTCTATTATTCTGTACCTTCTTCTTTCGCCGCCGCCCTTATGACGGACGGTGATGGCGCCGCGGTTGTTTCTTCCGGCGTGCTTCTTAAGCGCTGTGGTGAGCGACTTTTCCGGAGTGGTCTTGGTGATCTCCTCGAAGGTGGAGACTGTCATGCCTCTAAGACCAGGTGTGGTCGGATTATATTTCTTGATTCCCATGTCAGCCCTCCTTTACATTCCTTCGAAGAACTCGATGGTCTTGCTGGACTCTGCAAGCTTTACGATGGCCTTCTTGAAGGAAGGTGTTCTGCCCTGGGTCCTGCCCTGCCTCTTGAGCTTTCCGTCGAAGTTTGCGGTGTTGACTTTTTCTACCGTTACGCCGAAGGCCTCTTCTACAGCCTGCTTGATCTCGGTCTTGGTAGCGGTCTTTGCGACCTTGAAGGTGTACTTCTTTTCAGCGGCGTCGTCCATGCTCTTTTCGGTGACGACCGGCTGCAGTATGATGTCGTAAGGAGTCTTCATTACGCGTATACCTCCTCTATCTTCTTAACAGCGTCCTTGGTGATGATGAAGCTGTTGTGGTTTACGATCTCGTAAACGTTCATCTGACCGGCTGTGGTGGTGGCAACTCC
The DNA here is from genome assembly GCA_024689865.1 of Clostridia bacterium. Classification (GTDB taxonomy): domain Bacteria; phylum Bacillota; class Clostridia; order Peptostreptococcales; family Anaerovoracaceae; genus RUG13409. Next base: position 21,340 of record JAILDA010000008.1, on the reverse strand, counting down.
GGGGATGTTGGCTGCGCTCTTTACTACGTTATCGTCCTTTGCTTCGGTAACGATCAGAGCCTTCTTGCCTGCCTTAACGGCCTCCAGGAACTTTACCATCTCCTTGGTCTTGGGAGCCTCGAAGCCGAGTGCGTCCACAACGATGAGCTCGTTCTCCCTGAGCTTTGCGGAGAGGGCCGAGAACATTGCCAGCCTTCTTACCTTCTTGTTGATGGTGTATCTGTAGCTTCTGGGCTTGGGAGCGAACGCTACGCCGCCGCCTACCTGGGAAGGATCGGTGGTGCTGCCCTGTCTGTGACGACCGGTGCCCTTCTGACGGAACGGCTTTCTGCCGCCTCCTCTTACCTCGCCTCTGGTCTTTGCGGACTGCGTTCCCTGTCTCTGGTTAGCCAGGAAGTTCTTTATTACTTCGTGGACCGCGAATTCGTTGGGCTCTATGCCGAAGATGGCGTCGTTGAGCTCCAGGCTGCCGGCGTTTTCTCCGGCCATGTTAAGCATTTCTATCTTTGCCATTTGACTGCCTCCTTACTACTGTCCCTTGACAGCGGTGCGGATCTTCAGGAGTCCGCCCTTATTTCCGGGAACAGCGCCCTTTACGAGCATCAGGTTTCTGTCCGCGATCGTCTTGACTAATACGAGGTTCTGTACGGTGACGGTGTCTCTGCCTGTTCTTCCGGGGCCGTCGTTGCCGCGGAATACTCTGGACGGATAAGTAGCTGCCGCCAGACCGCCGGGGAGCCTCTTGTGCTTGGAACCGTGGCTCATGGGGCCTCTTCTGTGATGATGCCTCTTTATGTTGCCCTGAGTTCCCTTACCCTTGGACGTTCCGGTGATGTCCAGCTTGCTTCCCTCTTCGAAGTCCGCAACTGTGATCGCCTGTCCGAGCTCGTAAGTCTCGCCTTCCTCAGGTCTGAACTCCGCCAGGTGCTTCTTTGCGGAAACGCCAGCCTTTGCGAAGTGTCCCTTTTCCGGCTTGATGACTCTGCTTTCCTTCTTGTCTTCGAAACCGATCTGTACTCCGTAGTAGCCGTCGGTCTCTACCGTCTTGATCTGGGTGACCACTGCCGGGCCTGCCTCGATGACGGTCACGGGGATGATCTCTCCGGTCTCGGAGAAGATCTGGGTCATTCCGACCTTCTTCCCTAAGATTGCTTTCATGTTTTTTCCTCCTAAGTTCTTTCAGCGGATCGGTGACTGCCGCAGTTGGTTGCTCATCATCTCCGATCATTCAAAGCACGTTAGTAATCTATCGTTACTTTCTGTACTTACAGCTTTATCTCGATATCCACGCCTGCGGGCATGTCCAGCTTCATGAGAGTGTCCATGGTCTTGGGTGTGGGATTGAGTATGTCGATCAGCCTCTTGTGGGTCCTCTGCTCGAACTGCTCTCTGCTGTCCTTGTACTTGTGGACTGCTCTGAGAATGGTCACGACTTCCTTCTCGGTGGGAAGGGGGATGGGGCCGGATACGTCCGCGCCGGTCTTCTTGGCGGCGTCTACTATCTTGGCTGCGCTCTGATCGAGTGCGGTGTGGTCGTAGGCCTTAAGTCTGATCCTGATCTTCTGACTGCTCATTGTTTGTTTTTTCCTCCTTGCTTAGTGCTTGGCTCTGCCCGTCTGCTATTCCGTATTTGGCGGGAAGCCTTGAAATTCGGCACATTTTCGCTATTTCTGTGCCAGGCCGGCTCTCTGCACACGCGTTCGTGCGTTTCTTAAGTCTCCCCTCAAAAGAAGACCGCGAGAACCCCTTCGCCGGTCTCGAAGGACCGACAATTCTCTGCAGAAATTACCTGATAGCGCAGCAACTTCCTGCGTCTTTGCTGGCCGAAAACGTTCATTTTTCAATGGTTTAGGGCATAATACGCCCTGTTTTCCGGCTTAAGCAAGCCCTAATAATATACAACCGATGAATAAGGAATGCAAGCACTTTTTTAAAATTTTGACAGGTTTTTCAAAAAATGTTTTAAGACCGAAAAGCCGTGAAATTTAAGGCATTCCGGGGTTTCGGATCCACCGGACTGAAACACGTTCATCGCACACTTGCTCGGGCGTTTCATCGGTGCGCAAAATATATGGGGTCCCGGATCCGGGACCCCAACATGTTGTTGCATTACTACTATTTATTATATACGGCTTTTTATGCGGACCTCAGAACAACCCGTTGAACATCCTGCTGAAGAACCCTCCGGATCCTCCGAAGCTGCCCATCATGTTTTCCTTTATGTTAGCAGCGTATTCGCGCACTATGTAGTGCGGCACCAGTATCGGAAGTCCGGTGCTGCCTAAAAACTCCGCGTTCTCGTAGCCCAGAGCCTTCGCAAGCTTGGACGCGCGGTACAGATGGAAACCGGAAGAAACAATAAGGACCTTGTCCTTTTCGCTGCCGCCGTTGGCCTTTATTATCTCCATGGCGTTTATAAGGTTCTCGTTGGTGGAAGTGCTGCGGCTTTCTGTAAGCACCCTGAGCATTGGTATGCCTTTGTCGCGGAGCACCGCCGCGCAGACGTCCGCTTCCGCGGCTCCTTCGTCCTCGCCCTGCCCCCCGGTGGCAATTATGCGGAGCTCGTGCTTATTGCCGGCGTCCACTATTTCCTTGCTTATTATGGGCGCCGCGTATTCCCGCGCCTTGTCTATCCTGGACGCGAACTCCGTGGACGGAGACGTTCCGTTTACTTTAGCGCCAAGGACTATCACCCAGTCCGCCGTCTCCGGCGGCTTACGCAGCTGCATGTCCAGCACCCTGTATGTAAAGATCCCGAAGTTGGCAAGGCAGGCTATGATAAGTATGCCCAGTATCCATTTTATCGCCTTGGGCAGCCCTGTGCTTCCGGAGAAAAGGAAGCTGAACAGAAGCATCACCGCTCCTGCTATGAACCATATGTAGTTGAACCAGTTCCTGGAACGGAAGAACGACAGCACGGCCGCGCCGTAAGCAAAGCAGACCATTGCAAGCACGAAAAAGATTATGCTTACCAGCCCTGCGCCCTTCTTCTTTTTAGCGTTCTTCTTAGCCATCCGCGTCCTCCGGTGTTCCCCTGCCGCCTAGGGCGGCACCTCTCTACTGTACCTTTAACTCCCTTTTGTAATATCAATACTATACCATAAAAATGACGCTTAAGTGACTGTAATAAATAACAGGGCCGCAAATGTGACCCTGTATCTGCTTTAGCATGACTGCTTGTTTATCGCTTGTTCTCAGATCCTCATGCCCGGCATGCCATTTGATATTGACTGACCGGACAAACAATGATATATTCAAGACACGAGAGGCACTACCGACAGACGGTCTGCCCTTTAAAACAGTTATTAAGAAATAACCGCTTTAGTGGCAAGGCGGTTATTTCTGTTTTTTGTTATTATCGCGCGTCCAGCGTCCGATCAGGACGCCTATGCTGATACAAGCAAGTACCAACGATAAGATCCCGATAAACGTATCCACACTCATAACCACCTCCTTTCTCCCCTTTTGAGAAGAATGGAGGGAACAGACCCTCCGGAGAGGGCAGACCGCCTACCGTTTATGGTAGTGCCGTGGTTCAATTCTATCGTTTTACAAACGAAACTCAATATCAAACGAGCAAGTCTGTACCGTATTTAACAAAACAAAAGACGGCGCAGCGAGGCCGCACCCAACGCAATGATCCGGACAATAAAACAGGCGCGCCTTTTACAGCGCGCCTATAAAGCGTTTTACGGTACTGATCAGCCCACCTTTACGAACGGCTTAACGTTCGGCTTCGGATATACGTGGATGACCTTCTTGGGGCATGCCTTTGCGCACAGTCCGCAGTTCTTGCACTTATCGGGATCGATCTTTGCGTGGTTGTCTTCCACGTGGATGGCGTCGAACTTGCAGGCCTTTTCGCAGAGCTTGCAGCCTATGCATCCGGCGGAGCAGAGTTTGTTGGTTACTGCGCCCTTGTCGGCGGAGCTGCAGGCAACGAACACGCGCTTTACGTCCGGGATGATGTCGATTATGTGCTGCGGGCAGGTGGCGGCGCAGAGTCCGCATCCTACGCAGACTTCCCTGTTTACCTTGGCCACGCCGTTGCAGACCTCTATGGCTCCGTACGGGCAGACCTTCTGGCAGTCGCCGAAGCCTATGCAGCCGTACTTGCAGGCTCCCGGTCCGCCGAACATGGTCTTTGCGGCGGCGCAGGTCTTGATGCCCTGGTAATCCATCTCCGGCTTGGTGGCGTCGCAGAGTCCGGAGCAGCGCACGTTGGCTACCTGCTCCACAACGTCCAGAGCGTCCTGGCCGAGTATGGAAGCTATTGCAGCTGCCGCAGCGTCGGCTCCGGGAACGCAGAGATTGGTCTTTACGGTGCTTCCTTCTTCTGCCAGAGCAGCGGCGTAGTCGTCGCAGCCGGCAAATCCGCAAGCGCCGCAGTTAGCGCCGGGAAGCTGCTCCCTTATCTTTACCTGGGTCTCGTTTACAGGCACGGACATGAACTTTGCCGCCAGAGCCAGGAGCAGGGATGCTATGAATGCTATCGCTATAGCGATTATTACTGGATAGATAAATGCTTGCATGGCCGCCTCCTACATTCCGAAGATGTTCTCCAGCATGCCGGAGAAGCCCAGGAAGCAAAGGCTCGTTATGGATGCCGCTATCAGAGTGGAAGCGACGCCCTTAAAGGCCTCGGGATAATCGTTGGTCTCGATCTTGCTGCGGACGCCCGCGAACAGGAACATGGCCAGAAGGAAACCTACGCCGGATCCGAACGAGTTGAGCATGGACTGCAGGAAACCGTATCCGTTGTCTATGTTCAGCACGCATACGCCCAGGATGGCGCAGTTGGTGGTGATCAGCGGCAGGTAGATACCCAGCGACTTGTGCAGAGCCGGGATGTACTTCTTAAGGAAGATCTCTATCATCTGCACCAGCGCGGCTATTACCAGTATGAAGATTATTGTCTGCATGTAGCCTATTCCGTTAGGCGTAAGCAGATAGGTCTGGATTGGCCAGGTCACCGCGGTGGCAATAACCATTACGAAGATTACCGCAATGGACATTCCCATGGCGCTGTTCAGCTTCTTGGATACACCCAGGAACGGGCATATTCCGAGGAACTTGGAAAGCACGTAGTTGTTGGTGATTATGGCGCTGAGGACTATGTAGAATACTGCTGCTGCACTCATTCTTCAGCACCCCCTTCCTGAACGTGGGAGCAGAGAGCGGCGCCGGGGCAGCCCAGGCACTTGTTCTGCTGCTTTTCCTTTACCTTGCCCTTGGTAAGCTTGTTTACCAGCGCGATAAGGCATCCGAAGATGAAGAATCCGCCGGGAGCCATTACCATGATGGTGAACGGTGTTATGGTGCCGGCTGTTACCGCGTGGCCGAATATGGTGCCGCTTCCCAGCAGCTCTCTGATGCAGGCCATTACGGTAGCAGTAAGCGTGTAGCCTATGCCCATGCCTATGCCGTCCAGAGCGGAATCTATTACGCTGTTCTTTCCGGCGAATGCTTCGGCGCGTCCCAGGATTATGCAGTTTACTACGATCAGCGGGATGTAGACGCCCAGCGCCTTATCCAGCGAAGGCAGGTAGGCCTTAAGGGCCAGCTGCACCATGGTTACAAACGAGGCTATTACCACTATGTAGCACGGTATGCGCACCGTGTCCGGGATTATCCTCTTGAGCGCGGAGATCATGATGTTGGAGCAGGTAAGAACGACCAGAACGGATACGCCCATTCCCAGACCGTTTATAGCCTGCGTGGAGATCGCCAGCGTGGGGCAGGTGCCCAGTACGAGCACAAGCACCGGGTTCTCGCGGATAATGCCGTTAGTTAAGATCTGAAGCTTTGTCTTCTTCATTTTGCGGCACCTCCTTCCGGGGCGGGCTTGAACGCCTTATGGCGCGTAAGCCTGTCTATGTGCGGAGTAAGTATGTTCATGAGCAGTATCGCGAAGGACACGCCTTCCGGATAGGAAGCGTAGACCCTTATCAGCATCGTAAACAGTCCGCAGCCTATTCCGAAGATTATCCTTCCGGAAGTGGTTATCGGAGAGGTTACGTAGTCCGTGGCCATGAATATGGCTCCAAGCATTACGCCGCCTGCGCAGAGCTGGAAGATCGGATCAAGTCCGAATACCAGCGAAAGCACTGCGACCGTTGCAAGGAACGATACCGGTATGGCCGGCGATATTACTTTTCTGACAATAAGGTAGATGCCGCCGAGTATCAGGGCAGCAGCGCTTATCTCGCCCATGGAACCGCTTATAAGACCCAGGAACATCTCCAGGTTGGAGGGTACCTGCTGGCCCGCGGCAAGAAGTCCCAGCGGGGTAGCACCCGTAACGGCGTCAACTTCCGCGACTGCCATTATGGCGGGGCTCATCTTGGAGTTGATGACCCATGTGGCCATCGGGGAAGCAAAACCTATGAACAGCGCTATTCTTCCGACTATCGCGGGGTTGGCGAAGTTCTGGCCCAGGCCTCCGAAGAGCTGCTTAACTACTACTATTGCGATAAGGCACCCAACTGCAGCCATCCAGATGGGAAGGCCCACGGGGAGGTTGAATGCAAGGATAAGTCCGGTAACGGCCGCGCTCAGGTCCCCTATGGTGTTGTCGCGCTTCATTATCTTTCTGACGAGCCACTCGAAGAACACGCAGAAGATGACGCAGCTGACGGCAAGGATAAGAGCTCTGATGCCGAAAACGTAGACTGAAACAGCAAGCGCAGGGATAAGTGCTATGAGCACGTCCCTCATTATGCTTGCCGTGTTCGCAGGCGCACACACATGAGGCGCCGACGCGACAATAAGATCGGTATGTCTTTCTGCCATTATTTCTTCGATGCCTCCATTACCATTGCTTTAGCCTGCCTGAACTCGAAGTTGAGCGGCTTTCTGGCCGGGCACACGTACGCGCAGGAACCGCAGTCCATGCAGTACAGTACCTCGTATTCCTTAAGCATCTCAACATCCTTGTCCCTGAAGGCCCTGGATATCTTTGCGGGCATGAGTCCCATGGGGCACGCAGCCACGCAGCGTCCGCAGCTTATGCACGCGGTCTCTTTTCTCTGTCCGGCGAATGCTCCGTTGAAGCAGAGGATGGCGCTGTTGGCCTTCATTACGGCCAGGTCGTCGCGCGGGATGGCTCTGCCCATCATGGGTCCGCCCAGGACTATCTTCTTGGGCTCTTCCTTAAGTCCGCCGCAGAACTCTATGACATCGCTTATCATAGTGCCTACGGGTACTTCCACGTTCTGCGGATGAACGACTATGTTGCCGTCCACCGTTATGTACTTGGAAACGAGCGGAAGTCCGGTCTTAAGGTAGTGCTGCAGTTTAAGCACCGAGGACACGTTGGCCACTATGCAGCCCGCATTAAGAGGCAGCATTCCGTACGATACCTTGCGGCCCGTGCACTCGTAGATGATGACGCGCTCCGCGCCCTGCGGGTATATCTGCCTGAGCTCGTGCACCTTTATGGACGCGTCGCCGGCAAGCACGTCGTTGAACGCCTTTATGGCATCCGGCTTGTTGCCTTCTATACCTATAATAGTATTGGGGATCTGCAGCCACTTCATTATGGCCTTTATCCCGTCCACTATGTCGCGGGTGTAGGTAAGCATTACAGCGTGGTCCACCGTTATGTACGGCTCGCACTCCGCGCCGTTGATCACCAGGTAATCCACCGTGCCGGGCTTGATGTTGAGCTTGGCTCCCATGGGGAAGCTTGCTCCGCCCAGACCTACGACGCCGGAATCTCTGGCGGCCTTGATGAAGTCTTCGAAGCTGTTGATCTCCGGAGGCACGACGGTGTCGGCAAGCTCCTGCTTTCCGTCCGTCTTTATTACTATGCTCGTGTCGGTCTTTCCGAGTTGGGTCATACCCTGGATCACAGCTTCCACAGTACCCGACACACTGCTGTGGATAGGCGCGCCGATACGCGCGTCGGTATCCCCTATGAGCTGCCCTACTTTTACGGTGTCCCCGGCCTTTACCAAAGGCTTGCAGGGGGCGCCGATATGCATGCTCATGGGAATGTAAACCTTTTCCGGAACGGGCATCGGTATGATGGGCATTCCGGCAGTGTTCTTTCTGTGATCTACATGTACGCCGCTAAGACGCTTTGTCAGTCCCATAAAAAACGCTCCTGTTATACAACACAAAACAGGCAAGTCGTACTTGCACTTATGTAAAATTTACTACAAAGGGCGCAATTTGTAAAGGACAACAAACCGAGTCGACGGGAAAAATCTGTGCTTTTCCTTTGCTGTGTCTTCAGGGATTCTTCATATACATAATTGTAGATAGTATGATATAATGGTTTAATCGTTTCAGGGGGACCTAACATGGACAAGATCACTCTTTTAGACGGAGCCTCCGGCACACTGCTGTGGAACATGGCGGAAGCCGAAGGAACACCCAAGATACCTGTATGGAGATACAACACAGTTGCCCCGCACCTTGTAAAGCGCCTGGCAGAGATGTATCTTTCCGCGGGATCGGAAATAATATACACGAATACTTTCTGCGCCAACCCCCCGGCTGTTAAGCAGGAAGGCTGCAGCCTGCAGGAGATACTAGAGACCGGCACGGGTATCGCCCGCGAAGCTGCCTCAGGGTACGGAGCAAGGACCGCGCTGGACTTCGGCCCGCTCATGAACGCGCTGGAGCCTTTCGGGACCACATCGGAGGATGAATGCCGCGCATACTACCGCGAAATGTGCCGCACCGGAGCAGCCTGCGGAGCGGATCTGATAGTTCTGGAAACTTTCATGGACGCAAAGATGCTGGAGATAGCGGCATCGGAAGCCGCGGAGACCGGACTTCCCCTTTTCTGCACAATGAGCTTTTCCGCCGGAAGCCGCACTTTCTTCGGATCGTCCATAGACGAGATGCTGGAAGCGCTTAAGCCCTTCAGCCCCGCGGCCGTAGGACTCAACTGCTCGTTCGGACCGGTGCAGGCGGTGCCCGTAATGCAGGAATTTGCCCAGAAGACGGATCTTCCGCTGATACTTAAGCCTAACACCGCGGACCTTCCCGCGGAAGAGTTCGCAAAAGCCATGGAGCCCGCGCTGAACGTCGTAAGCTACGCAGGTGCCTGCTGCGGATCGGATCCCTCGTACATAAGCAAGATAAAAGAGCTTGCGGAAAGACGCTGACCGGATCGCGGTCTTGCGGCAAAAGCTCTTTAATGGTAGAATAGCCGAATATGAATAAGAAAAAACTTATCAGGATGTCCGCACTGCTGCTTGTCTGCGCGCTTCTTCTGGCGTCGCTTGCGTCGTGCGCGTCCTGGGACAACTTTTATAACGCCTTCCTGAACAAGGAAGAAAAACCGGAAAGAATAATACGAATCGCTGTGTTCGAGCCCCTGACCGGAAGCGACGCCAACGCGGCGGAGGACGAGGTGGAAGGGATAAAGCTTGCCAACTCTCTCTTCCCGGTCGTTAAGGGCGCAAGGATAGAACTGGTATGGTCCGACAACAAGTCGGATACCGAAACAGCCAAGCTTACTGCAGCCGAGATAGCCCGCGACGACACCATCCTGATGCTTATAGGCAGCCACGGCAACATGCTTACGGTCGCCGCCGCGGACATCTTCAAAGAAGCGGGGATCCCCTGCGTAAACGCAACCAGCACCAATCCCCTTATAAGCAACACCACCGGTTTCGTGTGCGCTGCGCCGGTAGACGCTTTCCAGGCCAGAGCGGCCGCGGAATTTGCGGTAAACGAACTGGGGGAGCGTGCGCTGGCAGCAGTATACAGCAGCTCCGACGAGCTTTCCAAGATAAGGGCCCAGGAATTTGCCCGCTACTGCGAACAGACATATAAGATAAGCCCCGTACCGGTGATAGCAGTTAACGAAGGTTCCGATCCCTACTACATCGCCAAGGCGCTGGAGACCGCCGAAACAACGACCGTATACATGCCCACAGCCACGTCCGTACAGGAGACGCTGGCGGCTAAAACGGAGGAACTGGGGCTGGATCTTAAATGGATAGGCGGAAACGCCTGGAGAGGCTTTAAGACTCCGGACCTCTACTTCACCGCCGACTACGATCCTTACGTGGATCTGACACCCATGAGCAAGACTCTCCGGGATGCCTGGCAGCGCAAATACGGTTCGGCATCCGTGCCATCCGAGGAAGCGGCCCTTGGATTCGACGCGTATCTTCTGGCAATAACAGCGCTGGAGAACGCGGAGGACCCCTCCTCCAGAGAGTCCATAGCAGCAGCCCTTATGGCGGTCGAAGAACTGGAAGGCAGCACAGGCCTGATAAGCATCGGCATGAACGGCAGCCCCATAAGATCCGTCCAGGTATACCGCACGGAAGAAGAGTCCAACGAGCTGGTGTTTACTGCCTTCGGCAAGAAAGCGGTCCCGGAAGACAACGCTGCGGAAACCGACGGCGGAAACTGACGTCCTGCGGACCGGTTCAGCACCCGTCCAAAGCGATCATCAATTACATCAATAATGATCAGCGATCATATCATCAGATCGATATTAGTTCAGAAAGCATAATAAAAGGAGAAAGAAATGAAAGAACAGATCATCAGCATACTTGAGCAGATAAGGCCCTTCCTTCAGAGAGACGGCGGCGACGTAGAGTTCGTTGACTACGACGAAGCAGACAAGACCGTCTACGTAAAGCTGCAGGGACACTGCGCAGGATGTCCGCACGCTCAGGCCACCGTCAAGGGCGGAATAGAGTCCATACTCAGAGAGCAGTTCCCCGAAGCAGTAGCCTGTGTTGAAGCAGTAAACTAAAGTTACGCCGGCGACGTCCGGCAGCAAAACATGAGAAGCGACAAAAAGAAAAAGAAAAAAGTCCGGATAAAATGGGGCAGATTCATCCTGTCCCTGTTCGTGCTGTGCGCTGTAGTTCTGGCAGGACTGCTGTTCTGGCCCCTGCCCTCCAAGCCCGCGGAAAACGAAGTTCCGGTAAACAATACCGCAGAACCGGATCCGCCAAAGGTCCAGACGGAGTTCCCGCTGCGCATACGCTGCGTGGGAGACATCATGACCCACGGCAGAAACATAGTGGGCGCGGAACAGGGCGACGGTACCTATGACTTTTCCGACAACTACGTGTACGTGGATAAGTATCTTAGGGACGCGGACGTAACGCTGGGCAATTTCGAGACCACCTTCTCCGGAAAGAAACCTTACGATGGGTATCCGCGCTTCAACGCGCCGGAGATACTTGCAAAGAACGTATTCGACGCAGGCATAGATGTTGCCTTTACGTCCAACAATCACATGCTGGACACCGGCCTTGCAGGAGCGATCAACACCGTTAAGGTACTGCGCGAGGCAGGCTTCGACACCGTTGTCGGAACAAGGACGGATACCAACGATCCTAGGTCCGCCATCAAGGAAGTGAGCGGCGTAAAGATAGGCTTCGTGGCATTTACCTACGAGACCCGCATAGTCAACGGCAGCCGCACCATGAACGGCTCCACCATGGACAAGAACGCGCCGGACTACATCAACAGTTTCCGCTACGATAACGGAAAGATCTACAAGGAACACGAAGAGAACATCCTTAAGGAGATCCAGTGGTGCAAGGACAACGGCGCGGAGCTTATAGTCTGCTACTTCCACTGGGGCACGGAATACAAGTCCACCCCGGATCAGGTGGATAAGGATCTTGCCAAAAAGTGCGCCGAGGCAGGAGCGGACATAATATTCGCTTCGCATCCGCACATAATGCAGCCGATCGAAACCATCGAGGTGGAAGTTCCCTATCCGCCGGAACCGGAACCCGAACCGCAGCCGGAACCGGAACCCGAACCGGCAGTTGAAGAGAAGGAAAGCTGGATCATCCGTCTGCGCAAGGCTTTCGGCCTTATTAAGGAAGAGCCGCAGCCGGAACCCGAACCGGAGCCCGAACCTCAGCCCGAACCGGAACCCAAGCCCACGCACTGGACCAAGACCGTACCGGTGTTCTACTCCATGGGCAACTTCGTGTCCAACCAGAGATACGAGACCCTGCGCGGAGGCAGCGCTGCAGAGAGCAGAGCCGCCCGCTGGACGGAAAGAGGCTTCATAGCCAACGTGGATCTGGTCCTCAACAAGGAGACCGGCGAAGTTACCTACAAAGACATAAGCGCCATCCCCACCTACGTGGACAGATACTCCTCCGGCGGCAAGTACCGCTTCTGCATAATCCCGCTGATGGATAACGACGAGATAGCGGCAAACGAGATACTTAAGAAGTCCGGCAACGTTACCAGAGCGCAGGAGGCCATGAAGGCGATCAGGGAGTTCCTGGGCGAAGAGTTCATCTACAGGGGAACGAACTAGGCCGTTGAATTTAGGCCTTAAATGTGATATATATTAATTGAGAGGTGCTGCCGCAGATGCGGTCAGCCCTTTGGGTCGAAATGAACGACCGCGAGTGGCTTATCTGCGGTCGTTCTTATTTTTTCCGAAAACGTATCCTGCCATAAAGACAGTAACAAGCAGACCTATCAAGGTCATTATGTCATATACATCCATAGGCTTGCCCTCCTTTCCTAAGAACAGAGGGCCAATAAGAGCCCTCTGTTTCGAGGGCTGACCGCTTACCGCTTTTTGGCAGCACCTGCGGTCATAATACTACAAATCTTTGGCAAAAACGGTACAGATATTTCAACACAAAAGCGGAGCTTTACTGCTCCGCTTTTTATTCCTTATATCGTTGGCAGGCTCGCCGCTCAGATCACCATGCCGCCGTTTACGCCCAGGATCTGACCGGTTATGAAGGAGGCCTTGTCCGAGGCGAGGAACGCCACGGCGTTAGCTATGTCCTGAGGTGTTCCGTTGCGTCCGATGGCTGTCTGGTCGGCAAGGTCCTTAAGGTCCTGCTCGCTGTAGCCGGCGCACATGTCTGTAAGGATGCATCCGGGGGAAACTGCGTTGACTCGTATGCCTGAAGGACCAAGTTCCTTGGCCAGAGCCTTGGTGAATGCGTCCACGCCGCCTTTGCTGGCGGAGTAAACGGACTCGAACGACGCACCGGTCTGGCCCCACATGGAGGAAATGTTTACGATGCAGCCCTTCTTGCGCGATACCATGGACGGAACGAATCCTTTGCACAGATCGAACATGCCCTTAAGGTTTACGCCTAAAAGCGCGTCCCACTGATCCGAAGACATGTCCTGGACAAGCCCGCTTATGCTTACCCCTGCGTTGTTTACAAGAACGTCCACCGGGCCGCATTCCTTAAGCACTTCCGCGCAGGCTTTTTCTGCCGCGGCAGCGTCCGAAACGTCGAAGCACTTAACGTAAGCTTTTCTTCCGAGGGCCCTTACCTTTGCCGCAACACCCTCCGCCGCAGAAGCATTGCCCCTGCAGTTTATCACTACGTCGAAGCCTTCTTTTGCAAGTTCCACCGCGCAGGCTGCGCCTATTCCGCGGCTTGCGCCGCTTACAAATGCAAGCATCTTTTCCTCTTCCGCAGCCGGACGGCTGCCTGTTTACAAATTACAGGACGGCCTGCAAGCAGACCGTCCCTGATACTATATACTTAATTACTTATATTATGTTCCTGCAGTACTCCGCGTATACGGCCTCCAGCGCCTGTACCTTTTCCATGGTAAGGAGCTGCAGATCCGAAGCCGCCTTATAATCCTTGTCCTCGAGCGCTCTGGAGAGCCTGGTGAGCAGGGATATGCGCATGCTGCTGTCGCGGGCGATCTCGCATGCCATGCTGCGCACCGCGGCAAAGCGTTCCTCGTCCAGATCCGTGCAGTCCGCGGGGTCGTGGAGCATTACGCAGCGCCTCACCCTGTCCCTCAGCTCCGGAACTATGCGGTCGTGAAGCTCGCGGACCCAGCTGTCCAGAGCAGCAGCCTTAAACGACGCAAGGTCCACCGTGCTGAACACGGAATCGCGGAAAAGCACCCTGGCTTTTTCCGGGTAGGCGTCGAAAGCGTTTATGTTCTCCCACGCAGTGGCGGGCGTTCTTCCGAATATCCTGTTGCGTTCCTCCGCGGAGTAGTCCTCGAAGATGTTGACCTCCGAGCGGTACATCCTGCCCGTCTCCAGGTAGAAATCTTCCGCCTCCGCTTCCTTGGACAGGGACGCCTCCAGCTCTCCGGGGCCTTTTCCGGCCTCCAGCACGGCCTTTATGCCGTCCAGCATCGCCATGAGACTTGCCGCCAGCACCAGATGAGTGTTGCTCCTGGGGTTGGGCGAACGAAGCTCGAAACGAGTACCCAGCGGCTTTTCCGGATCGCGGATGACGCAGGCCAGAACGCTGCGGTTCCTGGAAGGTGTAAGTACGTCGTTTCCGAGACTTGTTACTATGCTTACAGGCGCCTCGAATCCGGGCTTGAGCCTGTTGATGGCGTCCGTGGTAGGATTAGCTATGGGATTGATTATCTCGTAGTTCTTAAGAAGGCCCATAAGCGCCCCGTAGCCGATGGGACTTAAGTAATCGGCATATGGATCCTTGGGGGCGAAAAGACTTTTTACAGAGCCGTTTTTAAGCCTTACAGCGGCACCCAGATGGGTGTGCTTGCCGGAGCCAGCAACGCCGTCCACAGGCTTTGCCATGAACGTTACGTCCAGTCCGTACTGACGGAAAACGTCGCGCACAAGATAGCGGACCATCCGGTCGTTATCCGCGGCCTGCATGGGATCGGAGTACTTCCAGTCGATCTCCAGCTGCTCCATTATGTGCGAAAAATCTCCGCCTTCCACCATCTCCGGCTTTACGCCGCCTACTTCCTTGTGGCCCATCTCCACGCCGAAGCCGTACTTGTCCAGAAGAAGCAGAGTCTCTTCCAGCGCGCTTCTTACGGGACCTATGGTGCGCTTCCAGTACTGCTCCTTAAGCTCCTGCGAAGTGTGGAGCCTGTCGCGGTCCGCTACCTCGTGAGGGGTCTTTACGTAGAACTCCAGCTCCGTGGCGGAGGTAAGCAGAACCTCGGAAATATCCTCCGCGCTTTCCAGCGGAAGGTGCTCCAGAACGTAGGGGTGCTTTTTAATAAGGGAAACAAGGTCTCTCTTAAAGGTGTCCACGGCGTCGCGCAGGATGGCTCTGGAACCCACTTCCATGGTGCCGTTGTGGACCAGATGCGCGGGTATGCGCAGAGTCCCCACGGGTCTGCGGCCCTTGCCGGAGAACCTTACAAGATCCTCGTTGTAATCCACGTACCAGTTTACGGAAAGGTCCGGGATAAGAGTTACCTTAGCGTTGGAGATATCCGCTATCAGCGGCAGCTGAACAGAAGAGCCGTCCGTCTGGACGCCCTCGCGAAGAAGTCCTTCGACGTCTTCCGTAAAGATCTTTACGGGGATCTTTTCGTCTGTGTGGTTGCCGTAGATATCCGCCCCGACCAGCGAGACAAAAGCTACCTCGGGATGTGCCCCGAGGATAGCCTTTATTCTTTCAACTTCGTGATCCGAGGGCGGAATGCAGAAAAGCATATCTCCCTTTTCCATTACTTATTCTCCTTTGTTTCCGGCCAGCTGAGTAAGGATGTCCGAAAGCTGCTGCATGTACTGGCCGTATGCTGCCCAGTCGAGGTTCTTCATGGCTTCCTGAGCCTTGTCGTATGCCTGCTGAGCCATCTGGATGAGCTCTTCGACTGTGTGCTCGCCCGGCTGATCCGGGTCTACCGGAGTGGGATCCACCGGTTCGGGCGGATTCTGCTCTTCCTGTTCCCTGCGCTCTATCTCCTCCGCCATCTCCATGCCGGTGATTATCGGGTACGGAGTAAGAAGCGGGTCGCCGGCGCCCTTGCCGAACAGCTTGTCCAGAGCCTGCGCAAGGGTAGCCTCGTAAGCAAGCTCCTCGTCGTAGTAGACTATTACCCTCTTAACTTCCGGAAGACTTGCAGTGGAGGATTCCAGATATACCGGCTCCACGTAGATGAGCGAATCCTCGATGGGTATTACGAACATCTCGCCCCTGGAATACTTGGAACCACTGTTGTTCCAAAGCGTAAACTCCTTGGAGATCTCGGGATCCTGGTCTATCTTGGCCTCTACCTGGAGAGGTCCGTATATAAGTTTGCCCTTGGGCATCTGGTAAAGAACTATGTCGCCGTAGTGGTCGCCGTCGGAACGCGCTACCAGTATACCGGTAAGGTTGTTCTTTCCTGCCGGCGTGTAGGATACGGAGCTTACGAACTCGGTGTCCTTTTCTCCGGGCAGCTTCATTATGAAGAAGTTAGCGGTCATGGTAGTCTCGGACTGATCGTAGATGTTCTTGGAGATCTGCCATGCGTCTTCTTTCTGGTAGAACACCGCAACGTCCGTCATGTGGTACTTGGCGTACACGCCTGCCTGGATGTTGAACAGCGCGTTGGGATACTGCAGGTGGGCCCTGAAGCTCTGCGGCATCTGATCCATGCTCTTGAAGAGCTTGGGATAGATCTTGGCCAGGGTCTGAACGATCGGGTCATCCTGATCCACGATGTAGAAGTCCACGTTGCCGTTATAAGCGTCGATTATTATCTTTACGGAATTGCGGACGTAGTTGGTGTCGTACTTCTTGTCGTAGGGCTCGGAGTACGGATAGAGGGTGCTCTGGGTGTACGCGTCCACTATCCAGTAGATTCCGCCGTCCACGGTAACTACGTACGGATCGTCGTCGTAGGTAAGGAACGGAGCTATCTTGCGTACTCTTTCCATTATGTTGCGGTAGATAAGGATGCGCGAGTCGTGGGTAATGTTGGTGGACACGAGCATCTTAAGGCTCTTCTCTCTTATGGAGAAGAGTATGCGGCTCGCAAGACCCATCTTTATTCCGCCGGTGCCTTCGTAAGTGGTGTAGACGTTGGAGTCTCCGGACGGATAGTCGAACTCGGTCTCGCCGGTCTTAACGATTATGTAGTCGTTGCTCATCTCGCCGTAGTAGATCTCCGGTCTTGGTATCTGCACCTCGGGGATCTGGGATACGGGCGGAATGTTCTGGATGAGCATCTCCGGCTGGCCGCTGCTTGTTATGCGGTCTACCCTGGACAGGGTAAGTCCGTAGCCGTGGGTGTATTTAAGGTGCCTGATCAGCCAGGAATCGTCCACGTTGGAGGAGTCTATCTCTCTGGCGGAGAGGAACACCTGGGTGTATTCGTCGTTTATGTTGTATCGGTCTACGTCCACATCGTTGAAGGAATAGTACCTTCTGATGGTCTGGGTCTGGGTGTAGAACTGCTTGGTGGGAGCAAAGTCGTTGATCCTGAGGTTGGACAGGGTGCCCATGTTGCGCAGGACGTCCTTGATGTCCAGATCGGCCTGAGGGTCGAAGACCTCGTCGCTTATGTCTTCCAGGTCGTAGGCAAGACGTGTGTAAGTAAGGTTGTTTTCCAGGTACTTGCTCTCTTTGTTGAGCTCGTTAGGCTCTACCACTATGGTCTGGACCAGCTTGGCTGCGCCTGTGCCCAGAAGCGAGATGGCTATCATCGCAACGGGTACCACCACCGCAAAGAGGAACTTCTTCTTTATTGCGGCATAGATAAGAAGCAGAGCTTCCACGACGGCAAGAACTATAAGTATCCTGTATACGTTGAGCGTGACCTTAACGTCCGTGTAGCCGGCTCCGTAAGCGGCTCCGGTGCCTCCGTACAGAAGACCGAACCTGCTGAGGTAAAGCTTGGCTGCAAGAGCCAGGAACAGCAGTACTCCAAGCACAACGATCTCTTTAAGGGCAACGTTAAGGACAGCCTTGGCCTTGCGGACGAAACCGCTCTTGGCTGCGCCCTCGCGGACGTCTCCGGCCTTGCCCTGGATGCCGCGGAACAGAGATCCCAGCGGATCGGACGGGTCGATGTCTATTCCGGAACGTTCCTTTTCTTCGGTCTGCTCAGTGCCTGCAGGCTTGGCGATGCCTACAAGGATGGAGTGGAAGAACACGGTAACCACAAGGAAAGCGATTATTATAAGAAGCGCGCTGTCCGCCAGTCCCTTAAGGAACTCCAGACGGAACATGTAGAATCCTACGTCGTTGCCGAACAGCGGATCCTTAACTCCGAAGCTGCTGTAATTAATGAACTCCAGCATCTGGAACCACAGCTTGGAAACGATGACCACAGCAAGGAATATTCCGATTATTACGGAAAGAAGATTCCTTACGCGGCGCACGGTCTTCTTGTCGGCTTCGGATGTTATCGTAAATTCGTTCTTCTTAAGGAAGTTGTTCTTAAGAGCAGAAAGGATGAATACCGTAATGGCAGCCGTAACTATCGCTACCGGTATGCCTATCTTGATCTTGGTAAACAGCTCCGTAAGGAATACGGATGTATATCCTACCTCTCCGAACCAGATGAGATCGGTTATGAAATCCGCGCAGCTGACTGCGATGACCAGTATCACAGCTATGATTATCAACGCTATTATCAGGCTTTTGCGGTTCTTACCGGTCTTGGCGGTGTTTGTTGTTTTATTCTCTTCCATTTAGTTTCTCCCGACGCGGTGCGTCCTGCGGGTCAGGTCCTGCGGCAGCTTACGCTAGTTGCCGAACAGGCCCTTGATGGCGTTTACTACGCTGTTGAACGCGGATACTATCGCTTCCCTGATCAGTTCTTCTATGGAAACGATCGACTGGGTAGCCTGAGCATCCGGCAGGAACCTGGACATTCCCAGGACCACCAGCTCGAACAGAGCGCAGATTATGAGTATGGCGATTATTATCTTAAGGAATATGTGTCTGGAGCCGGGTTCCTCTTCCGCGGCCTCGTCCTGATCTTCCTGTTCCGCGGGCTTTTCTTCGCCGTTCTGGTAGAGGAATGCAAGCGAACTGGTATCGTCGGTAACGGGCTCGAAGGCCTGGGTCGGCTCGGAGGGCTGTTCGGCCCCGGAAATGATCTCCTCGGCAGACTCAACGGGCTTCTCGGCGGCTTCTGCAGTTGCGGCGTCCACATCGTCGTATGCAGGCTCTGCCGGTGCTTCCGCTGTTGCGGCGTCCACGTCGTCGTATGCAGGCTCTGCCGGTGCTTCCGCTGTTGAGGCGTCCACGTCGTCGTACGCAGGTGCTTCGGGCGCGGCAGGCTCGGCTGCCGGTTCTTCGGGAGTCTCCTCAGCGGGTTCTGCAACAGGTTCTGCAACGACCGCGACCGGTTCAACTACAGGCTCTGCAACGAGCTCTTCGGGCGTTTCCGCAGCAGGTTCTGCTGCAGACTCTGCCGGCGCTTCCGCGGTAGCAGCGTCCACATCGTCGTAGGGCTCCCCGGCAGGCTGGTCGTAAATGGCTGCAACGTCTTCCGCGGAATCCAGACCCTTAAGCTCTTCTCCCAGATCGTATTTGGTAGCCAGCCTTTCGGCATCCCTGGCGCCTGCGATGGTCGTTCTGGCGGTGGTCCTGAACTCCTTCATAAGCTTGTCGAACGGATCTGCCGGACGGCGGAGCTCTGCTTCCAGCTCTTCCGGAGTCATTACGTTCTCCGTAGTCTTAGGTATGTCGAATGGATCCGCCTGCTCGTAGCGCTTTGCGCGTTCTTCGGCGTCCTCGGTTATGCGCTTGAACACTACGGTCCTGAACGGATCGGAACTGACCACGGAAGCGGTAGTCGCTGCAAGAGCAGCTGCGCGGACTGTCTTGTCTTCGGTAAGCGCTTCCAGAATGCCTCCTACAGGGACCTCTCTGGTTGGCTCGGTAACTTCCGTCCCGTCCGATGCGAACAGCGCAGAATCGTCCTGCTCGGCCTTGGGCGCCGGCGCGGGCTCCTCCTTGTGCGCGGGAGCTGCTTCCTTTACGGGCTCCGGCTCGGAGAACCTGTCCGGATCCTTGCCTTCCATGGCATCCAGACTGCGGAAGTAAGCCTCTCTTGCGGCCGCCATGGCTGCAAGGCGCTTCTTTCTTTCGGAGCGGTTGTTCTCCGCGATCACTTCCTGCTTCTCCAGCTCCCGGATGGTATTCTCTATTTTTTTAATGTCGTATTTAGTAGGGTCGCCGGTGGGCACTTCCACTTCCGGAAGCTCCGGATCCTTAAGGTCCTCCGCCGGGACTTCTTCCTTTTCCGGCTTGGGATCCTGGCTGAAGAACCTCTGGGCCGGGGTCTCCTCCGCGGCCTGCTCTTCTTCGTCCAGCAGCAGCTTTTCGAACGCTGAGAGCTCCTTGGCCTTTACAGGCTGATCGGCAGAGAACGGATGAACCGTTCCGTGCATCGGATCGTAGTCCTCGCCGTGCATGGCATGGATTCTGTCGTACTCGCGGTCCAGAAGTTTCTGGAACTCGTCGTTCTTCCTCTGGAAGGTGTAGAATCCGGAACCGCTGGGTCTGCCGGTATCCGTGGGCCTTTCGGCGCTCTCTTTTATAAGGTCGGACAGCGTAAAGGCTTTATTTACCTCCTGCGTGCCGGTGGCTCCGGGCACGATGGGGATGGGATCCGAAAGCGTCATGGTCTCTATTTTAGCCGTAGCCGGATAGGACTGCTTGGAACCGGGAGCCATCGGCCAGGCCGGTCCGGTCTGCATTACGCCTGTAGCCGTAAACTTCTGGGTATACCAGTACGGCTGTTCGGCGGCAGGAGCTTCTGCCTTGGGTTTTTCCGGCTGAGCGGCTTCCGCGGGCTTTTCCGCGGCGGGCTCTTTCTTATCCGGTATGGAAACATAACCCTCGCTGGCGTCTTCCGACATAAGGGTAACAGGTCGTTTCTTTTCCAGAGCAGCGCTTATCTCCTCCTCGGAAATGGAGGTGGTATTTCTTTTAGTATTGAAATCCGGCCAGGACATGTCGATCTCCGTCATCTCCTTGGGCTTGGGGAAATCCTTGGTGTTCCAGCTGAGCTCTGTGGTAGCGGCAGACGATACAGGATCCGGGTTAACTCTGGTGCCGCACATGGGGCAGTGAGTAAGAGAATCTCTGACTTCGTATCCGCAGGTCTTGCATTTCATGTTTGTTCCTCCGCAAAAACACTATAAGTCACTATATTATATTACATAAATAGCAAGCTAGCAACAAAAACAGCCGCCGGAAAGGCGAACTTCACACTATCCGGGGCTGCTGCCGCGCATTTGACGCGTTCTGCGTTTTTTAAGATTTTTTACTTTATTATGCTTGACATCTCCCCTGACGGATGTTAATATCTTTCTTGCGTTTCAGCCAACTACGGATCATTAGCTCAGTTGGTAGAGCACCTGACTCTTAATCAGGGTGCCCAGGGTTCGAGTCCCTGATGATCCACCAACACCAATTTTGCTCGAACTGCGATTTCACAGGATCGCAGTTCAGTTCATTTTTTGAAATAAAAAAATGAAGTGTATGCATTCACACACCTCAAACCCATAAAATACTTTGAAGAGTACAGGTTTTTTTCAGAAATAGATCTTCCGCAAAGATTCCGGCATGGAAGCAAACATCATCTTAACGATCGTTTCTGCAGAGGTGATGTTGTCGTTCAGGACCCACTCCTGAGTCATGCCCACGGCTCCCATGCAATAAAAGCGAAT
>JAILDA010000004.1 GCA_024689865.1 Clostridia bacterium | reverse complement strand
GTGCAGGCAGTGCAGCCTTCCTTTCCGTGCGGACAGCTGCCGCAGGTGCCGCTTGCGGACATGGCGCAGAACGATCTGCCTGCCTTCTTGTCCTTTGCAAGCTTCCGTATTATCAGCGCCACTATGCCGATAAGCACCAGCGATATCAGTATTGTAGCTAAGTTGTCCGCTAAAAAGTTGATCATTTTGTCCTTTCAGTTTAAAGGATCTGTTCCGGCAGCCGCCCGGTAAAGCCTGCGGAACGATTACTCTGCTCCTATTTTGCCGCGTCCACGGAACGGATCGTCAGCTTGGTAGCTTCCTGATACTTCTTGAAGAAGAGCATGTAGATGATGCCTACCAGGAACGCAAGAGCGAATATCAGTCCTATCACGTTCATCTGGCCGGTAAACAGTTTTCCGAACTGGTTGATCATGAGAGCTATCACGTAGGCGAACGCGCACTCGTAACCGATGGCGAACCAGGTCCACCTGGCGCTGTTCAGCTCTCTTCTGATGGCACCCATTGCCGCGAAGCACGGAGCGCAGAGCAGGTTGAACACCAGGAAGGAGAATCCCGTAAGCATGGTGAACTCAGCCGCAAATCCGGCCTGGCTTCCGTACAGAACGCCCATGGTAGCAACGATGTTCTCCTTGGCCACAAGACCTGTGATGGATGCCACCGTTGCCTGCCAGGTGCCCCAGCCGAGCGGAACGAATATCCACTTAAGAGCGTTGCCTACGCCCGCAAGGATGCTGTTTCCGATCGCGTCTTCTTCCAGCATTCCGAAGGCTCCGTCGACCCATCCGAAGCGCGACAGGAACCAGATGACTATCGTCGAAAGGAGAATGATAGTCCCGGCCTTCTTTATGAAGGACCAGCCGCGCTCCCACATGGATCTTAAAACGTTGCCGAGCGTCGGCCAGTGGTAAGCCGGAAGCTCCATTACGAAGGGCGCCGGATCGCCCGCGAACATCTTGGTTTTCTTAAGCATTATGCCGGAGATTATTATAGCCGCCATTCCTATGAAGTACGCGGAAACGGCTACCCACCAGGCTCCTCCGAACAGAGCCCCGGCGATAAGTCCTATGAACGGGATCTTGGCGCCGCAGGGTATGAATGTCGTAGTCATTACGGTCATGCGGCGGTCGCGTTCGTTCTCTATGGTACGCGATGCCATGACCCCCGGTATTCCGCAGCCCGTGCCGATAAGCATCGGTATGAAGGACTTGCCGGAGAGACCGAACCTTCTGAATATACGGTCGAGCACGAAGGCTATGCGGGCCATGTAACCGCAGGCCTCAAGGAAGGCCAGCAGGAGGAACAGCACCAGCATCTGCGGAACGAAGCCCAGAACGGCTCCTACGCCCGCTACGATACCATCGAGGATGAGGCCCTTCAGCCATTCCGCGCAGTTCGCCTTGTCCAGAGCGCCCTCGATGAGTCCCGGGATGCCGGGGACCCAAACACCGTAGGAGGCCGGATCGGGAGCGCCCATGGCCTCCTTGTACTCGGTGTTCAGGAAGTTTTCTATTGCTTCAGAAAGGTCCTTCTTAGAAGCCGTTGCTTTCTCTTCGTCCAGAGTCTCCTCGTCGACTATCGTGTATTCGACTTCCGCTCCGTCCGGTACTGCCGCAAGAAGCGCGGCCAGCGCCGCCTTGGCAGTATCCCCGTCGAACTCCTCGCTCTCAAGGTCTATGGCATCCGCGGTCTCGTCAGAACCGTACTCATTTATGAACGCGTCCAGGATAAGATCCGTGTCGCCGTAAGCTTCTTCAGCTTCCGCGCTCTGCTTGGAACCTATCCCCAGAAGATGCCAGCCGTCGCCGAACAGTCCGTCGTTGGCCCAGTCGGTAAGTTTGGTTCCGGGAGCAAAGCTCGCCATGGACAGGCAGTAAACCACTGCCATGATAATTGCGAATATCGGCAGTCCCAGCCAGCGGTTGGTGACCACCTTGTCTATCCTGTCCGAAGCAGTAAGCGCTCCGGCGGCTTTCTTCCTGTAGCAGGCCTTTATTACTTCTGCAATGTAGACATAGCGTTCGTTGGTGATGATGCTCTCGGCGTCATCGTCGAACTCCGTCTCTACTGCCTGGATATCCTTTTCTATGTGATCCAGGGTCTCCTTGGGCAGCTTTAGCTGCTCAAGCACCTTGTCGTCTCTTTCGAAGAGCTTTACCGCGTACCAGCGCTGCTGCT
>JAILDA010000019.1 GCA_024689865.1 Clostridia bacterium | reverse complement strand
ACCATCATCTCCGGACTTTCCGTAGGTATGATGTCCACCGTGTTCCCGATCATAATCATCGCAGCTGGCATCATCGTAGCCTATAAGTTCGGCGGAGTTTACGGCATAGCTCTTTCCGCAGTCGGCATGCTCTCCACCGCAGGCATGACTATCGCAGTCGACGCTTACGGCCCGGTATCCGACAACGCAGGCGGAATAGCCGAGATGTCCGAGCTTCCCGAGCGCGTGCGCAACATCACTGATACTCTGGACTCCGTAGGAAACACCACCGCAGCCATAGGCAAGGGATTCGCTATCG
Source organism: Clostridia bacterium (assembly GCA_024689865.1). Classification (GTDB taxonomy): domain Bacteria; phylum Bacillota; class Clostridia; order Peptostreptococcales; family Anaerovoracaceae; genus RUG13409. The sequence goes on along the minus strand of JAILDA010000019.1, from coordinate 3,004 downwards.
GATCCGCTGCTCTTACAGCTCTGGCGCTGTTCGTATCCTACGCGGAAGTCGTAAAGCTTTCCACGATAGACCTTCTCAGCCCCACCGTGATCGCCGGAACATTCATCGGAGCGATGCTTCCGTTCATGTTCTCCGCTTTCACCATGAGCTCTGTAGGCAAGGCCGCTAACCAGATGATCGAAGAGGTCCGCCGCCAGTTCAGGGAAGACAAGGGTATCATGGCCGGCACCTCCAAGCCGGATTACGCAAGGTGCGTAGATATCTCCACCGGAGCAGCTCTCCGCGAGATGATCGCGCCGGCTATCATGGCTGTTATCGCGCCGCTGCTCGTAGGCTTCGTAATGGGTGCCCAGGCTCTGGGCGGAATGCTCGCAGGCGCACTGCTCTCCGGCGTTCTTCTTGCCATCATGATGTCCAACTCCGGCGGAGCATGGGACAACGCCAAGAAGTTCGTTGAAGGCGGAGCTTTCGGCGGCAAGGGTTCCGAGACTCACCACGCTGCAGTCGTAGGCGACACCGTAGGCGATCCGTTCAAGGATACCTCCGGCCCGTCCCTCAACATACTCATCAAGCTGATGACTATCGTTGCAGTAGTCTTCGCACCGCTCTTCGGCGCAGGACTGTTCTGAAGTCAATAGTTTTGGCGGGTCTGCCATGTGCAGGCCCGCTTTTATACTGATATGGAAACAAGAGTTTTTTACTTTACAGGCATACTGGGGTCCGGGAAGACCACATTCATAGACCAGACCATAGGTGATCTTGCTGAAGGGCAGAGGTCTGTCGTCGTGTGCACGGAAGTTGGAGACGAGGAGATCACGCAGCACGTCCCGGTGGAGTACGCTCCTGCGCTCAGCAGGAAGCTGTTCGAGGACATAGGCAAAAAGTATGAGCCGGACCTGGTGTTCATAGAGGACGACGGCACAAAGCGGCCGGATATCCCCGGGCTTATAAAGCTCCTTCCCAGGGACTGGGCGCTGGTCCAGGTGGTCTGCATGATAAACGCCCGCACGCTTGCGCATTATCTCGCCCAGGCTCCCAACCAGATAGTTGAAAAGGTCATGCCGGCGAGCATGATAATCATAAACCGCTGCACGGACGAGCTTGCGGAGTTCGCGAGGGGCGCCAAGCTGCGTACCATAAACCGCCAGGCCGAGATCTGGCTGGAGTTTGACGACGGCAGCGTGGAGAACTACGTCCGCGAGGACGAATCGTACTTCGATCTTTCAGAGGGCGAGCTGTTCCTTTCTGAGGACGAGTTCCCGGTCTGGTATGTAGAAGCGCTGGACTATCCTGACCGCTTCGAGAAGGTCACGATAAATGTGGACCTGATGGTGGATAAGGAAGGTCCCGCGGACCCGAGATACGACGTTCTTGGACGCTGGCTCATGACCTGCTGCGAGGCGGATCTTCAGTTCTTCCCTGTAGCCTGCCGCAGAGGCATGCTGGATGAATTCAAAGATGAGGACATTGTAAACGTGACGGCCATCGTCCATAAGGGCGAGTGGGAGATCTACGAGGGCGAAGGCCCTGTCCTTGAGATAATAGACGTTAAAAAGGTGTGAGAAACAAAGACGGCCCCGCGTTTGCGGGACCGTCGTTTTTCATTTTTGGCCGTAGTACTGGTAGTAGCAGACTTCGAGGTCGCCGTTGTAGAGTTTGCGGCGGCGGTCTGCGGGGCGGCCTATGGCTTCTTCGAAGCTTTTGTCTGCGGTTATAAGGAAGAGCGACCACTGGGGGCGGCTTTCGAGGAAGGCGCGCAGCGCTTCGTAAATGCCCGGCAGCTGCTCGGCTTCGCCTATCCTTATTCCGTAGGGCGGATTTGCGATCATCACCCCGCGCTGCATGTCTACCCCCGGGTCCGTCCTCTTAAGATCCTTAAGATCCTTCACGTCCGAGACCACGAATTCTATGCAGTCGTCCACGCCGGCTTCCCCGGCGTTTTTCTTTGCGGCGCGTATTGCCCGCGGGTCTATGTCGGATGCGATTATCTTAAACTGCGCGTCGTAGTCTATGGCCTTGAACGCAGCGGCTTTTTCTTCCTTCCACAGCTCGGACGGGATCTGTTCCCACCACGTGCAGTCGAACTTCCTGGAAAGCCCCGGGGCGATGTTTCTTGCCATCATCGCGGCTTCTATCGCGATGGTGCCCGATCCGCAGAACGGGTCTATCAGAAACCTTCCGGGTCTGAAGAACGAAAGGCTCACCATCGCGGCGGCCATGGTCTCCTTTATAGGCGCGGGCACGTCCTTTACGCGGTAGCCGCGGTCATGAAGGCCCGGTCCGCTGGTGTTTATCATCAGGACGAACTCGTCTTTCTGCGCCATGAAACGCACCGCGTACACTGGTCCGTTCTTTGCGAAGCGCTCCACCCCGTATACCCCGGAAAGCCTTGTAACTATGGCCTTTTCGATTATCGACTGGCAGGCGGGCACGCTGTGCAGCACGGATCTTGCTGAGCTTCCGGTCACGGAAAAGTGCGCGTTCACCGGCAGCCACTCTTCCCATGGCAGGGCTTTGGCGGCCTGGAACAGCTCCTCGAAGGTCTTTGCCGTGAAATCTCCCATCTTTACGTAGACCCTGTCCGCGCAGCGCAGCCACAGGTTGGAGCGCACGACGGCGTGCAGATCCCCCTTGTAGGTGAGCCTGCCGTTTCTGGAGTCCGTTATCTCGTAGCCCAGCGCCTCTATCTCTCTTTTTACTACCGCCTCCAGCCCGAACGTGGCCGTGGCGATCAGTTCGAATTCCTTCATCTGATGCAGCCTGTTGCCTTATTTCAGCTCAAACGTCATGTATACCGGGTTGTGGTCGGAGTACTTGAAACCGTAGTCGAATACCTTGGATTCCTTTACTGCCACGTTCTCGCTTACCAGGAAACCGTCTATCGTAAGCACGTACTGGCCCTGGCGGTAAGGTCCGTCGGCGTTGCGGCAGGAGGGCACGGGCGAAGCCTCGTCGAGCGGCGCCACCAGAGTCATTCCGTATCCGTCGAGGGTTCCTTCCGGGA
>JAILDA010000009.1 GCA_024689865.1 Clostridia bacterium | reverse complement strand
CCTTCTTCCATAGGCGCGCCGCAATTTGGACAATTCATCGTTTTTCCTTTCCGGCTAATGAGCCGACGCCGATCCGTATTACACGACTAATACAGTTCTTTCAACCGTATTATATGAGTAATACGGTCTGCTGTCAACAGGTTTTCAAAAACTATTTGGAAGGTCGGTCCCCCGGACTTTTCCGCCACACAGCAACCCGACCGCCTAGACAGAGCTTTCGCCACGAAAAAACTCCCGGATCTCTCCGGGAGTTCTGTCATTCTTTTATGCCGTTAGGGCTATGCTTTTGCGGCCTCTTCTGCTGCCTTTGCAGCTTCTGCTTCTGCGGCTGCCTTGCGCTTCGCTTCCTCTTCTTCCTCCAGCTTGCGGTAAGCCACCTTGCCTACCAGGGTCTTGGGCAGCTCCGCGCGGAACTCCAGATCCTTGGGCATGGCGTACTTGGCAATGCGCTTGGACGCGTACTTGAGTATCTCTTCCTTGGTGGCGTCGCTGGGCTCCACGCCGTTTGCGGGCACGACGAACACCTTTACCTTCTGCATCTTGTAGGGATCCGGAACGCCTATTACGCAGCTCATGGATACCAGATCGCAGGAATCGAAGATGTTCTCCAGCTGCGCCGGGTAGACGTTGTAGCCGGAGGTCACGATCATGCGCTTGCTGCGGCCGCGGAAGTAGGTAAAGCCTTCGTTATCCATGGTCCCCAGGTCGCCGGTGTAGACCCAGGTAAGGCCGTCCGCGTGGGTCCTTAAGGTCTGAGCGGTCTCTTCCGGGTGCTTAAGGTATTCCTTCATTACGGTGGGGCCGGAGAGCAGTATCTCGCCCTCTTCGCCGTAGGGCAGCTCCTCGTCCGTGCCCGGCTTTACGATCTTGATGTAGGTGTCCGGGAACGGCAGGCCTATGGAGCCTTCCTTGTGCATGTGCGGCGGGGTAAGGCAGCAGGCAGTTACGGTCTCTGTGGTGCCGTAGCCTTCACGCACCTGTATGGTGGAGTTGTGGTCGTAGAGCCACTTGTCCAGTTTCTTCTTGAGCTCTATGGACAGGCTGTCGCCGCCGGAGAATACGCCCTTAAGGCAGGACAGATCCGCCTTTTCCATCTTGGGCAGACGCAGAAGAGCTTCGTAGAGCGTGGGCACGCCGGCCACGAAATTGCAGCGCTTCTTTACCATAAGCTTGGCGTAGCTCTTGGGGGTAAAGCGCGGCACCAGTATGCAGCGTCCGCCGCCGAAGAGCATGGAGTGTATGCACACGCCAAGACCGAAGCCGTGGAATATGGGCATGGCGGCAAGCATCTTGTCGCCCTTGCGGTACATGGGGTTGGTGGCAACTATCTGTGCGCCCAGCGCGTTGAAGTTTCCGTTGGTAAGGACTATGCCCTTGGAGACGCCGGTGGTGCCGCCGGAGAAAAGTACTACCGCGGGGTCGTCGAAGGTCCTGTGCACCTTGTAGTTGTAGGAGCAGGCGCGGCCTATCTTAACGAAATCGTCCCAGGGGATTATCGGGGCGTCGTCCGGGATCTTGGCTATCTTGCGGCCCTCGGTGAGCATGTAACCTGCTCTTATGGGCTGGGACAGCTCGTCCCTGATGCGGGCTATTACCACGTTTATGAGGCCGGTGTTCTGGCGGATGGCTTCTATCTTATGGTAGAACTGGTCCAGAGTTACGACCAGTACGCTCTCGGATTCGTTGATGTAGAATTCAAGTTCCTTTTCGGAAGACAGCGGATGCACCATGCTGGCTATGCCGCCCACCATGTTCACCGCGTAGAACATGTATATGCCCTGCGGGCAGTTGGGCATTGCTATGGTGACGGAATCGCCGGGACGTATGCCTATGGTGCGAAGACTCCTTGCGCAGGATTCTATGTTCTTCTGAAGCTCTCTGTAAGTGATGGATTTTCCCATGAAGTCCATGGCTACGGCGTTGGGACGCTCCTTTGCCTGGATCTCCACGCTTTCCCACATGGCTCCCTGGAAATAATCGAGTGTGAACGGGATGTCCCCCAGATGGTCTTTCCACGGGGTCTTTGCTGTAGTTTCGATGCTCATTGATGTTCTCCGGTTTAAGGTCTCCGTGACCGTAACGATGATATATACTGTCCGGCACTCAGCTGCCGGTCTTCAGTTCAGTTTTAAATTCGGCCCTTATTTTGCTGCTTCCGCCTTCTGCTTTGCGGCTTCCTCTTCCTCCAGCACTCGGTACGCTACCTTGCCTACCATGGTCTTGGGCAGCTCCGTGCGGAACTCCAGATCTTTTGGCATGGCGTACTTGGCTATGCGCTTGGAAGCGTACTTGAGTATTGCGTCTCTGGTCTCCTTCGTGGGTTCCACGCCGGGCGCGGGCACTATGAATATCTTGGGCCTGTGCATTCTGTAGGAATCCGGGATGCCTATGCAGCAGCTCATGGATACCAGGTCGCAGGAGTCGAAGATGTTCTCCACCTGCGCAGGATAGATGTTGTATCCGGAGCTTATGATCATGCGCTTTATGCGGCCCTTAAAGTAAACGAAGCCTTCTTCGTCCATGGAGCCCAGATCTCCGGTGTACAGCCATGTAAGACCATCCGCGTGTTTGCGCAGAGTCTTCTCGTTCTCTTCCGGGTGGTTCAGATAGCCGGTCATTACCATGGGCCCGGAGACGAGTATCTCGCCTTCCTCGCCGTAGGGGACTTCCTCTTCCGTGTCCGGCTTTACTATCTTAAAGTATGTGTCCGGGAACGGCAGGCCTATGGAGCCTTCCTTGTACCTGTGAGGCGGCGTAAGGCAGCAGGCCGTTACTGTTTCCGTAGCGCCGTAGCCTTCGCGCACCTGCACGCTGGCCTGGTGGTCGTAGAGGAAGGTGTCCAGTTTCTTCTTTAGCTCTATGGACAGGCTGTCGCCGCCGGAATAGACGCCCTTAAGAGCGGACAGATCTGCCTTCTCCATGTTGGGAAGACGCAGCAGCGCCTCGTACAGCGTGGGCACGCCCGCCACGAAATTGCAGCGCTTCTTTACCATAAGCTTGGAATAGCTCTTGGGGGTAAAGCGCGGCACCAGCAGGCAGCGGCCGCCGTTAAGAAGCATGGCGTGTATGCAGACTCCCAGTCCGAATCCGTGGAACAGCGGCATCGCGGCAAGCATCTTGTCGCCGGGACGGAACATGGGGTTGGTGGCAACTATCATCTTGCCTACGGAGTTGAACGCGCCGTTGGTAAGCAGTATGCCCTTGGAAGTACCTGTGGTACCGCCGGAGAAGAGCACCACCGCAGGATCGTAATAGCCCTTGTGCACCTTAAAATCAAAGGAGCAGGCATGGCCGATCTTAACGAACTCGTCCCAGGATATTACGGGGGCGTCGCTTGGAATCTTTGCCAGCTTGTGGCCTTCGGTAAGGTAATATCCGGCCTTTACCACAAGACCCAGCTCGTCCTTGATGCTGGCGACCACTATGTTGATTATGGATGTGTTGTGCCTTATAGCCTCTATCTTGTCGTAGAACTGGTCCAGAGTAACTACCAGAACGCTCTTGGTCTCGTTGATGTAGAACTCCATCTCCTTCTCGGAAGACAGGGGGTGCACCATGCACGCAATGGCGCCCACCATGTTCACCGCGTACAGGATGTACACGATCTGCGGACAGTTGGGCATTGCTATGGTAACGTAGTCGCCGGGGCGAACGCCTATGGTGCGCAGGCTCCTTGCGCACTCCTCTATGTGGCGCTGCATCTCGCGGTAGCTTACCGTCTTGCCCATGAAGTCCAGCGCGGTGTAGTGCGGCCTTTCCTTGGCCTGAAGCTCCACGCCTTCCCACATGGATCCCTGGAAATATTCGAGTGTGAACGGAAGGTCGCCCAGCGATTCCTTCCACGGTGTCTTTACTGTAGACATCTTATACCTTTCTTTCTGTGCGCCGCGCGGTCCTAGACCACCACGCGGTATTTGCCGTCCGTTGCCTTAACGTACTTATCCAGCTCGTAAGGACTGAATATCCCTTCCGGCGTGGCCACACCGGTGACCAGCTCCGGAGGAGTGATGTCGAACGACGGGTAATAACCTTTTACGCCCTCGGCCGCCGTACGCACGCCCATGGCCTGCAGCGTAAACTCCGGGTCTCTGAATTCTATCTTAACTGTATCTATCGTAGGATGCGCAAAGTCCGGCGCGCCCGTAACGTAGTACGGAACTCCGAAATGCTTTGCCACTATCGCTGTCTGGAATGTGCCTATCTTGTTAACGACGTAGCCGTCCAGGCATATTGCGTCCGCCGCCGTAGTGAACACGTCCACGCCCTCGCGGCTCATTACGAAAGCGGGCATGTTGTCGGAGATGACGGTAACGTCGAAGCCCATGTCGCGGCAAACGGTTGCCGTAAGCCTTGCTCCCTGGAAGTACGGTCTGGTTTCCGGGCAGAAGAGCCTTATCTCCTTGCCCACCCTTCGGCACTCGCGGAGCATCATTCCTACTATCGTCTCCGCAAAGCAGAAGGTCATTACCGTGCCGCCCTGCGGGAATTTCTTTACAAGATGCTGCGCTATGCGGTCTATGAGGCCGTAGCGCTCGTTGTTCATTTCTACCGTGCGGTCCACTATCGCCTGAGCCACGTCCGCGCCGCTTTCAATGGCAGCGTCCGCCGCCAGAAGGCACTCGTCGCAAAGAGCCCTCATGCGTTTTGCCGTAGTAGGCCTGGAATTTGCTATGGTGTCCGCCGCGTCTGCCAGATAGTCCCGCTGCGCCTGCGCGGAAAGGTCCCTGCACTCGTAAGCCGCAAGTGCCATGCCCATAGGAGCCGCGGTAAAAGGACCCGCGCTCTGGGTGACCATGTCGTGGATGGCCTGAGCCACTTCCCTGTGGCTTTTGCACACGACGAACTCTGTCTTTGCAGGATAAACACGGCGGTCCAGTATCCTTACCTCGCCGCCGTCGTACCACGCAACGTTTTCGTATCTGAGCATGAACGCCAGACCTTTATCCGCTCTTTCCATAAGTCCTCTGAACTGAATCCGTCCCGCAGCGCCTTGCCCGGGACAAAATGCTACTCCGCCCTGAAGAGCAGCGCGTCCTTGTCCAGGACCTCGTAGATGTACTGACCGTCTTCCCACTTAAGTCCGGCATTGAAGAACACGATAACTACTCCGTCGTATCCTTCCGGCACTCTGGCGTACCAGGTGTACTCGCAGACGCTCTGACGCTCCTCGTTCCAGCCCTGGTTGTCCACGGTCTTAATGTACAGGCACTCCGGCCATTCCTTACCGTCCTTTACCACCGAGAAGGACGTGGATCCGTCTTCCAGATCCTTAACGTGCTGCTCGTAGTACTTCTGTTCGTAGTATGTGGTAACGGTGGATGCCCTGTCTACTCCGTAGAGCCTGGAGTTCTGATCGTCGAACACCGTGCGGGCCTTTATCTCCACCCATTCGTAGCCTTCCAGCTCCGCAAGCCCTTCCTTGGGAAGCGTTGTGCCGGCCTTGTAACGGTTGCACTCGGTTATGGTAAGCGTGCCGGTGGTTGCCTGCGCGGGGTCCTGCTTGCATATGGTCTTGTAATCCGCGCCCTCGCCTAACTTAAGCGTGCACTTGAAGCCCTTGGCTTCCAGATCCGCAGCCTGAGGCGGGATCTCGACCGGTCCGGAATTGGCATTGGTATCTCCGCATCCGCAGAAAACAAACAGCAGCGCAACTGCCAGAATGATGATGAATGTCTTTTTCATGATGGTTTTCCTTTGACGCCAAAAAATATTGACTTGTTATTATACCACAACAAAACAGTAATGTACAATTGTTGCAAGCATAAGGGGTTCGGCGAGGTTTTTACTCGGCCGGCTCCGCAGCTTCACGCTGAGCCTTTTCAAGGAGCCTTGCTGCTCGGCTCGTACCTAACGGCCTTGCAGGGGCTCCTTATTGAAAAGTCTCATCTACTGCTTTGCAATGGCCTTATAAAAACCCTCAGCCGCACCCCTTCTATATTTGCAATATCGTACAAAAGCAAAAGAACCCGGCGGTGCTTCTGCTCTGTCTGCGCTTTGCTTGCCAGTCACAGAGCACCGGGTTCCCCAATTGTCCTTACAGAGAGCACACACCCGCGGTTCACGCAGAAACAGCAGTTCCTACAGCAAAAAACGTCAAGAAGCCTAACTGCTCGGCTCGTACCTAACGGCCTTGCAGGGGCTCCTTATTGAAAAGTCTCATCTACTGCTTTGCAATGGCCTTATAAAAACCTTCAGCCGCACCCCTTCCGTATCTGCATCATCGTACAAAAGGAAAAAAGCCCCGGCGGGGCTTTCAGGTCTCAAGTTTGTACCGTTTTAGGGAATAATTAAATGGAGAAAGACGGCTCAGTGAGTCATACTATAGATGTGCTGCCGAACCGGCGGCCGGTGGTTAAAAACTGTTTCATGCTCGGGTATGAAATAGGCAAAAAACAGAAGTAACCGCCCAGAGTTTACCGCAACGGTCGGTTACTTCGTTGACCACCTTGGGTAATTCCGCTTGCGCGGCAACACCCTGGTAATTGAATAGTATCATCACCTGATATAATCGTCAATATCAAACGGCGCGGTAAAGGGCACTAGCTTTGCATTCTTGCATTATCTGAAAACTGTGCTTACTTACGGAATTCAAATGCAAAGAAGTACATATAATCGTTTTCGGCAAACAGTTTTGTCTGCCCTTTGATAATAGAGTCGACCGATACAGTGCTCATTGTATCATTATCATAGATCAGAGCCAGCAAAGCCTGCTCTTCGTTATATCTGACCTGTGTTTTCTCCGTTATTTCTGATGCGCCTCTCCCATAGTACTCCCTATCATCAACAGCCTCCAGGATCGGAGCTTCGGTCTGTATCCTATATCCGTCAGCGACGAATATAAGCTTTACTGTAAACGCTTCATTATCGGGAACAATAAAGATCGCACCATTCTCAGGAGAACCTATGCCGTCGAACCCCAGTTCCATGACACGTTTCTTAGTATACAATTCTCCGGAATGATACTCGTAAAGATCAATATAGAACCTCTTATATTCATCGGTCGTAGTGAAATGGTAGATGAATGCTCCGCCGGGACCGGAAAGGATCTCAGCCGTCTCCATCTCGATGCTGTTTTTATCCGCAGGTGTTATGAAGTTCTGCGGCTGATTTGCACGATAATTAGAAATGGCGGCGGCAACAAGTCCTGCAAGTATTATAACCAATAGTGCGCCTATGACGACCTTAAGACGTTTTTGTTTCTTTTTACTGTCGGCAGAAACGCTGATAATGTTTTCTTCGGATCTTTGTTTAATGTCGCCTGTGGGGATATCTTCACCGGCCAGGAACTCGTTGATGCTTATCCCGAGGTTCCGGCAAAGATCAGAATATACCGACACATCCGGAAGACATATTCCACGTTCCCATTTAGAGACCGACTTATCGCTCATTCCAAGCATATCGGCTAGCTGCCTTTGAGTCATGCCGGCATCTGTTCGTTTTTTTGCTATGTATTTCCCTATCTTGACAAGATCCATGCTGCAGGCGCCTCCTTTTGAGGTAATTATATTTGATATAAACCGAAAACGACACCCCTCGAAAGTAGAATCCGCCTTTTCCCGCCCGATTTATTACCGGTATTTCGTAATAACAATATACTGTTCCTCTCGCCCTTGCAGGTGGGCCTTCCCGGCAGCTGCTCCGCATCCGTCGGCAGCTTTACGATATGAACATGCGGACCGTTGCATTAATCAGGGCGAAGGCGGGGCACGTGTCTGAGGACTGTTTGGGACCCCGGTACTTAGCGACCGGCAAGCCGGAAGGCGCAGACGGAGCTTAGTACCGCTGGCGGGCTCCCAACCAAGCGGGAGCGTGTCCGCAGACACTGTGCACGCCTGCGCCCAGAATATAAAACGGTCCGCCCGGCAATACAAAAGCTGCCCCGCAGGTGCGGAGCAGCTTTGCTGCAATGTTATGCTTCGATCTCTAAACGATCCTGCGCTTATACGAGCTCCAGGAACACTGCTTCAGCCACGTCACCCTGACGCGGTCCGAGCTTAAGGATCCTTGTGTAGCCGCCGTGGCGCTCCTCATACTTCGGTGCGATCTCGTCGAAGAGCTTGGAGACAACGTCTTCATCCTTGATGTAAGCAAGTGCCTGCCTTCTTGCGTGAAGGTCGCCCTTCTTTGCAAGAGTGATCATCTTCTCGGCTTCTCTTCTGGCTTCCTTAGCCCTGCAGTCAGTTGTCTGAATGCGGCCGTAGCGGAAGAGATCCGTTACGAGATTTCTCAGCATGGATTTTCTGTGAGCACTCTTTACGCCCAGCTTTCTGTATCCATTCATTTCTCAAATCCTCCTTGGTGGATCTATTCTTCGCTCGGCGCAAAGCCGAGACCCATCTCTGCTAACTTGTTCTTTACTTCGTCCAGGGACTTTCTGCCAAGATTGCGGATCTTGATCATTTCGTCCTCGGTCTTATAGGTGAGCTCCTGTACGGTGTTGATGCCGGCCCTCTTGAGGCAGTTGAAGGAACGGACGGAGAGTTCAAGCTCTTCTATGCTCATCTCCAGGACCTTGTCCTTGGTGTCCTCTTCCTTCTCGGTCATTATCTCGATGGCTTCGGTGCTGCCGACAAGACCGATGAACAGCTTAAGGTGCTCTTCCAGGATCTTGGCTCCCAGGGAAACGCCCTCTGCGGGGCTGATGCTTCCGTCGGTCCAGATCTCAAGGATAAGGCGCTCGTAGTCGGTGACCTGGCCTACACGGGTGTTCTCCACGGTGTAGTTTACCTTGCGCACCGGCGTGTAGATGCTGTCTACCGGAATTACCGCTATGGGAGTGTTTTCGTCCTTATTCTGCTCTGCGGGAACGTATCCGCGTCCGGTCGCGATGTTTATCTCCATCACGAGGGTGGCGTTTTCTTCCAGCGTAGCTATGTGAAGATCCGGATTGATTATCTCCAGATCCTGGTCTGCCACGATGTCCGCTCCGGTGACTTCGCAGGGACCGGTCACGTTGATGAGGGCCCTCTTCTTGTCGTCGCCGTGAAGAGCGATCGCGAGCTTCTTAAGGTTGAGTATGATCTCCGTAACGTCTTCCTTGACTCCGGGGATGGTGGAAAATTCGTGCAGAACGCCGTCTATCCTGACGGAAGTAACTGCAGCGCCCGGAAGGCTGCTCAGAAGTATCCTTCTGAGGCTGTTGCCCAGGGTGTTTCCATATCCTCTCTCAAGGGGTTCTACCACGAACCTGCCGTAGCACGGATCATCTTCGGAGATATAACTTTCGATTACCGGTCTTTCAATTTCTATCACTCTGTTTACCTCCTGAATTAACTGCTAACTGATACTTCGATTAGGGGTTAATTATTTAGAGTAGAGCTCGACGATGAGGTGCTCTGCAACAGGTGTATCGATCATTGCTCTGGTCGGCATGGAGAGTACCTTGCCGGTGAGCTTGTCGGTATCGATGCTTACCCATTCCGGTGTGCTGATCGTCATCTCCCTGATCTCCTTGAACTTGGGAGAATCAGTGCTCTTGGCCTTAACAGCGATGACGTCGCCCGGCTTAACATGCTCGCTGGGGATGTCGGCCTTCTTGCCGTTGAGCGTAAAGTGACCGTGCATTACAAGCTGTCTTGCTTCCTTTCTGGAGGACGCGAATCCCATGCGGAATACGGTGTTGTCCAGTCTGGTCTCAAGGAGGATGAGCAGGTTTTCACCTGTGATGCCCTTCTTAGCGGCAGCTTTCTCGAAATAGTTTCTGAACTGGGTCTCCTGAAGTCCGTAGAACCTCTTAGCCTTCTGCTTCTCGCGGAGCTGAAGTCCGTAGTTGGAGGCCTTCTTCCTGCTCTGGCCGTGCTGTCCGGGAGCGTAGGAACGTCTCTCCAGCGCGCACTTGGAACCGTAGCAGCGCTCTCCCTTAAGGAAAAGCTTCTGTCCTTCTCTTCTGCAAAGTCTGCAGGAAGGTCCTGTATATCTTGCCATATCTGTTCTCCTTCCTTACTAAACTCTTCTTCTCTTGGGCGGACGGCATCCGTTGTGGGGGATGGGCGTTACGTCCTTGATCATGGTGATCTCCAGACCTGCGGTCTGAAGCGCTCTGATGGCGGATTCTCTTCCGGAGCCGGGGCCCTTTACGAATACTTCCACCTTCTTAAGACCTGCGGCTACTGCCGGCTTAGCGGCCTCGTCAGCTACCATCTGAGCAGCGAAAGGAGTGGACTTCCTGGAGCCCTTGAATCCCAGGGATCCGGAGCTGCACCAGGAGATTGCGTTTCCGCTCATGTCCGTGATGGTTACTATTGTATTGTTGAAGGAAGCCTGGATATGGGCCTGACCGCTTTCAACGTTTAAACGTTCTCTCTTCTTCTTGCGAACAGTCGACTTTTTCTGCTGTGCCATATTAAACTGCCTCCTTCCTTACTTCTTCTTTCTTCCGACGGTCTTCTTGGGACCCTTGCGTGTTCTGCTGTTGTTCTTGGTGTTCTGTCCGCGTACGGGCAGGCCTCTTCTGTGACGGATACCTCTGTAGCAGCCGATCTCCATCAGGCGCTTGATGTTCAGAGATACCTCTCTTCTGAGGTCACCTTCTACAACGTATTCGGAATCGATGATCTTTCTGATCGCACCGACTTCTTCCTCAGAAAGATCCTTGACTCTGGTATCGGGGTTAACGCCCGCCTTCTCAAGGATGGTCCTGGAAGTGGGAAGGCCGATACCGTAGATGTAGGTAAGACCGATCTCTACTCTTTTTTCTCTCGGTAGGTCGACACCGGCTATACGAGCCATAAATTATACCTCCTGTATTTCTTAGGTTGACTAACCCTGAACCTGCTTGTGCTTCGGATTCTCACAGATGACCATGACTTTTCCGTTTCTCTTGATCACCTTGCATTTTTCGCAGATGGGCTTTACTGAGCTTCTGACTTTCATTTTGATCTCCTCCTGTTTAGACTTATTTGTCTCTCCAAGTTATTCTGCCGCGAGTCAGATCGTAGGGCGAGAGTTCGAGTCTCACCTTGTCACCGGGCAGAATGCGGATAAAGTTCATTCTCATCTTGCCGGATATGTGCGCCAGCACCTCGTAGTCATTTTCAAGCTTTACCTTGAACATGGCGTTGGGCAGCGCCTCCAGCACTGTACCGGTTACTTCAATACTGTCCAGCTTTGACATATAGTTGCGTACCTCCTTACGCGCTTAGATCAAGCATTCATGTCCCTGTCGAAACAGGTCAGTATGCGGGGTTCGCCGTCCGTTATGACGACGGTGTTTTCGTAGTGGGCCGTGTTCGACCCATCTGCCGTTACGACTGTCCAGCCGTTTTCCAAAACATTGACCTGATACTTTCCTGCCGCTATCATGGGCTCTATGGCCAGGCACATGCCCGGTACCAGTCTGGGTCCGTGATCCGGCTTTCCGTAGTTGGGGACCGGGGGATCTTCGTGCATGTCCCTGCCTATCCCGTGACCTACGTAATCTCTGATGACCGAGAAGCCAGCCGCTTCTACACAGGACTGGATGGCATGACTTATGTCTCCTATCCTGAAGCCTTTTCTTGCATACTTGATGCCTTCGAAAAAGCTCTCCTCAGCCACCTTGATAAGCCGCGCGTTTTCTTCAGTTACCTTGCCTACGGGGTAGGTCCTTGCGCAGTCGGAATAATATCCTTTGAATACCGTTCCGAGGTCCACCTTTACGATGTCGCCTTCCTTAAGTTTCTTCTTTTTGGAAGGGATGCCGTGGATTATCTCCTCGTTTACCGATACGCAGGCCGAGCCGGGGAACCCGTCGTAGCCTTTGAATGCCGGGACCTGCCCGTGATCGATTATGAACTGCTCCACCTTGCGGTCTATGTCCTTTGTGGACATTCCCGGTTCTATGAACGAATGGAGCTCGTTAAGAAGCAGACCCGCAACTTCACAGGCAGCCGCCATGCGGTCTATCTGCTCCCCGTTCTTGATCTCGATCATGGCTTTTCTCCAAGAAGGGCGCATATTTGCCCGAATACTCCGTCTATGGCCTGGCAGCCGTCTATGTCGGCGAGCCTGTCCGTAGTCCTGTAGTATTCGATGAGAGGACTTGTCTGGTCCTCGTAGACCTTAAGGCGGTTCTGCACTGTCTCAAGGGCGTCGTCCGGTCTTATCCGGAGCTCTCCGCCGCAGACATCGCATATGCCTTCGGTCTTGGGCGGCGTGTATACCGTGTGGTAAGACTTGCCGCAATCCTTGCATATCCTGCGCCCAGTGGCTCTTTCTATAAGAGTCTGGGTGGGCGCCTGGATATTAAGGACCGTTATATCCTGCGGATCCTGGCCGACCGCCTTAAGATGGGCGTCCAGCTGTTCCGCCTGATAAACTGTTCTGGGGAAACCGTCCAGAAGGTATCCTGCCTTGCAGTCTTCCTCTGCCAGACGGTCCCACACCATTCCGCAGGTCACATCGTCGGGGACTAGAAGTCCCTTTTCGATATATTCCTTTGCCAGCTTGCCGAGCGGGGTGCCCTGCTTCATGTTGGCGCGGAATATATCTCCTGTCGAGATGTGAGGTATACCGTATTTGTCGGAGATCCTCTCCGCCTGGGTACCTTTTCCGACTCCCGGGGGCCCCAATAATACGATGCGTTTCATTGCCTGTCTCCTTACTTAAGGAATCCGCTGTAGTTGCGCATTACGAGCTGAGTCTCGAGTGCTCTCTGAGTATCCAGAGCAACACCGATGGCTATGATCAGCGATGTTCCGCCGAATCCTGCGGAGGAACCTGTAAGAGCGCTGATGAGCGTCGGAATGGACGCTACGATCGCCAGGAAGATGGCGCTTACGATGGTAAGTCTGCTTGCTATCCTGGTGATGTGCTCTACGGTCGGCTTGCCCGGACGGATGCCGGGGACGAAACCGCCGTTGTTCTTAAGATTGTCTGCGATCTCTGTCGGGTTAAGACTGATCTGCCCGTAGAAATACGTGAAGGCAATTATAAGTAAAATGTTGAATATGAAGTAAATGTACGTTCCCGGATTGCCGGAAGAGGACAGATACTTATACACAAACTTGTAGAAGCCCGAATCCGTGCCTGTCATGTAGGCTATGGTCATCGGGATCTGCAGCAGCGATACCGCGAAGATGACAGGGATGACGCCTGCCTGGTTTACCTTCATCGGAATGTGGCTGCTCTGTCCGCCGTACATCTTGCGGCCGACTACTCTCTTGGCGTACTGTACGGGGACCTTCCTCGTACCTTCGGTGATAAGGATTATACCTACTATTACTGCCAGAGCGAAGAGCACTACCGCTACGCCGACAAGGATCCTTACGCCTACGGCAGGAACGCCGTTGTAGACGGTCTGCGGAATAAGTCCGCCGGTCTCCGTGTCGATTATGTACTGCGTGGTTCCCTTACCCTTGATCAGGTACTTTACAGCGTTGGTAATCATGGTCGGGATCCTGGTGATAATACCGGCGAAGATAAGCAGCGAGATACCGTTGCCTATGCCCTTCTGGTCTATCTGTTCTCCGAGCCACATGAGGAACGCTGTTCCTGCTACAAGAACAAGGACTATTATGATCTTGGCGAATACGCTGTTGTCCGTAAGAACGCCGCGGAAGAGGCCGAAGGTGTAGCCGACGCCCTGGATAAGAGCCAGACCGATGGCTGTGTACCTTGTGATGCGGTTGATCTTCTTGCGGCCTTCCTCTCCCTGCTTAGCGAGTTCTTCGAGGGCAGGGATGGCTACGGTCAGCAGCTGCAGTACGATGGATGCCGTGATGTAGGGTCCTATACCGAGGGCAAATATCGTGAACTGGCTGAACGATCCGCCTGTAAACATGTCGAACAGTCCGAACAGTCCGGCGTTGTTGGCGTTGAACATTCCTGCGAGCAGGGTCTTATCTACGCCGGGAACCGGTATGTTCGATCCAAACCGGAAGACTATCAGCATGATGAGGGTGAAGATGAGTTTCTTCTTCATCTCGGGTATCTTCCAGGCCTGTTTAAATGTCTGGATCATGCCCATTAGATCACCTCTGCCTTTCCTCCAGCTTCTGCGATCTTGTCAAGAGCGCTGTTGGTAAACTTGTTAGCCTGAACGGTGAGCTTCTTCTTGAGCTCTCCGCCGCCGAGGATCTTGATGCCGTAAGCATTGCCCTTTGCAAGGCCTGCTTCTATGATCATGCAGGGAGTTACCACTGCGCCGTCCTCGAACTTGTTGAGTGCCTCAACGTTGACTCCGACATATTCCTTGCTCCAGTGATTGGTGAAGCCTCTCTTCGGGGTCCTTCTGTAAAGGGGCATCTGGCCACCTTCGAAACCGAGGCGGGTGCCGCCGCCGCTTCTGGAGTTCTGACCGTTCATGCCGCGGCCGGAGGTGGTGCCGAGTCCGGAACCGGTTCCTCTGCCGACTCTCTTCTTGCTGTGTGTGGAGCCTTCCGGCTTCTTTAATTCGTGAAGTTTCATTGCGTACCTCCTTACAGCTCTTCTACTTGCAGAAGGTGAGATACCTTGAAGATAGCGCCGCGGGTAGCGGGGGTATCGTCAAGTTCTACGCTCTGACGGATCTTGTGAAGACCCAGTGCTTCAACAACCTTCTTCTGGTGAGGCTTGCAACCAATGGTGCTCTTTACAAGCGTAATCTTAAGCTTCTTTGCTGCCATTTTGCTCTACCTCCTTATCCTAAGATCTCTTCCTTGGAGAGTCCTCTGAGCTTGGAGACTTCTTCCACGGTCTTAAGACTCTTGAGTCCCTCCAGCGTAGCGCTGGCAACGTTGCCTGCATTGCTGGAACCAAGAGACTTGGCTCTTATGTCCTTTATTCCGGCGAACTCCAGAACTGTTCTGGCGGCGCCGCCGGCTATAACTCCTGTACCGGGGGCAGCAGGCATAAGAAGTACTTTTCCTGCTCCGAACACGCCCAGGCTTCTGTGCGGGATGGTGGTCCCTACCATGGGTACGGTTATGAGCGACTTCTTAGCGTCTTCGCTGGCCTTCCTTACAGCTTCGGGGATCTCGACAGACTTGCCGAGGCCCAGACCTACGTGGCCGTCCTTGTCGCCGACGACTACGGTTACGCTGAACCTGGAGTTCTTACCTCCCTTAACGACCTTGGTTACCCTTCTGATATTAACGATGGACTCGCTAAGGTCGAGCTTGGAGACATCTATATTATTTGCCATGTCTTCTCCCTCCTTAGAACTGCAGACCGGCTTCTCTTGCGCCTTCAGCCAGTTCTTTTACTCTTCCGTGATAGAGGTATCCGCCTCTGTCAAATGCTACGACCTCGTGGCCCGCTTCCTTTGCGATCTTACCGATCTTCTCTCCTACGAGCTTGGCAGCTTCCTTGTTTCCGCCGTAAGCAGCCTTTTCCTTTATGTCCTTGTCGAGAGTGGACGCAGCAGCAAGGGTCTTGCCGTTAACGTCGTCGATAAGCTGCGCGTAAATGTTCTTAGCGCTTCTGTAAACGCAGAGCCTGGGTACATCGGGAGTTCCGGATATGTTTTTCCTGACTCTTTCGTGTCTGGCGACACGATTGTCATTTCTGCTCTTTTTAGCCATTTTCCTTCTTCCTCCTTACTTACCGGTCTTGCCTTCTTTGCGGCGAACGTGCTCGCCGGAGTAGCGAATGCCCTTGCCCTTATAGGGTTCCGGCGGTCTCCAGTCGCGGATTATTGCCGCGTAGTTGCCGACAAGCGCCTTGTCCGCACCCTTTACGATGATCTCGGTCTGGCTGGGAACCTCTGTGGTGATCCCTTCCGGATCCGGCATCTCTACGGGGTGGGAATAACCGAGCTGCATAACAAGGGTGTTGCCCTTCTTCTCGGCTCTGTAGCCTACGCCCTGGATCTCCAGCTTCTTGGAGAAACCTTCGGAAACGCCGACTACCATGTTGTGGACGAGTGCTCTTGCAAGACCGAACTGAGCGTTGGCCTCTCTGGTATCGTTTACCGGAGCGAAGCAGAGCTTGCCGTCCTTCTGTTCCATTTTGATGAGTGAGCTGATCTGCTGCGTAAGGGTTCCCTTGGGTCCCTTTACGGTAATATTGTTAGAAGCGTCTGCACTTACTTCTACGCCGGCAGGAACAGTCACAGGCAGTTTTCCTATTCTGGACATTTGTTTCTTACCTCCTATATTACCAAACGTAGCAAACTACTTCGCCGCCTACGCCCAGCTCTCTGGCCTGCTTATCGGTGATAAGCCCGCTGGAGGTGGAGATGATGGCGATTCCGAGTCCGCCGAGGACCTTGGGAACTTCGTCCTTCTTAGCATAGACCTTAAGGCCCGGCTTGGAGATCCTCTTGATGCCGCTGATTACTCTCTGCTTGCCGGCGCCGTACTTCATCTCGATCTTGATGACGTCCTGGGGCTGAGTCTCAACGACTTCGTAACCCTTGATATAACCTTCCTTAAGAAGGATCTCGGCTATATTCTTCTTTATCTTGGATGCCGGAATGTCTACCTCTGGATGTCCTGCAGTGTTGGCATTCCTGATTCTTGTGAGCATATCTGCTACAGGATCTGTCATTGACATGAATATTTCCTC
>JAILDA010000065.1 GCA_024689865.1 Clostridia bacterium | reverse complement strand
TGTCCGCAGGCATAGGCTACACGCTTCAGCTGATGGGTCAGCAGCGGACCAGGCCGGAGGCGGCGTCGCTGATAATGAGCCTGGAGTCCGTGTTCGCGGCCCTGGCGGGATGGGCCATGCTGCGCGAGGCGATGACCGCCCGCGAACTTTTGGGATGCGCGCTGCTGTTCGGTGCTATAATATTAGTGCAGACCAAGGCGGACGGAAAGAAACAGATGCCGGAGCATGCGGAGCTGCCGGCCGAAACGGCAGACTTGAAGACGGCGGAACAGCCGGACGAATTAACAGACATAAAGACTGCGGCGGAACAGTCGGAAGTAACAGAAGATACGGAGCAGTAGATGGCAGGAAACGGAGAACTTTGGGATTCGTACGATAAGAATTTCATGAAGACCGGAAGCGCCACCCTTACGAGGGGCGAGGCGATCCCTGCCGGCCAGTTCCACCTTGTGGGCAACGTGCTTGTAAGGCACGCGGACGGGACCTACCTTCTTATGCTGCGCGACAGCATGAAGAAACACGGCGGAATGTGGGAAGCTTCCGCGGGCGGATCGGCTCTGGCTGGCGAGACGGCGATCCAGTGCGCCATGCGCGAGCTGGAGGAGGAGTCCGGCATAGTCTGCCGTGACCTTAAGGATCTTGGCGTTACCGTCAGCGAAAAGAACCGCACCATCTACGCGGAATATCTGTGCGTTTTCAGCGGACCCAAGGATTCCATAAGGCTCCAGAAGGGCGAGACCATCGCTTACAAATGGGTAAGCAGGGACGAACTCCTGGCGATGAGCCTTTCGGAGCTTCTGTCCGGGCGCGCGCAGGAAAGGATAAGGCGGGGTCTGGCGTAAAGCCTTGACATTAAAGCATTTTTAAGCAATAATAATTCATCATGATAAACACATTCTGCAACAGATCGATGATGGGCATGTGCAAGCGCGGGGGAGCCGCGCCGCTTTAGGATGCCCGGACAAGCAGAGTTTTTACGTTAAGTACGGACCGGAGGGCATCTTCCGGTCATTTTTTATAGCTTAAGGACGGTCTTTTGAGTCCGGAAACGGACCGCTGGAGCGTCCCGAGAGTTAAAAGGAGAATCAAATGTCAGAGAAAAAGAGCTACTACATCACTACGCCTATCTACTATCCGAGCGGAAACCTCCACATCGGGCACACCTACTGCACCGTAATGGCGGACGCCGTGGCGCGTTTTAAAAGACTGCAGGGATACGACGTAATGTTCCTGACCGGCACGGACGAGCACGGCCAGAAGATAGAAAAGAAGGCAGCGGAAGCCGGAGTTACGCCGCAGCAGTACGTGGACCACATAGTCGACGGCATCCAGGAACTGTGGAAGACCATGGAGATCAGCTACGACGACTTCATCCGCACCACCCAGCCGCGCCACATAAAGCGCGTGCGGGAGATCTTCCTTAAGATGTACGAGAAGGGCGACATCTACAAAGGCGAGTACGAGGGCTGGTACTGCACTCCGTGCGACTCCTTCTGGACCGAGAGCCAGCTTAAGGACGGCAAGTGCCCGGACTGCGGCAGACCCGTCGAAAAGGCCAGGGAGACCGCATACTTCTTCCGTCTGTCCAAATACGCGGACAGGCTGGTTGAGCTTCTTAAGGGCGGCGAGTTCCTGCAGCCGCAGACCCGCGTTAACGAGATGCTGGGCTTTATTGAGCAGGGTCTGGAGGACCTCTGCATAAGCCGCGAAAGCGTAAAGTGGGGCATTCCGGTCCCGATCGACGAGACCAACACCATCTACGTGTGGTTGGACGCGCTCTCCAACTACGTTACTGCGCTGGGCTACCCGTCCGTGGACGGCGAGAGCGACGAGAAGTACAGGAAATACTGGCCTGCAGACTGCCATCTTGTGGGCAAGGAAATAGTAAGGTTCCATTCCATAATCTGGCCGGCTATGCTTATGAGCCTGGATCAGCCCGTTCCCAAGCATGTTCTGGGCCACGGCTGGCTGCTCATAGACGGCGGAAAGATGGGCAAGAGCTTCGGCAACGTTGTGGACCCGGTGGTGCTTATCAACCGCTACGGCGTGGACGCGCTCAAGTATTTCCTGCTCCGCGAGTACACCTTCGGGCAGGACGGCAACTTTACCAACGAAGTAATGATAAACCGCATGAACTTCGACCTTGCCAACGACCTGGGCAACCTTGTGTCGCGTACGGTAACGATGATAGAGAAGTACTGCGGCGGAATAATACCGGCTCATAACGAGGCAGCCGCGGAAGCTCCGGACGGCGAGCTTAGGGACACTGTCCTGGCGTCCTGGAAGGGCGTGGAGGCCCACATGGACAAGTTCGAGTTCAATTACGCGCTGGAGTCCATCTGGACAGGCATACGCCGCACTAACAAGTACATAGACGAGACCGCTCCGTGGGTGCTGGCCAAGGATCCGGAAAAGAAGGCCCGTCTGGACGAGGTAATGCATAATCTGGCGGAGTCCCTGCGCGTTGCGTCCGTGCTGATCTACCCGTTCATGCACACCACCGCGGACAAGATAAGGGAGCAGCTGGGAATTGCAGGCGAGCCCGCGTGGGAAGACGCAAAGGTCTTCGACAAGCTGGGCGGCCAGACCGTAAAGAGGGGCGAGGTGCTCTTCCCCAGGCTGGACCTTGCAAAGGAACTGGAAGCGCTCGAGGAACTAAAGAAGGCTGCCGCGGGTCCGCAGATAAACTACGAACCGTTCAAGGAAGACATAGAGTTCGACACCTTCGAAAAGATAG
>JAILDA010000059.1 GCA_024689865.1 Clostridia bacterium | reverse complement strand
CCTTGATATTTGCCAGGACGCCGGCTATCATCTGCGAGAACAGTTCATCCGTGTTGTTTTTAAGCGAACAATTGATGTGGAAGCCGTTGCCCGGCTTGTCTTTAAGCGGTTTAGGCGAAAAGTCCGCGCAAAGTCCGTTCCTGTGCGCTATGGTCTTTACCACCCGCTGGAACGTCATTGCGTTGTCGGCAGCAGTAAGGGCTTCAGAATAACGGAAGTCTATCTCGTTCTGGCCCGGTCCTTCTTCGTGGTGCGAGCTTTCGGGGTGGATCCCCATCTTTTCCAGGGTCAGGCATATCTCCCTTCTTACATTTTCTCCCTGATCGTCCGGCGCAATATCCATGTAACCGGCTTCATCGTAAGGGATCTTCGTGGGTTTGCCGTTCTCATCCAGAAGGAACAGATAGAACTCCTGCTCCGCTCCGAAATAGAACTCGTGTCCCATATCCTTTCCCTTTTTCACAGCCTTCTTAAGGAGGCTGCGGGTATCGCATTCAAAGGGCATTCCGTCCGGGTAAGTGATAGTTGAGAACATCTGGACAACGCTGCCATGTTCGGGGCGCCAGGGAAGCGGCATCAGAGTTTCCGCCTCGGGGTGGAGGAACAGATCGCTGTGGGTCTCATCACCGAATCCTGCTATGGCGGAAGCATCAAACGCTATCCCGCTCTCGAAAGCCCTCGGCAGCTCGTCCGGCATTATTGATATGTTCTTCTGCCTGCCGAAAACGTCGCAGAACGAAAGGCGTATGAATTTTACGTCTTCTTCTCTGGTGTATTCTATGACTTCATCCTTGGAGTATTTCATGTTATACGGTCTCCTGACTGATCTTAGTTTGCGACATACATCTGTTTGTACGGATTCCTGCTGTCCGGAGTTACAACGGTAAACGGCCCGGAAAGCACATCTTCAACATTATATCCGAAAATGCGGCAAAATTCAGAAATAAATTCTCGGATCTCCTGTATATCTTTTGCTTCTGCTGGTCTTGCGGTCACCTGTTTGGGGAATTCGATGTCTTTGCAGTCGGATCTTAAATACATCTTTCCGCCGTGCATACCGGTGCAGGGGAAGTATCCCACGATCTTGTCCTGCGGCTTTATAAGGTTGAGGACCACGATGACGCCCCCTGCCTGATACTCCCCGAGAAAACTGCCTGCCCGGCCGCCAATGACAATGACGGGTTTCTTTTCTTTATACTCCTTCATGTGGATGCCGGCGCGGTAACCTGCGTTGCCTTTGACGTAGATCTTCCCGCCGCGCATGGCATAGCCTGCGGCGTCGCCTATGTTCCCGTGGACTATTATGGAGCCCTCGTTCATGGTGTCTCCGACAGCGTCCTGCGCGTTGCCTCTTACAGTGACAGTGCTGCCGTTAAGGTATGCACCGAGCGCGTTGCCGGGAACTCCGCTTATCTCTATTTCCTGCCCGCTCATTCCTGCAGCGATGAAACGCTGGCCGCAGCATCCCGCAAGAACGCATCCTCCGGGCGTCTTCCTTATGGCCTCGTTGAGCTCTCTGTGCTCCATGCCATTCGTATATATAAGATTCATACCGTACCTCCGAACATTCTTTCACGGGCACCGGCCGAAAAGGCGGCCGTGGTTGCGGCTTTTTTCATCATCTCGAAATCTACTGACGAAAGCGGTGTCCTGTTTCTGATCATAGAAGTATATATCCCGGCCCTGTCGCTTGTGCCTATGAGCACGAAGCCTTTAAGAAGATCGTTCTCCGTATAAAGGCGCTTTACCGAAGTATCTGTCTTCTCCTCGAACAATTCTCCGGTATATGATCCTGCGGTCATGGAATGCAGGCCGAAGAAGCTTATGGAGTTCATCATTATGGCCTTATCGAAAACCGCTGAGCCTCCCGCCATGTTGACGCCTGCAGCATATCCCTGCATTGCTGCGTTGGGAAGGTTGGACAGCAGTCTGCACTCACCCGAGGAAACGTCAAGACTTTCCGTGCAGTCGCCTGCGGCGTAGATATCCTGGATGGATGTGCGCATGCAGTCGTCAACTGCTATTCCCCGCTCTCCTGCTCCGCCTATGTCTTTTACCAGCGAAGCGTTTGCTCTTGCGCCTATGGCAAGCACCAGCACGTCGAACGGAAGGACCGCTCCGCTCTTGAGCACTGCCTCATCACCGCCGGACGACGCATTCTTTCCGAAGTGTTCCACGCTGTCGCCCAGGGCGAAGCGTATGCCGTGATCTTCCAGTCTCTTCTGAACATACGATGCGCATTCAAAGTCCAGGAACGTAGGCAGCACATGGTCCGCCAGATCGCATACCGTTATCTCGGATACTCTTTCCGCAAGGCATTCGGCGCACTTAAGGCCGATCATGCCGGCTCCTACTATCAGGACCCTGGAGTTTTTGTCCACAGCTTTTTCCAGCGAAAGCGCATCATCCAAAGTGGTGAAAGAAAACTTCTTCTCAACCAGATCCAGGCCTTCCAGACGCGGAACGAACGGATACGACCCTGCCGCAACGCACAGCACGTCGTAGGGCTGCAGAGTTCCGTCCTGCAGCTCCACCTTCTTGTCCTCTTTATCTATGCGGACCGCTTTCATGCCGTACAGCATCTCGCAGCCCATGCGGTCGTAAAAATCCGGATCTCTGTACTGCATGCGCTTCTGGTCCGTCCGGTCTTCCAGAAGATACGAGATAAGCGGTCTGCAGTACGCATGATGCTTCTCCCCGGATATTACGGTGATCCGCCCTTCCGCATCGATGCTGCGTATTCCTTCTATGCAGTTTACGGCAGCTATGCCGTTTCCGATTATTACGTAGCGTTTCATGCTTCCTCACCTCGCTCCTCATAAACGATAGCCCTGTTGGGGCAGCCCTTAACGCAGGCCGGCTCGCCGCAGCTGTTCTGAAGGCAGAGTTCGCACTTCTGCATCACTCCGTCCTCTCCCGGAGCCAGCGCTCCGTACGGGCAGACCAGTATGCAGGTAAAGCAGCTTACGCACTTATCTTTATCGATCTTTACGACTCCGCCTTCCTTAGAGATGGCTCCTGCTATGCAGCTTCTT
>JAILDA010000016.1 GCA_024689865.1 Clostridia bacterium | reverse complement strand
ACAACGTGCGCGTAGTAGGAATTGTTATAGTGGATGACCTTGCTCATCATCGGTACGGACGTTATCAGACCGGTATCTCTTACGTAGATGTCGTCCGCGTCTTTCCAGAAGTTCATCAGCTTTGCCTTGTTGAAGATGTTTATGGTCTCCTGGTCGTGGTATCCTTTTTCCACCAGCCTTCGGGTAATGTCATCGTCGCATTTAAGATTCTGTGTGTACGCCACCAGCGAGAATGCCGAATCCGAGATCGTTATGTAGTTTCCTATTACTTTTTCGGAGAGCGTAAGAATGTCCTGTATGGAGCGGTGCTTAATAAGGCACTGGTCCATCTCGAAGCACCAGTCGGAGTATTTTTCGAAGATGCTCTGGACCCTTATGAAGAACAGTTCGGGCCTTAAGTCCGTGTCGAACAGGACCATGTTCTGGAGTATGGCGGAATCCCTCGGAAGAGGGGAGTCGATAACTGCCGCGACGGAATACTCATGGCCCAGGCCTTTTGCCTTAAGGGCCTGCGACAGCTTGCAGACTATCAGTTTGTTGCTGGGGTTCTTTTCCGGATTGGGGCTTATTAGCCGCACGCCTGTAAAGGCTCTGGACTTGTCTTTTATGTAGCACAGCGGATTGCAGTCCGACAATTCGTCCAGAAGGATGTTCAGTGTGAGTTCCATGATAATACCTCAATAATACTTCTGTTATTATAAAGATATTTGAAATCAGGTGCATTTACAAGCATATTTTGTTAAAAGTTACAATTTTAGTAATATATTGTACAATGCGCATTGCGTTTTTCAATAAAAAAACACTCGGGAAAGTGGTTCGGAATTGTTCGAAAATAGAATAGAGCTTGTTATTATTGTTAATTCCTACAATGATTTTTTCACGTCTGTAACTTATAATTAAACAGTAAGTTTATACTCTGCAACAGGTCTATGCAGTGGACGAGCGGACGGCGTGCCGCAGGGTATAAAATAATAGATTTGTTTTTTTAGGAAGGAGAAACAAAATGATCGAAAGTGTAAAGAATGTAGTATCTGCAGGAAGACTTAAGCTTATCCAGCCCACAGTTCAGGAAGCCCTCGACGGCGGCGCTACCCCCGATGAGGTACTCGATTCCATGATGGCTGCCATGGACGAAGTCGGTCTCAAGTTCCAGAACAACGAGATCTACGTCCCCGAAATGCTCGTAGCTGCCAAGACCATGCAGCGCGGCGTTGCTACCATCAAGCCGCTCCTCGCAGGCGACGCTGTTGGTAAGTTCGGAAAGTATATCATAGGAACAGTTGCAGGCGACCTGCACGACATAGGCAAGAACCTCGTTGCCATCATGATCGAAGCTGCCGGTTTCGAAGTCATCGACCTCGGCATCGACGTTCCCGCAGAGAAGTTCGTAGAAGCTGTTAAGGCTAACCCGGACTGCAAGGTAGTAGGCGTTTCCGCACTGCTCACCACCACCATGGAGTCCATGCGAAACACTGTTAAGTGCCTCATCGACGCCGGCTGCAAGGACCAGGTAAAGATAATGGTAGGCGGAGCCCCCATCACCCAGGCATTTGCTGACGAGATCGGCGCTGACGCTTACACCACCGACGCTGCTTCCGCAGCTGCAAAGGCAAAGGAGCTTGCTGCTCTCTAATTACGCCGTAACCGGGCCGGCTTTCATGCCGGCCCGACTATTATAGTTTATTCAGGAGGTCACAAATGGCAAAACTTGATCCTACCCAGTATAAAGACTGGCAGATCGCAGAAGCAGCAGAAAAGGAGCTTCCTTCTGTAGAATGGTTCAGAGAGAAGATGGGTCTTCTCCCCGATGAGATCATTCCTTTCGGAAAGACTCCGAAACTGGACTTTATCAAGATCATGGAGCGTCTTAAGGATAAGCCGGACGGAAAGTTCATCGAAGTTACGGCTATCACCCCGACCCCGCTCGGCGAAGGTAAGTCCACCACCAGCCTTGGTCTTATCGAAGGCCTCGGCAAGCTCGGCAAGAATGTAGGCGGATGCCTGCGTCAGCCCTCCGGCGGCCCCACCATGAACGTTAAGGGTACCGCTGCAGGCGGCGGAAACGCACTGCTGATCCCGATGACCGAGTTCTCGCTCGGACTCACCGGCGACATCAACGACATCATGAACGCTCACAACCTCGGAATGGTAGCTCTCAACGCACGTATGCAGCACGAGAGAAACTACGACGACGAGCGTCTCGCCCAGATCGGTCTCAAGAGACTCGACATCGACCCGGAGCGCATCGAGTGGAACTTCGTTATGGACTTCTGCTGCCAGGCTCTGCGTAAGATGGAGATAGGCCTCGGCGAAGGTAAGATGGATGGATACAGAATGACCACCCGCACCAACATCGCCGTTTCCTCCGAGCTCATGGCTATCCTGGCTGTTGCCAGAGACCTGCCCGACCTTCGCGACCGTATCGGCAAGATAGTTCTTGCTTACGACAAGAAGGGCAACCCGGTCACCGCTGAGGACCTCGAGGTCGCAGGCGCAATGACCGCATGGATGCGCAACACCATCAACCCGACTCTTTGCTACACAGTAGAGCATCAGCCCTGCCTGGTACACGCCGGCCCGTTCGCGAACATTGCTATCGGCCAGAGCTCCATCATAGGCGACAGACTGGCTCTCAAGCTGTTCGATTATCACGTAACAGAGTCCGGATTCGCGGCAGACATCGGCTTCGAGAAGTTCTGGAACGTAAAGTGCAGACTCTCCGGCCTCAAGCCGCACTGCTCCGTAGTCGTAGCTACCATCCGCGCACTCAAGATGCACGGCGGCGGCCCGGCTGTAGTTCCCGGAAGACCGCTTCCCAAGGAATATACCGAGGAGAACCTGGAGCTTCTTGAAAAGGGCTGCGAGAACCTTTTCCACCACGTCAAGAACGTCATGAAGAGCGGAATCATCCCCGTAGTCTGCATCAACAAGTTCTATACAGATACAGATAAGGAAGTAGAGCTTCTCAGAAGACTCTGCAAGGAGCGCGGAGTACGCTGCGCTCTGTCCGAGCACTGGCAGTACGGCGGCGACGGAGCCATCGAGCTCGCGGAAGCTGTCATCGATGCCTGCGAAGAAGCTGAGAACAGCCCGATCAAGTACCTCTATGAACTCGATACCCCGCTCAGACAGCGTGTTGAGCTCATCGCTAAGGAAGTATACGGTGCTGACGGCGTAGACTGGAGCCCGCTGGCTCTGGAGAAGGCCGAGCGCTTCGAAAAGGATCCGAAGTACGCAGATTACTGCACCATGATGGTTAAGACCCACCTGTCCCTGTCCCACGATCCGACCCTCAAGGGCGTTCCCAAGGGATGGAGACTCCCGGTCAGAGACATACTCGAGTACGGCGGAGCCAAGTTCCTCTGCCCGATGGCAGGCACCATCTCCATGATGCCCGGCACCGGCAGCAACCCGGCTTACCGCAAGATCGACGTCGACACCAAGACCGGCGCTGTAAGCGGACTGTTCTGATACAGTACCTTACGACCGTTCCAAACCAGTTTAGCATTTAGCAGTATCATCCGGACCGTGCGCGTTCCGCAAAGAGCGCGCACGGAACCGGAATAGACGAACGGAGATCAATTATGTCGATGAACGACCTCAGCCTTAAAGCATTTACAGACGAATTAGCGGCGAAGGTGTCCGTGCCGGGAGGCGGCGGTGCTTCGGCGCTCGTAGGCGCGCTTGCGTCTGCTCTGGGTTCCATGGTTGGAAACTTCACACTGGGCAAGAAAAAGTACGCCGATGTAGAGCCTGACATAATCAGACTCATGGACGAAGCTGCAAAGCTTCAGAACGAACTGCTCGCCTGCATAGACAGGGACGCCGAAGGCTTCGAGCCTCTTTCCAGAGCATACGGACTTCCCAAGGAAGCTCCGGGCAGGGACGAGACTCTTGAGAAGTGCCTCCACGACGCGGCAGCCGTTCCTATGGAGATCGCGGAGCTTTCCGCAAAGGTCATAGAGCTCCAGGAGGAGTTCGCGGCCAAGGGAAGCAAGCTCATGGTCTCGGACGCCGGATGCGGCGCGGTATTCGCATGGGCGGCTCTTTACGGAGCAGCTCTCAACGTAAGAGTGAACACTAAGCTCATGAAGGACAGAGAATACGCCGAAAAGCTCAACGCCAGGATAGACGGCCTTATGGACGAATACTGGAAGAGAGCCGACAAGGTATACGAAGATGTCCTCGGAAGCTTAAAATAAAAACCAATTCAAAGTAAAAAACAGGAGATGCCAAATGATTATTATTGCTGAAAAGATCAACGGATCCATCCCGTCCATGTCCAAGGCCATTGCCGAGCACAACGAGGAGTGGATACTCGACGTCGCCAGAAAGCAGGACGAAGTTCTTTCTGATCAGGACTTCATCGATTGCTGCTCCAGCGTAGACGAAAACGAAGTAGAGACCATGGAATGGATGATCAACCTCATCCAGAGCGTATCCGACAAGAAGATCGCAGTAGACAGCCCCAACCCGCAGGTATGCCTGGACTGCATGAAGTTCTGCAAGCGCCCCGGAATGATCAACTCCGTATCCGGCGAAGGCAACAAGGTAGACCTGGTGTTCCCGGTCATCGCCGACACCAAGTGGGACGTAATGGCTCTGCTCTGCGACGACACCGGTATCCCCAAGACCGCTGCTGACCGTATCAGAGTACTCAACAACATAATGGCAAAGGCTAAGCAGTACGGCATAGCCGAGAGCCGCATCCACATCGATCCGCTCATCGAGATGCTCTGCACCTCCGAAGACGGTATAGCGATGGTACTGGAAGTAATGGACTACATCAAGGAGCACTATCCGCAGGCTCACATCTCCGGCGCTGTCTCCAACATCTCCTTCAATCTTCCTTACAGAAAGATCATCAACCAGGCGTTCACCGTCGTCTGCATCCAGCACGGCATGGACTCCGGTATCTTCGACCCGCTGAACAGAGACCTCCGCGGCTCCATCTACGCTGCAGAAGCTCTCACCGGCGAGGACTACTACTGCATGGAGTATGTCGGCGCGTTCCGCGAAGGCATCTTCGGACCGGTAGACAAGAAGTGATCTACGGATAAGTGATCTCAGATAAGAAAGCACAAAGAAAAGCAGCCCTTGACGCCCGCAGAGCATTATCAGCGGGCGAGAGGGCTGTTTTCAGCAAAAAGATCTGCAGCCGCATAGCCAGGACCAAGCCATTCAGGGAGGCGGACACCATCCTTGCCTACCTTGCCACCTGGGACGAAGTGGATCTTGCAGCGCTCTGCGAAAAGGCTGTAAAGCAGGGAAAGAAAGTTGCTTATCCTGTGTCCTATAAGAACGGGATAATGGAGGCTTTCGTTCCGGACGGTCCGGATAGCCTGGTGAAAGGGCTTCTGGGCATAACTGCCCCGGACCCTGAAAAGTCCGAGCTTCTGGCTCCGGAGGACATAGATCTGGTACTTGTTCCGCTCGTAGCTTTCGACGAAGAAAAGCGCAGGCTGGGGCACGGAGGAGGGTATTACGACAGGTATCTTCCCAAGTGCAGCAAGGCAGATCTTATAGCCGTGGCATTCGAAGCTCAAAAACTTGAAGAAATAGCCACAGACAGTTATGATGTTTTGATGAAG
Organism: Clostridia bacterium; assembly: GCA_024689865.1. GTDB lineage: Bacteria > Bacillota > Clostridia > Peptostreptococcales > Anaerovoracaceae > RUG13409. The sequence continues at coordinate 25,330 of JAILDA010000016.1, read as the reverse complement.
ACTATTGTAACTGAAGAAAAAGTGTACTAAAATATACTTGTAAATTTATTGTCAGAGTAGGAAAAGGCGCGTAAAGTGCCGGAGGATGGGACGTTGCCTCCGGACGAAGGTGTAGCCGCGATGCTTTTTCCGCATCCGCTGCCATAAAAGGCTAAACTCCTTTTGTGGCAACTGGCCATAGGAGGGGTTTTTATTATGAGCAATACTGAAAAGAAGAAGACCAGGATCAGCACCAAGATGTTGGTCACTCTCGCAATGCTGCTTGCGCTGGAGATCGTCCTCTCGCGCATGCTGTCCATCCGCACGCCGATAACTACCATTGGCTTCGGCTTCGTTCCGCTTGTAATGGCGGGAATACTCTTCGGCCCTGTACCGGCCGCGATCGTAGCGGCGCTGGCAGACATCCTCGGAGCTCTTCTGTTCCCGATCGGAGCCTATTATCCGCCGCTTACCATCACATCCATACTCGTTGGCCTTACCTACGGTTTCTTCCTTTTCAAGAAGAGCTTCGATCCCAAGAAAGCATCCGACTGGATAAGGGTCGTCCTTTGCGTAGTGGTAAGGCAGGGCATCTGGGCGCTGCTGCTGCAGTCCTTCTGGCTGTCTAAACTGCAGGGAATAACCTGGGGGCAGTCCATAGCGATGAGGGTCCCGCAGGTCCTTATTCTTGCGGCAGTGGAGATAATAATCATACCCGTTCTCATTAAAGTCGCAGACATGCTTAAAAAAGCTGTAAATTATTAGTTTGTACCGTTTGGAGCAGAAATGACTAAAGAAGAAGCCATAGGCTATATCGAGAATTACGGCTGGAGCACCACAAGGCTTGGTCTTGAGCGCACCAGAGAGCTGCTGCAGCGCGTAGGCGATCCGCAGAAGAAGCTTAAGTTCATCCACGTTGCGGGAAGTAACGGCAAGGGCAGCACATGCGCAATGCTTGCAAGGATACTGGAGCTTTCCGGCTACAAGGTCGGAATGTACATCTCCCCGTATATAGAGGAGTTCTGCGAGCGCATCCAGATCAACGGCGAATACATCGACGGCGATTCGCTTGCCAGGATAACGGAATACGTAATGGGCGAAGCGGAGCAGATGGAGGACCATCCCAGCCAGTTCGAGCTCGTTACTGCCATAGGAATGATCTACTTCCTGGAACAGAAGGTAGACATTGTGGTCCTGGAAGTCGGCATGGGCGGCGCTCTGGACAGCACCAACGCCATAGACGCTCCGGAAGTAGCCGTCATCACCAACATTGGTCTTGAGCACACGGAGTACCTCGGCAACACTCTGGAAGAGATCGCTTCTACCAAGGCCGGGATCATAAAGACAGGATGCCACGCCGTATGCTACGACGGCGCTCCGGAAGTTACGGAAGTAATAAAGAAGGTTTGCAAGGAGAAGGACGTTCCTCTCAGATGCGTCGATTTCTCAAGGCTTACGCCTGTATCCGAGTCTCTGGACGGTCAGAAGTTCCTCTGGGACGGTAAGAAGTACGATCTTGCTCTTCTGGGAGAGCACCAGCTGCACAACGCCGCTACAGTGCTGAATGTAATAGAAGCGCTCAAGGAAAGAGGCTGGAAGGTGACTGCCAAGGCGATCAAAGAAGGCCTTAAGACGGTGAAGTGGCCCGCAAGGCTGGAGATACTCGGCAGAAAACCGCTGTTCATACTGGACGGAGGACACAATCCTCAGTGCGCGGAAGCTCTGGCCAACAGCCTGGACAAGCTGCTCGGCGGCAGAAAGGCGACCTTCCTTCTGGGCGTTTTAGCTGACAAGGACTATCCGACTATGATGGACATGATGATGCCCTATGCAGCGGAGTTCGTCTGCCTTACCCCGGACAGCGGAAGGGCGCTGCCGGCTAAGGATCTGGCGGAATGGTTCAGAAACAGAGGTGCTAAGGCCGAAGCCGCGGACGACTTCGTAAGCGGCATAAAGATTGCGGAAAAGAAGGCCGGAAAGAACGGCATCGTAGTCTGCTTCGGATCGCTGTATCTGGCTGGCCACATCCGTGTGGAATACGCAAAACTGCATAAGTAATATTATGTAACATAACAGTAAAATGCGCGTTTTGAGCGCTTTTGCGGCACTGGATGATAATTGATGCGTCCGGACCGGCAAAACGCGTTAAACAGGCAATTACAGGCTCCTGCAGCGGTCCTACAGCCCCGCAGGAGCTTTTGTTTTTGGTAAAGGGTACTGCATGCTTAAGTGCTCTTTCGACCAGCCTTACATAACCTGGCCGCAAGGATCGACTGTAGATCCGCCGCGGCCCGCGCTTTTTCCCGCAGGTCTTTATGGTCCGTCATTTGTTGTTGATCATGATATTGTTGATCGATGGCTCGGGGCAGTATGCTCGGAGGACAATCAGGGGACCCGGTCCTTAGCGACCGGCGAGCCCGTGGCGAAGACGGAGCTTAGGACCGCTGGGAGGGTGCCCTGTTAGCGGGAGCGTGTCCCCGAACATACTGCACTGAGCCTTTGCAACGTGTCATTGGTTAATACAATAAAAGACCGGACCGTAAAGGCCCGGTCTTAATATTTGATTGGTAAGCTATTTCTCAGCCGCCGAAAACTGCAAGCAGGAATCCTGCCGCAACAGCTGATCCTATTACGCCGGCAACGTTCGGTCCCATGGCATGCATGAGAAGGAAGTTGGACGGGTTGGCCTCCTGGCCGACCTTCTGGGAAACACGGGCAGCCATCGGTACTGCGGAAACGCCGGCGGAACCGATGAGCGGATTGATCTTGCCCTTGGTGATCCTGTACATGAGTCTGCCAAGCAGCAGGCCACCGCAGGTAGCGAATTCGAACGCCATAAGTCCGAGAACGATGATCGCCAGAGTCTTCCAGTTTAGGAACCTGTCGTATCTTGCGGTAGCGCCTACGGAGGTTGCCAGGAAGATGGTCACGATGTTCATCATTGCATTCTGCGCGGTATCGGAAAGTCTGTCGGTAACACCGGATTCCTTGAAGAGGTTTCCGAGCATCAGGCAGCCGAGCAACGGTGCCACGGAGGGCAGCAGCAGGCAGGTGAATATGGTGACGATGATCGGGAACAGGATCTTCTGGGTCTTGGATACCGGACGGAGCTGCTCCATCTTGGTCTCTCTCATTTCCTTGGTGGTGAGAGCCTTCATTACCGGAGGCTGGATCATCGGGATGAGAGCCATGTAGGAGTAGGCCGCGATGGCGATAGGCGCCAGATAATCCGGAGCCAGCTTGGACGTTAGCCAGATGGCGGTAGGACCGTCGGCTCCTCCGATGATGCCTATGGAAGCGGCAACGTTAGCCGGGAATCCAATGACTATCGCAAGCAGGAACGCTACGAATATTCCCAGCTGGGCAGCAGCGCCCAGAAGCAGGGACTTGGGATTGGCAAGCAGGGGACCGAAGTCCGTCATTGCGCCTACGCCCATGAATATCAGGGAAGGATAGAGACCTATCTTAACACCGATATACATTATGTCCAGAAGTCCGCCGGCATGTATCAGCTCCGTAAAGGACATCTGGACTATGCCGTCTGCGAATATCAGTCCGTGCTCGGCGATGAACGCCTGAAGTTCCGGCGAAAGCGTTGCTACCTGCTGCCCGTTTGCGATGTACAGATCCCAAAGCTCCGGGTTGTACATGTTGCCGAACGGAAGGTTGGTGAGCAGCATTCCGAAGGCTATGCCTACAAGAAGAAGCGGCTCGAATTTCTTTACAAGACCGAGGTACAGAAGCACACAGGCGATGACGATCATAACGATCTGGCGCCAGTCCGCGAACAGTCCGTAGAATCCGGAAGTCTGTCCCAGTCTGCCTAATGTTGCGATAATGTTTTCCATTGTTCAGTCTCCTAGATGACGAGGAGCAGGTCGCCTGTTGCGACGACAGCGCCCTTGGATGTTGCGATCTGCTTTACGGTGCCGTCCTGAGGGGCAAGAACTTCGTTCTCCATCTTCATGGCTTCGATGATGAGGAGGACATCGCCGGACTTTACAGCCTGGCCCTGAGTGACCTTGATGTTAAGAATGTTGCCGGGAAGCGGCGAGGTGATCTTGCATCCGTCTACAGCTGCTGCAGGTGCTGCAGCAGGAGCAGCTGCCGGTGCGGGAGCCGCTGCCGGAGCCGGAGCCGCGGGAGCCGCCTTGGGAGCGGGAGCCTTGGGAGCCTTGAGCTCGTATTCGTCTATGAGCATAGCCTGGCCGTCTTCAACGACGACTTCGTAGATCTTGTTATTGAGATTTACTTTGTACTTCATGATATTCATTCCTTTATTTCCCTTATCGACTTAAACCTGAGTTCGTTGAGCGGCTTTCCAAGAGCATCTGCTACGATAGCCATTATCATGGCAGCTTCTTTTGGATCGGTAGTGTAGAGCTTTATGTCTCCGGAGGTCCCCGGTGCGGGATCGTCTCTCTTTACCGGTTCTGCAGGTACTTCTGCAGGAGCCGGTGCTGCCGCTGCAGGTGCGGGTTCCGCCTTCTTCTTGTCGGTAGCCTTTATGAGGATCTTGATGATCACCATTATCAGCACCAGTGCGAAGAATACTACCAGCATGCCCAGGACGGCGTAGAGGACACCTTCACCGAAGGTGAGCTTCGATATCGCCAGTGTGGCTGCAGTGCTTGTAACTCCCATTATTTGACCTCCTCGATGCTGAACGTCCAGACGTTCTCTTCCTTAGCCTTGCGCTCGGTAAGGAACTTTTCGGCTACGGACGGGAATGCGATGTAGCTGAGTACGTCTTCTTCGGTCTTGGCGAGATCGCCCAGCTTCTCCTGAGCCTTCTCGAAGGTGTCGGTGGGAAGGGTCTCTGCGTAACGGCCTTCGATGGGCTTAACGTCGCCGAGGATCTTCTTTCTGACTTCCTCGTTGATGGGAGCAGGTGTCTTACCGTACTCGCCGCGGCAGTAAGCCTTGATCTCGGAGCTTACGTTCTTGTATCTTTCGCCTGCGAGCACGTTCTGTACCGCCATGTTTCCGACCAGCTGGCTGGTAGGAGTAACGAGCGGCGGGAATCCCATGTCCTCGCGGACCTTCGGAGTCTCCTTAAGGGCCTCTTCGAACTTGTCGGGGACGTTGAGCATCTTCAGCTGGCTGAGCAGGTTGGAGAGCATTCCGCCCGGGATCTGGTACTGGAGGCATTCGGTATCTGTGGTAAGGGAGATCGGGTTGAGAGTTCCGTTCGCAAGGTACTCGGCTCTGATCGGCTTGAAGTAAGCAGCGATCTTGTGCAGAGCTTCCTTGTCGAGTCCGGTGTCGTAGCCGAGCTCTCTGAGGGTATAGGAGAGGGTCTCCGTTGCCGGCTGGGAAGTTCCGCCGGAGAACGGGGAGATGGCGGTGTCTATTACGTCCGCGCCGGCTTCCACGCCCTTGAGGTAAGTCATGAACGCAAGACCGGTGGTGCAGTGCGTATGCATTACTACCGGAAGGTCTACGGCATCCTTGATGGCGGATACCAGATCGTAAGCGTTCTTAGGTGTGAGCAGGCCCGCCATGTCCTTGATGCATATGGAGCCTACGCCCATGGCTGCCATTTCCTTTACCAGCTTTACATAGTTTTCCAGAGTATGTACAGGGCTGATGGTGTAGGAGATGGCTCCGGACGCCATAGCGCCGGACTTGACGGTCTCTTCGATGGCTACCTTAAGGTTGTCAACATCGTTGAGCGCGTCGAAGATCCTTATGATGTCGATGCCGTTCTTTACGGATGCTCTTACGAAGCGGCGTACGATGTCGTCCGGATAGTGAGCGTATCCGAGGATGTTCTGTCCGCGCAGGAGCATCTGAAGCTTGGTGTTGGGCATAGCTTCGCGGATCTTCCTGAGTCTTTCCCACGGATCCTCGTTGAGGAACCTGAGGCAGACGTCGAATGTTGCCCCGCCCCATACCTCGCAGGAGTAGTATCCGGCCTTATCCATTTCGGAAAGGATAGGCTCGAACTTCTCGAAAGGCAGGCGGGTTGCGATGAGCGACTGGTTTGCGTCACGCAATACTGTTTCAGTTAATCGAATCATTAGCTTACCTCATTTTTTGTCAAATATTGATAAAATGTCGCTACGAATTATATCATAATTACTAATACCGTGCTATACATAAATGGAATCTTGCTATGTCATATTTGTAACAAATGGAGTATAATCAAAAAGGGTAAAATTCGTTGAAAAAAGAACGTCATCAGGCATCGGAAAAATAAATGGAAAGACCTGACATTTCATACAACTGCACACAGGCCGACGAGGGACTTCTGGTGAAGGAGATACTGCGTCTGCGCCTTAAGCTGAGCTCGCATCTGCTCAAGAAGATAAAGCCTCTGGGTGGCATAATGCTCAACGGAGTAAGGTGCGGAGTAAGGCACAGGGTAAAGGCGGGGGACGCGGTAAGCGTTGTGTATCCGGAGGAGACGAGCTATTTCGAGCCTCAGGACATTCCGCTGGACATCGTGTACGAGGACGCGGACCTGCTTATAGTAAACAAGCAGGCCGGGCTTATAGTGCACCCCACGCACAACTTTCCGGACGGAACGCTGGCCAACGCGCTGGCTTTCCGAATGCAGCAGACCGGCGAAGTATTTAAGCCAAGGTTCGTCAACCGCCTGGACATGAACACGTCCGGACTCCTTATCGTTGCCAAGAACGCGCATTGCCAGGACTTTCTGCAAGGCGAGATGGCGGCGAACAGGGTGGATAAGATCTATACAGCCATAGTCCACGGAATAACGGAACCGTCCGGAACGATAGACCTTCCGATAATGAAAGATCCGAACCATAAGGCAAGGCGCATGGTTTCGCCCGAAGGGTATCCGTCCGTTACGCACTATAAGACCCTGGAGACCTTCGACATCAAGGATACCGGGCAGCTGCAGGGTTACAGCATCGTGGAGATAAAACTGGATACCGGAAGGACGCATCAGATAAGGGTGCACATGACCCACATTAGTCATCCTCTTGTAGGAGACGAGCTCTACGCCCAGCTTTACGGATATGCGGAGGATCCCGAGTGGATGCCCAGGCAGGCTCTGCATGCAGGAGCTCTGTCCTTTGCGCACCCGGAGGACGGACATTTAGTGAGCGTTTCGGCGCAGCCTCCGGAAGACATGCGCAAATGCGCCGCTTTACTGCGGAAAATGCTTGTAGAACAGGGCGGAAAAGAGTAGAATTAAATAAGCAAATAATGTAATTTTTTTATAGGAGGATTTCAATAATGATTAAGATCGGAATCAACGGATTCGGCCGCATCGGACGTCTTACCGCACGTGAAGCTACCCGCAGGGGAGACATGGACATCGTTGCCATCAACGCACCGGACAAGACTCCCGAGATGCTGGCATATTACTTCATGTACGACACCGTTCACGGCAAGTGGGAAGGCACCGTAGGCTACGATGAGAGCCATCTCATCATCAACGGCAAGGCCATTCCGCTGCTCAACGACCGCAACCCCGCAAACCTCGGCTGGGGCAAGCTCGGCGCGGAGTACGTAGTAGACTGCACAGGCGCTTTCCTTACCGAAGAGAGCGTACAGCCGCATTTGGCAGCAGGAGCTAAGTTCGTTCTCATGAGCGCTCCCGCAAAGGACAAGACCCCGATGTTCGTATACGGCGTAAACCACGAGACCTTCGACCCGAAGCTCTCCACCGCTTCCGCCGCATCCTGCACCACCAACTGCCTTGCTCCTCTGGCAAAGGTGCTCAACGACAAGTTCGGCATCGTGGAAGGACTCATGACCACAGTTCACGCTGCTACCGCTACCCAGTTCGTAGTAGACGACTACTCCAAGAAGAACTTCCGTCTGGGCCGCACCTGCTACGACAACATAATTCCGTCCACCACAGGCGCAGCTAAGGCTGTAGGCAAGGTCATCCCGTCCCTGCAGGGCAAGCTCACCGGCATGTCCATGCGTATTCCTTCTCCGGATGGATCCGTAGTAGACCTCACCGTAAGCCTGGCCAAGGAAGCGACCTACGAGGAAGTATGCGCAGCCGTTAAGGAAGCCTGCGAAGGCGAGCTGAAGGGCGTAATGCGCTACGAGGATCAGCCCATCGTTTCCACCGACATCATCGGCGAGACCAACGCCAGCGTATTCGACGCTCAGGCAGGCATCGCTCTGAACGGTCACTTCATGAAGCTGATCGCATGGTACGACAACGAGTACGGCTTCACCTGCAACATGCTCCGTCTGCTTGCGCACATTGCAAAGGTAAAGGGCTAAGTTAAGGTCGAAAACCGAACAGTAAGAACCGGCTCCCGCGCTTAACGGCGCGGGAGTTTTATTGCCCTGGTGAAGGCTTCTTCCCGAAAATTTGTTGGAAGATACATATTTTTGTGGTAGAATCCATTGATATGAAAAATACCGTTATCATAATACCGTCCCTGGATCCGGACGAAAAACTCAACAGCACCGTAGACGGCATGATAGATGCCGGATTTAAGCATATAGTCCTTGTGGACGACGGAAGTTCCGAGGAACACAAGGAACCTTTCCGCAAAGCTTTGGCGGAGCATCCCGAGTGCAGACTTGTGGTGCACGAGGTAAACAAAGGCAAGGGAAGGGCGCTGCGCGATGCCTTCGCTTATGTAACGGAGAACATCCCGGACGCAGAAGCCGTAATAACCGTAGACGGCGACGGACAGCATACTCCGGAGGATACCGTAAGGCTCTGCAATGAGATGAAGTCCAGACCCGGGCAGGTGATACTCGGATGCAGAGACTTTTCCCAGAGCCACGTCCCTACTCATAACAGACTCGGTAACCGTATATCAGCGTTCATATACAGGGCTGTTTACGGAATAAAGCTTACGGACACTCAAACAGGTCTCAGGGCGATCCCTGCGGAATACCTTAATGCTTTCGCGGAAGAGGTGCAGGGCGACCGCTACGAGTACGAGACAAACATGCTGATCTACATAAAAGATCACGGCATTCCCTACGGCGAGATACCCATCAACACAGTCTACATAGACGACAACAGCAGCTCGCATTTCAACGTTTTCAAGGATTCCTACAGGATATACAAGCCCATAATACTGTTCGTTCTGGGCTCCTGCATCGCAACGTTAGTGGACTTGATCGTGTTCACCGTACTTAACGCGCTTACGGAAAAGGGCGTGGGCATCTTCGCGGCCGCTGCGGCGTTCATAAACAAGCATTTCATAAAGGATTACACGACTGCCAGCCTGTTCGTTCCTACTGCCGCCGCAAGGATCATATCTTCGCTGGTGGACTACAATTTCAGCAGGACGAAGGTGTTCGGCAGCAAAGCTCCGGCCAGGAAGACGATCTGGAAATACTACATCATATGCGCGGTCAGGATGATCCTTTCCTGGCTGTTCCTGAGCTTCCTTACCAACATACTGCACGCGCAGGGGCTTATCGTTACGCTGCTCAAGATCGTAGTCGATCTGATCCTGTTCTTCATCAGCTACAATTGGCAGCGCAAGTGGGTCTTTAAGAAATAACGGCACACATTTCAGACAGAAACGGCACAGTAAACGTCTCCGGACCTTTAACGGGTCCGGTTTTTTGTTTATCATTCCGGAAAAAGGAGGTCAGGGATGATGTCGACCATAAAACAAATGCCGGACAGCGAAAGACCGCGCGAAAAGCTGCTCGGGACAGGGGCTCAGGGACTGTCAAACACAGAACTTATTGCACTTATCGTATCCAACGGAACAAGGGACCAGAGCGCGCTTGCCGTATCATCAGAGATACTTGCTCTGGAACGCGACGGTCTTAAGGGCCTCAGGAACTGTCAGCCGGAGGAGTTCATGAAGGTCAAAGGCGTCGGTGAGGCTCTGGCATGCAGGCTGTGCGCTGCCATTGAGCTTGGACGAAGGATAGCTTTCTGCGTGCCGGAGGATAAAAAGGTAATGGACAGACCTGCTGCAGCCGCGGACGTATTCATGAAGGATCTTAGGCATCTTCAGAAAGAAAAGATATGCCTTGCGATGCTCAACGCGAAAGGGGAGATAATGGCCAGGGAGGAGATAGCGTCTGGCGGCCTTTCTTCCGCATGCATAAGCCCGAGGGAGGTGTTCTCTAACGCGGTAAGGAAAGGTGCTTACGCCGTGATCCTGGCGCATAATCATCCAAGCGGGGATCCTACACCCAGCGCAGAGGACATAGCTCTGACAAAAAGAGTAGTGCAGGCAGGCGATCTGTTAGGGATAAAGCTGGAGGATCACATAATTATCGGAGACGGTCGTTACATAAGCCTTAGAGAGGCGGGAATTATTTAAATAAATTAAGCAAATCGATCATATATCCTATATCTTTTTGCCCCGGAAATGTGTTAGAATACTACGCAACACTTTTCACGGAAGGTATCCGATGGGCAAGATAATTCTGTCGTGCTCCGGCAGCGGAGGAACAGGAAAGACTACATTTGCGGTAAATTTAAGCGTGGCGGCAGCCAGGCAGGGGCTTAACGTACTCCTGCTGGATCTTAACATGGGAAGGCGCAACGCGGACATCTACCTTGGAATGGAGGATCGCATACTTTTCGATCTGGGAGACGTAGTATCCGGTCTGTGCAAACTGGATAAGGCAATAATATGCCACGATCTCTGTCCCGGCCTCAGCCTTCTGTCCTGTCCGCAGTACAGGGAGATAGACGGTCTCAGCCCCGGACACGTAAAGGCGCTCTACAACGTTCTCAGGAACCGTTTCGATGTTGTAATAGTAGACTGTCCCGTATCCGTTACCGGAATACTCAGGACTTTCGCATGCGGAGCGGATGCCGCTCTCATGCTTGCCGTTCCGGACCATTCTTCCGTCCGCAATACGGAGGCGCTCTGCGAAAAACTGGAGGAACTCGGCGTTGCGGAAAGATACTACGCCATCAACCGCATAGACAGGCAGTATTCGGACTCGGACAACATTCCGGGCGTCAACTACATAACCAGATCCATAAACGCGCCGCTCGTAGGCATGGTATCGGAGGAACCGGGCATCCACATATCCAACAACTCCGGAATTCCGGCGGCTTTAGCGGACGGCAGCGACATTGCCCGCAGGTTCGCGGACATAGCTTCCAGAATAATTTAGTCAGTCAGGATAACGCAGCAGCCGGGTGGTCCGTACCCCGGCTGTTTTTTATTGACATCATTATTATACATATTGTATTATGTATACAGATTTATATCAACATATCGTTTTATATAGATCCAAATCAGAATAACAAGGAGAACAAATATGGTTGAACATGGACAGCCCTTCCCGTGGGTGATCGTTTGTGTTGTGGCTGTTGTTTTTCTGCTTGTCGGAATACTTGTTGGATATATCTTAAGGAAGTCAAAAGCTGAAAAGACTATCGGAAGTGCCGAGACACAGGCTAAGAATCTTATCCTGGACGCAGAAAACAGAGCTGAAGCACTGAGAAAGGAACTGGTCGCAGAGGCCAAGTCCGAGGCTCACCAGATAAAGGTGGAAGCCGAGAAGGACATAAAGGAGCGCAGGGACGACGTAAAGAAATCCGAACGCAGGATAACCCAGAAAGAAGAATCTGTGGACAGAAAGCTGGAGTCCATAGAAAAGAAAGAAGAAGACATCCAGCGCAGACAGCAGTCCCTTAAGGACAAGGAAAAGAACGTAGACGAGATCATCAAGAAGCAGATCGCGGAACTGGAGAGGATCTCCGGATGCACCGCCGAAGAAGCCAAGCAGCTGCTCTTAAGAGATCTTGAAAAGGACATCCGCCACGAGGCGTCTGTAATGATCAAGGACATAGAGTCCAAGGCCAAGGACGAGGCGGATAAGAAGGCAAAAGACATAATCGTAGGCGCCATCCAGCGCTGCGCGGCGGATACCGTAGCCGAGAGCACAATCTCGGTGGTAAGCCTGCCCAGCGACGACATGAAAGGCCGCATAATCGGCCGCGAAGGCCGCAACATCAGGGCCATAGAGACAGCTACCGGCGTAGACCTCATAATAGACGATACTCCGGAAGCCATCGTAGTCTCGTCCTTCGATCCTGTAAGAAGGGAGATCGCAAGGATAGCTCTGGAAAAGCTCATAGTAGACGGCCGCATCCATCCCGCCCGCATAGAGGAAATGGTGGAGAAGGCCACAAAGGAAGTCAACGCCGTCATCAAGAAGGAAGGCGAAGAAGCAGTATTCGAGATCGGATGCCACAACGTACATCCGGAGCTCGTAAAGCTTCTGGGAAGACTTCACTACAGGACCAGCTACGGACAGAACGTTCTGTCGCACTCCAGAGAAGTTGCTCACCTGGCCGGACTCATGGCCGGAGAGCTTGGATTCGACGTTGCCCTTGCCAAGAGGGCAGGACTCTTCCACGATATAGGCAAAGCTCTGGATCACGAGATACAGGGCACCCACGTGGACATAGGCATAGACGTGCTCCGCAAGTACAAGGAGCCGGAAGCCGTCATCGACGGAATGGCTTCGCACCACGGCGACTACGAACCCAAGAGCGCCGAAGCTATACTGGTGGCTGCCGCGGATGCTCTTTCCGCCGCAAGGCCGGGCGCCAGAAGAGAGACTCTGGACACATACATCAAGAGGCTCCAGAAGCTGGAAGAGATCGCAAATACCACACCGGGCGTCGAATCATCCTACGCCATCCAGGCAGGCCGCGAGATACGCATAATAGCAAAGCCGGATCAGATATCGGACGATTCAATGCCGATGCTGGCCAGGGACATCTCCAAACGGATAGAGAGCGAGCTCGAATATCCGGGCCAGATAAAGGTAAACGTCATCAGGGAAACAAGAGCGATAGATTACGCCAAGTAGAACACCAAGGGCCCGCAGAGATGCGGGCCCGAGTTTTGAGAACGGAATGCATATAATATATCTGGACAACAGCGCAACAACAAGACCTTCTCCCGTAGCCGCGGAGGCAGCGGAAAGGACCATACGCGCAAACTTCGGAAATCCTTCCAGCCTTTACAGGCTGGGGCTTGACGCGGAGAAAGAAGTAAAGGCAGCAAGGAAGTCTGTCGCGTCCTGCTTCGGGGCTTCGGACAGCGAGGTGTTCTTTACATCCGGCGGAACGGAAAGCGACGATACCGCTCTGTTCGGGGTATGGGAGTCCAGAAAGAAGCAGGGCAGCAGGATAATAAGCACGGCGGTGGAACATCCTGCGGTCCTAAGGTGTCTGGACGTTCTTAAGGCAAGGGGCGCGGACGTGGTGCTCGTTCCTGTAAAAAGGGACGGGAATCTGGACATGGAGGCGTTTAAGGAAGCGCTGTCGGACAGCACCGTGCTCGTAAGCGTCATGCATGTGAATAACGAGACCGGTGCCATCTTCCCGGTCGAAGAAATATCTTCCGTAATACGCAAGAGGTTCGGAAACGACCCGGCCGCAAGGCCTCTTCTGCATTCCGACTGCGTGCAGAGCCTTGGCAAGATTCCTGTGGACGTAAGGAAGACGGGCGTCGATCTTGCAAGCTTTTCCGCACACAAGATCCACGGGATAAAAGGCAGCGGAGCGCTGTATATTAAGAGCGGACTTCATGTTCCGCCATTCATCTACGGCGGAGGCCAGGAGAAGAACTTCAGGTCCGGTACGGAGAACGTTCCCGGAATAGCGGCGTTCGGCGCAGCGGCCGAAGAGCTTACGGTCCCGGATCCGGCTCCTGCAAGAAGACTTAAAGAACTAATACTAAGCGAGATCCCGGATGTAAAGATAAATTCTCCGGAGGACGGATGCCCGCTGATACTCAACGTAAGCTTTATAGGATGCAGGGCGGAGGTGCTTCTGCACATGCTGGAACAGGACGGGATATGCGTATCCACAGGTTCTGCCTGCAGTTCCAGGAGCAAGGGCAGCCACGTGCTGTCTGCAATGGGTCTTTCCCCGGAGGAGATCGAAGGGGCTCTGCGTTTCAGCTTCTGCCGGGACAACACCTTGGAAGAAGTGGAATTCGTTGCGGAAAGACTCGTAAAATACACAAGCGATCAAAGGAGGCTGCGGAGCGCGTTCCGCAAAAGATAGATGCAGGACATAAAAGAGAACGTTTACATAGTACGCTGCGGCGAGACTGCTCTTAAAGGGCAGAACAAGCCGTATTTCGAGCGCATGCTGGTCCAGAAGATCAAAAAGATGCTCAAAGGTACCGAAGGCGTAAGCGTAGAGCGCACGGACGGACTTATCTTCGTGCGGACGACCCCGGACATACCGCGCGAAGACATACTTAAGCGTGTGGGAAGGGTGTTCGGTGTGGATTCCATAAGCCCTGCGCAGGAAATAGACATAACCGGTCTTACTGCGGACGAGGCTCTGGACAAGACCGGAAAGGCCGCCGTTGAGATAATGAACGGCCTTATCGAGTCCAAGGGAATAAAGACCTTTAAGATAGAAGCCCGCAGGGCGGACAAGGCTTTTCCCGTGGAGAGCCCGCAGATAGCAAGGCGCATAGGCGCAAGCGTTCTTAAGGGCTGCAAGGTCCTTAAGGTAGACGTTCACGATCCGGACGCTCTTCTTTTCGTAAACGTAAGGCGCGGCTTCGTGTACCTCTACGAGCAGAAGATACTTGCGTTCGGAGGGCTTCCGATCGGCACCAACGGCAAGGGTCTTGTGCTTCTGTCCGGCGGAATAGATTCGCCTGTGGCCAGCTTCATGATGGCCCACAGAGGCATGGTCCTGGAGGCCGTTCACTACCATTCCTATCCGTACACTTCCGAGCGCGCGTGGGAAAAGGTAAAGGACCTTGCAAAGATCCTTACGCTGTACACCGGAAGGCTGCGCATCCACAGCATCAACCTTCTTCCAATACAGGAGCAGATAGTTCAGAACTGCCCCGAGGACGAGACCACCATACTTGTCCGCCGCTTCATGATGAGGATAGCGGAGCGCATAGCGCAGGCCAACGACTGCATGATGCTTATAACCGGTGAGAACCTTGGGCAGGTGGCCAGTCAGACCGCGGAGGCGCTTGTTGTTACCGACGCGTCCGTTTCGCTGCCTGTAATGAGGCCTCTTATAGGTATGGATAAGACGCAGATAATGGACATAGCAAGGGAGATAGGCACCTTCGAGACATCCATACAGCCTTACGAGGACTGCTGCACCGTGTTCCTGCCCAAGCATCCGGTCACAAAGCCCAAGCTTGCCAAGATACTGGAATCCGAGAGCCGGCTGGACTGCAATGCCCTTATAGACGCCGCGGTGGCATCCGAAGAGGTAAGCATAATATATCCGGACGACTAGCGAAGCCCGGACGGACGCTCTTAATACAGGGACCGGACTCCCCGGACTGCAAAAGTCTGTACCGTTTCTGCCAATACAGCTGTTTACACAAGCAGCTGTTTTTTATTACAATTTTTGCGAGGGTTTCGCCGGCTGCGGGGCGGGTCCAGCCAGCATCAAAAGGGGTATTAATATGGAAACTACAGCTGCGGCCGGCGCCGGGCAGGACAGGCGTACATATAAAAGGAAAGTAGGCGACATCGGCGAGGATGCTGCGTGCAGCATGCTGATCCGCGAGGGCATGCGCATACTGTGCCGGAATTTCTACTGCAAGACAGGGGAAATAGACATCATAGCTTTCGATCCGGAAGCGTGCGTGCTGGTTTTTACGGAGGTAAAGACCAGAAACAGCAGTGCTTACGGGCTTCCCTGCGAATTTGTCGGAAAGGAGAAGCAGCGCAAGCTGAGGCTTACCGCGGAGTACTATGTTCTGCGCAATCCGCGCTACAGGCAATGCGCCCTCAGGATGGACATCGTGGAGATACTTCAGACGGACAAGGGCCTTTTCGGACGGCACATTAAGAACGCGTTCTGACAGGCATTGGGAGGAGAGATGTATTCAAGAGTTCTTACGGCAAGTCTTTACGGACTTTCCGGCGAGCCTACGTGGGCGGAAGTGGACTGTGAGAACGGTCTGCCTGCGTTCAGCGTTGTGGGGCTTGCGGACCAGAGCGTAAGGGAGGCAAGGGAAAGGATAAGGGCGTCCATGGAGAACTGCGGCCTTAGTTTCCCGGCCAAGAGGATAACGGTAAACCTTACGCCTGCAAATAAAAAGAAGGAGGGCAGCCACTACGATCTTCCCGTGGCAGCCGGAATACTTATCTGCAGTCTTAAGGATAAGGTCCTTCCGGGAGCGGCGGACCTTTGCGGCGGAAAAGCTGCGTGCATGGGCGAGCTTACGCTGGACGGAAGGGTGAATGCTGTGGACGGCGTGCTCCCAATGATAATGGGGCTCAAAAAGCGCGGGGTGGACAAGTTCTTCATACCTAAAGCCTGCTTGCCGGAGGCCATGCTGGTAAAGGACGTTTATCTTTATCCGGTCAGCAGCATCACTTGTCTTGCGGATCACATTACAGGGATGGACAGCATAAGCCCGGTAAAGGGAGGCAGTGCGCAGGTCGTTCCTTCAGGTACAGACGTTCCTGATTTCGTGGATATAAAAGGTCAGGACCATGTAAAAAGAGCGGCGCAGATCGCTGCCGCAGGAATGCATGGCATGCTCATGGCGGGGCCGCCCGGCACAGGCAAGACCATGATAGGAAAGCGCATACCGGGGATACTGCCCAAACTTACTTACGACGAGATGCTGGAAGTTACGCAAGTTTACAGCGCTGCAGGAGAGCTGAAGAACGGCCAGTCACTTATAAGCGAAAGACCGTTCCGCTCGCCGCATCACAGTGTTACTAAGGCTGCTCTTATAGGAGGCGGAGGAAGACCGAGGCCGGGAGAGATATCGCTGGCTCACCGGGGCGTGCTTTTTCTGGACGAGATCGCAGAGTTCCAGTCGCACATTCTGGATTCGCTGCGCCAGCCGCTGGAGGACGGTTTCGTAGTGATCAACAGACTCAATACCAGAGTGTCGTTTCCTGCCAAGTTCATGCTGGTGGCAGCCATGAATCCATGCAGATGCGGTTACTACGGCGATCCCGTAAAGCAGTGCACCTGCACGGAACACGAACGCAGACAGTACGCAGGTAAGATATCCGGGCCGCTCATGGACAGGATAGATCTTCATGTAAGCGTCCAAAGACCAATATACGACGACATCAACATCGGAAACGCAAAGTCCGCGGTATCCAGCTCAAAGCTCAGGGAGGGTGTTGAGAACGCCATGGCTATTCAAAAAGAAAGATACGCCGGAGAAGGGATAAAATACAACTCCCAGCTCAACGCTTCGCTGCTGGAAAAGTACTGTGTTCCGTCCGCGGCCGGAAAGAAGATACTCAAGGCAGCTTTCGAAAAGTGGCACCTGTCCGCAAGATCCTACCACAGGATGCTTAAGCTTGCCCGCACCGCCGCGGATCTGGACGGGAGCGCGGACATTACCGAAAAACACATACTGGAAATACTTAACTACAGGTTTCCGGGCGACCTGTTCGGGGACAGGTTCTGACGCGGAAATAATAAAGACCATGGAAATAAAAGCGATAAATAAAGACGACGAAGCATATCCGGAGCACCTCAGGAGCATTCATAAGGCCCCGGAAATGCTGTATTACATAGGAAAAATAGAGCTCATAGCGCATCCGCTGGTCGCGATAGTAGGCACCAGACGCTGCTCCGCGTACGGCAGATGGGCGGCTGAAGGCATTGCTTCAAGAGTCGCTGCCTGCGGAATATCTGTCGTAAGCGGAATGGCGGAGGGGATAGACAGCGCTGCGCACATAGGATGCATTAAGGCCGGGACCCCTACTGTAGCGGTGCTTGGGACAGGCATAGACATATGCTTTCCAAAGAGCAACCTGGATCTGTACCGAAGGATAGCGGAGGACGGGCTGATCCTTTCCGAGTATCCGCCGGGCGTAATGGGAAACAGATGGATGTTTCCCGAAAGAAACAGGATAATAAGCGGTCTGGCTAAGAGCGTAGTCGTTGTGGAAGGAACGCTTAAGAGCGGATCCATGATAACAGCGGGTCTTGCTCTGGAACAGGGCAGGGACGTATATGCCGTTCCCGGAAACATCAATCAGCCGGGGAGCGCCGGAGTAAACAAGCTTATAGCGGACGGAGCCTGTCCCATACTGGACATGGACAGCGCCGCGCAGACCCTGGGGCTTTCGGGCGCAAAGAAACTAAGACGCATAGAAGCGCTCTCGGAAGAAGAGAAACTGGTACTTGCATCGGTGGCAGAGGATCCCGGGATCAGCCCGGATAAAGCAGCGCTTAAGACTGGTCTGCCGGTAGCCGACGCACTGGCGTATCTTGGCGTTCTGGAACTTAAGGACCTTGTTTTCTCCAGGGGCCAGCGGTATTATCCGGAAAATTAAGGCGCAAAAATAATCATCTGATTCTTGACAAACTCTTCTATAAGTATTTATATAGAAGGAAAATGACAACGAGCGAAAGGAGCGCCTATGGCTGCCAAAAGATCACTTGTAATAGTTGAGTCGCCTTCCAAGGCAAAGACGATAAGTAAATTTTTAGGAAGCAGATATAACGTAATGGCTTCGGTAGGACACATCAGAGACCTTCCAAAAAGCCGCATGGGCGTTAAGATAGAGGATAATTTCGAACCCGAGTACATAAACGTACGCGGCAAGGCGCAGCTTATAAAAGACCTTAAGGCTGCTGCGTCGGAATCAGACAAGGTCTATCTGGCAACAGACCCCGACCGCGAGGGCGAGGCCATATCCTGGCACATCTGCAGCCTTCTCGGAATAGATCCCAAGGACGCCAACCGCATAGAGTTCCACGAGATAACCAAGCCTGCGGTATCTGCTGCAATAGAGCACCCTCGGTCCATAAATCTGGACCTTGTGGACGCTCAGCAGGGCAGAAGAGTAATAGACAGGGTGGTAGGCTACGGCATAAGCCCGGTGCTTTGGAACAAGGTCGCAAGAGGCCTTTCCGCCGGACGCGTGCAGTCTGCGGCTTTAAAGATAATCTGCGACAGAGAAGACATCATCGACAATTTCGAGCCCAAGACCTTTTTTGCCATCTCCGCGGACCTGGCTTCGGATACCAGCACTCCGCAGAAGACCAAGAGGACCACTTTCAACGCCAAACTGGACAAGATAGACGGAAAGCGCATAGTAATTCCGGACGAAAAGAACGACGCTACGATCTGCCGCAAGGAAGATGCGGACAAGATAGCGGAAGACCTCAGAAACGGCAAGTACACAGTGCTGTCTGTGGAGAACAAGCAGACCCAGACCAAGCCTTACGCGCCTTACACCACAAGCGTCCTTCAGCAGGATGCTTCCGTAAGGCTGGGATTTGCGCCTAAAAAGACAATGCTCATAGCGCAGCAGCTGTACGAAGGCATTAACGTTAAGGGGCAGGGCCACGTAGGTCTCATAACTTACATGAGAACGGACTCCGTACGCGTCAATCCCCAGGCTGACGCCGCTTGCAAACAGCTGGTAAGAGAGCGTTACGGAAACGATTACGTAGGAAGCGGCATATTTTCCAACAAGCGCCAGAATACCCAGGACGCCCACGAGGCCATAAGGCCCAGCAACGTGGATCTGGTACCGGAGGCGCTGGAGTCTTCGCTTACTTCCGATCAGTTCAAGCTTTACAGGCTTATATGGTCGCGCTTTGTGGCCAGCAGGATGTCCGCTGCAGTATTCGACGCAATGGGCGCCCAGATAGGCTGCGGCAAGTACGAGCTTAAGGCTTACGGCAGAAAGCTGCTGTTCGACGGTTTCCTTAAGGTCTATAACGTAAGTTCCGAGGAAAAAGACAAGCCTCTTCCGGATCTTAAAGAGGGAATGGACCTTGCACTCATAGAGGTGCACAACGAAAAGAGAGCCACGGAACCTCCCAGCAGGTTTACTGAGGCGAGCCTTATCAAGGAACTGGAAGAAAAGGGCATAGGCCGCCCCAGCACTTACGCGCCTATAGTATCCACTCTTACCGAGCGCAAGTACATCGTAAAAGAGAAGAAGGTTCTGATGCCTACGGATCTGGGAAAGCTTGTTACGAAGAACGTAATGGAGGTCTATTTCCCGGAGGTAGTGGACGTGGAATTCACTTCCAGGATGGAAGAAGATCTGGATAAGGTAGCGGAAGGCAAGGTCGCATGGAAAAAGGTGATAGGCGACTACTATAACGGCAGCCTTAAGAAGGAGATAGACCAGGCACGCGCAAACATGGAGAAGGTAAAGCCCAAGGTAGAGCTTACGGAAGAGCTCTGCCCGCAGTGCGGAAAGCCGCTGGCCCTAAAGCACGGCCGATTCGGCGATTTCCTTGCGTGTTCCGACTTCCCGAAGTGCAGATATACAAAATCAATTATTACGTCAACAGGCGTAAAGTGCCCGAAATGCGGGTCGGAAATAATAGTAAAACGCAGCAGAAAGGGCAAGACCTTCTACGGCTGCAGCAATTATCCGTCCTGCGATCAGGTCTACTGGTACAAGCCGGTGCAGAAGGAATGCCCTAAATGCGGAAGCCTTCTCGTGGAAAGAGGACGCTCTTTAGTGTGCTCCAACCCGGACTGCGACCACAGAGAAAAGAAGTAAAAATACACTAAAGCTCCATAATTCCCCTGTTGACATATGTCTGGCAGGGGATTATATTTATAATAGCTTTTAGCACTCTTTAACTTCGAGTGCTAACAACGGCGGTAAAACAGTATAAACTTCAATTAAACTTATAAAACGGAGAACAAAATGACTCAATTCCACGCAACAACGATATGCCTGGTGCGCCGCAGCGCTGATGACATAGCCATAGCCGGCGACGGACAGGTAACGATGGGCGAGCATTCCATCATGAAAAACAATGCCAAAAAAATAAGAAAGATATACAAGGACCAGGTGCTCTGCGGCTTTGCGGGCTCTGTGGCGGACGCGTATTCGCTCATGGAGAAGTTCGAAAAGAAGATGGAAGAGCATCAGGGCAACCTTAAGCGCGCGGCCGTTGCCCTTGCCCAGATGTGGCGCCAGGATCAGGCCTCCAGAAATCTGGACGCCATGATGCTTGTAGCCGACAGGGACAGCGTGCTCGTCATCTCGGGCACAGGAGAAGTAATAGAGCCGGACGCCAGCTACGTTGCGATAGGTTCCGGCGGAAACTACGCGTACGCTGCAGCTCACGCGCTTTACGACCACACGGACATGACTGCCGCTCAGATAGCGGAGGAATCCTTAAAGATCGCTTCCGACATCTGCGTTTACACCAACAGCCACATTTCCGTGGAGACTCTTTAGGAGGTAGACAATGGCTAACGAACTTACAGAAGGCGCCCGCACCATTCACGGAATGACTCCGAAAGAAATAGTAGCGGAGCTGGATAAATACATTATAGGTCAGGATTCCGCAAAAAGATCCGTTGCCGTAGCATTAAGGAACCGCTACAGAAGGAATCTCCTTCCGGAAAAGATGCGCGAGGAGATAACACCCAAGAACATCCTGATGATGGGCCCCACCGGTGTAGGAAAGACCGAGATCGCAAGGCGTCTTGCCAAGCTTATGGACGCTCCGTTCATTAAGGTGGAAGCCACTAAATTTACGGAAGTCGGCTACGTGGGCCGCGATGTTGAGTCCATAATCAGGGACCTTATGGAAGCTTCCATGAGAGTCACCAAGCAGAAGCACATGGACGAAAAGTACGTGGTAGCGGAGGATCTTGCCAACGAAAAAATAATCGAGGCCATAATCCCCGGCAGCAAGAAGCGCAACCCCGCTCAGGGAAGCACCAATCCGTTCAGCTTCATAATGGGCGGTGGTCAGGCTACCTACAACAGGACCACGGAAAAGATAGACGACAAGGCCGCACACGAGGACAGCCAGACCGAGCTTGCCAGAAGCCAGGTCCGCGAGCAGCTTAAGGCCGGTCTTTTAGAAGACCAGTACGTAGAGATAGACGTTGTCGATCAGCCCAAGGACAACAACCTGGATGTTTCGCAGGGCGGAACCATATCTCTTGGCAGCATCTTCGGCGATGCAATGCCCAAGCGCTACAAGAAAAAGAACATGAAGGTAAAGGACGCCCGCAAGATCCTCATCGAGCAGGAAGCCCAGAACCTGATAGACATGGATCAGGTCACCACCGAAGCCCTGGAGAACTGCGAACAGAACGGAATAGTCTTCATAGACGAGATCGATAAGATCGCATCCGGATCCGGTTTCCGCGGCGGTGTGGACGTTTCCAGGGAAGGCGTCCAGAGGGACATCCTCCCGATAGTAGAAGGCAGCGTAGTAAACACCAAGTACGGCCCCGTAAAGACGGACCACATACTGTTCATAGGCGCAGGCGCGTTCCACGTTTCCAAACCCACGGATCTTATTCCCGAGCTTCAGGGACGTTTCCCGATCAGGGTGGAGCTGGAGCCGCTTACAAGAAAAGATTTCGTAAGGATACTAACCGAGCCGGACAATGCTCTTCTTAAGCAGCACAAGGCTCTTCTGGAGACCGAAGGCGTAGAGATAAGCTTTACGGACGACGCAGTAGAAGAGATCGCCACCATGGCGGAGCTTCTTAACGAGCAGACGGAGAACATAGGCGCCAGAAGGCTCCACACCATAATGGAGAAGCTTCTGGAGGACATCTCGTACCAGATCCCGGACGTAGAGGACAAGAACATAGTCATCGATCCGGAGTACGTACGCGGCAAGTTCTCCGAGACCATCAGAAAGGACGACATAGACAGGTTCATCCTTTAATGGAATTTGACGACAGCAACAATACCATAGAGCGCGAAAGCGCAAGAGCCATCCTCGTCGGTGCATCCACAGGCGAGGATATTTCCTATTCCATGGAAGAGCTCCGCGGCCTTGCGGAAGCGGCGGACATAGAGGTCCTTGGGAGCATGGAACAGTATCTGGACCACTTCCGCGCCGCAACGCTTATCGGAAGCGGTAAGCTTAAGGAGCTTCAGGAGTTCTGCCAGAACATGGAAGCGGACCTTGTGATCTTCAACGACGAGCTTTCCGGCATGCAGCTGAGGAACATCGAGGAAGCCGTAGGCACAAAGGTAATAGACCGCACCATACTGATACTGGACATTTTTGCGGACAGGGCAACGTCCAGGGAAGGTAAGCTCCAGGTGGAGCTTGCGCAGCTGCAGTACCGCATGCCAAGGCTTCTGGGCTTCGGCAAGGCTCTGTCCAGACTCGGAGGCGGAATAGGTACCAGAGGTCCCGGCGAAAAGAAACTGGAGACCGACAGGCGCCACATCCAAAGGCGCATGGACGAGATAAAAAAGGAGCTTGCGGAGCTTAAGAAGAACAGGGCTCTTCAGCGCAAGAAGCGCGAAAAGAACGGCATTCCTGTCGTGGCTCTGGCAGGCTACACCAACTCCGGAAAATCCTCGCTCATGAACAGGCTCATGGCCATGGAGGACAGGGAGGAAAAGCAGGTCCTGGAAAAGGACATGCTTTTCGCCACGCTGGATACCGCGCAGAGGCTCGTTACTCTGGAAGACGGCAAGAGCTTCATCCTGATCGATACCGTAGGCTTTGTAAGCAGGCTGCCGCACGGCCTTGTGGACGCATTCCGCTCCACGCTGGAAGAGGTGAGCAGGGCGGATCTCATCCTGCACATAGTGGACGCTTCCTTTGCGGAGAAGGATTTCCAGATAGATGTTACCGAGCATGTTCTCGGAGAGCTCGGCGCTTCCGAGCGCGAGAGGCTTCTTGTCTTCAACAAGACGGATCTGGTCCCCGGATTTGAGCCTCTGGGCTACGGTCAGGACGCATTCGCGATCTCCTGCAAAACAGGTAATGGCATAGACGAGCTGCTCGGCGCTGTAAAGGAAAGACTCTTTTCCGGAGTTAAGCGGACGGAACTGCTTATTCCTTACGACAAAGGCAGCGCGGTCAACGCTGTAATAAAAGCCGTAAAGCCCGAGACCGTGAAATACAGGGACAACGGAACGTACATCGCTGCGGAGCTGTCGGAAGCCGACCGCGGACGCTTTGCGGAATTCATAATTGCGGAGAACTGAGGATGGCATATCTCTACACGACTCTTAAGAAGGAAGGATACTCGGAGCAGGTGATAGAAAAGTCACGCTTCATTACTCATGCCGCTCCGGTGTCTTCCAGGGAAGAGGCGGAAAAATACATAGAAAAGATACGCGCTCAGTACCGCGACGCAACGCATAATGTTCCGGCATTCGTTCTCGGGGATAAGCAGCAGACCGTATGGGGCTCCGACGACGGCGAACCCGGCGGCACTGCCGGATCTCCGGTGGCGCTTCTTATATCTTCCGAAGGCCTTACGAATGCTGTCGTGGTCGTTACAAGATATTTCGGCGGGATAAAGCTCGGGCCGGGAGGGCTGGTAAGGGCTTATACTTCTTCTGCCAGGATGGCGCTGGAGGATGCCGGCCGCCTGGACGTCTTCGAGAGCGTTTCCGGAAAGGTAAAAACTGACTACAGCTACCTCGGAAAGATCCAGACCGCGGAGAAAGATCAGCCGTTTACGATAGACAACATCGCCTACGAAGACAAGGTGATCCTGGACATATCGTACGCTCCGGAGGACGAGGCAAAAGTGCTCGGAGCGCTCATGGACATATGCAGCGGAAGTTTGGATATATTGTAAGTTTTTTTATTTCTTTCTATTGACACTTTCGGTCATTTACTTTATAATTCCGTAGTGCGCCGGCTGAAAAGTCGGTCCTGAAGTGTGGGAGTATAGCTCAGCTGGGAGAGCATCTGCCTTACAAGCAGGGGGTCACAGGTTCGAGCCCTGTTACTCCCACCACTTTTAAAAGGCCCGGTAGTTCAGTTGGTTAGAATGCCAGCCTGTCACGCTGGAGGTCGACGGTTCGAGCCCGTTCCGGGTCGCCATTTTTGAAAAGTGAATAGACGGCATTTTGCTGGCGTGGCTCAATGGCAGAGCAGCTGATTTGTAATCAGCAGGTTGTTGGTTCGACTCCGATCGCCAGCTCCAAATACGGAGGGATTCCCGAGTGGCCAAAGGGGACGGACTGTAAATCCGCTAGCTGAGCTTTCGATGGTTCGAATCCATCTCCCTCCACCAATTATGCGGAAGTGGCTCAGGGGTAGAGCATCGCCTTGCCAAGGCGAGGGTCGCGAGTTCGAATCTCGTCTTCCGCTCCAACTTAATAAATGGCTGTGATCGCGCGGCAGATGAGCGGCGCGGTCACGGCACAAATACGCGGATGTAGTTCAATGGTAGAACTTCAGCCTTCCAAGCTGATAGCGTGAGTTCGATTCTCATCATCCGCTCCATTTTTTTTAAGAAGCTGCGCCGATATCCACTCGGCCTCGTGGGCTCATAGCTCAGCTGGATAGAGCAACGGCCTTCTAAGCCGTGTGTCGGGGGTTCGAATCCCTCTGGGCTCACCAATTTTTTTGGGGTATAGCCAAGTGGTAAGGCAGCGGGTTTTGATCCCGCCATTCGTAGGTTCAAATCCTGCTACCCCAGCCAATGCGACCCATTAGCTCAGGCGGCAGAGCACTTGACTTTTAATCAAGGTGTCCCGAGTTCGAGTC
>JAILDA010000010.1 GCA_024689865.1 Clostridia bacterium | reverse complement strand
GTAAGGCAGCGGGTTTTGATCCCGCCATTCGTAGGTTCAAATCCTGCTACCCCAGCCAATGCGACCCATTAGCTCAGGCGGCAGAGCACTTGACTTTTAATCAAGGTGTCCCGAGTTCGAGTCTCGGATGGGTCACCAATTAGATACCAATTTCGGAGAGGTGTCCGAGCGGTTTATGGAGCTGGTCTTGAAAACCAGTGACTCCGAAAGGGGCCGTGGGTTCGAATCCCACCCTCTCCGCCAAAAAGAGAGGGATGAGGACCCACAGTGGGTTCACGTGAATGCGAGCGGAAGCGAAGCATGAACGATCCCACCCTCTCCGCCACACCTGAACATAGAGGGTATTTGGGGAAGTACTCAAGTGGCTGAAGAGGACGGTTTGCTAAACCGTTAGAGGTCGTAAGGCCTGCGAGGGTTCGAATCCCTCCTTTCCCGCCATCGTAGGGGTATAGCTCAGTTGGTAGAGCAGCGGTCTCCAAAACCGCGTGCCGAGGGTTCAAGTCCTTCTGCCCCTGCCACAGAAAAACAGACGCCATCGGCGTCTGTTTTTCTGTGCAGTGAGGGGCAGAGGACTTGAACCCGCAAGGGCGTGACAGTCCGGTGGACTGTCACGGTCCGAGCACGCAGAAGCGGGCGCAGGACGGCAGACTTGCGAAGCAAGGATGCGTCCTTCTGCCCCATTCAGACGCCATCGGCGTCTGTTTTTCTGTGGCAGCAAAGGATGCGTCCTTCTGCCCCTGCGATCTCAAACGCTGCAGTTGCCGATTTACCTTAAAAATGCTATATTCACATCATCACTCCACGTTCTTACAGAGGTTTATTATGAACTACGTAATAGATGACAAACAGCTCGAAGCGTCGGTCTTTCTGTCTTTCGTCGATCAGATATGGCCAGGCAGTTACGATACGGAACGGACCCGGGACGCATTGTCGAAGACGCTTAACATAACTGCTTATGACAAAGATGAACTCGTAGGCTGCCTTCGCATATTGTCTGACGGTTATTATTTCGGAACGATCACGGAACTGCTTGTGCTTCCGGAGTATCAGAACAAGGGAGTAGGGAGCAGGCTCCTTCAGCTGGCAAAGGCAAATACACCCACCATGCTGTATTTCGGCTCACAGCCCGGAATGGAAGGGTTCTATGAAAAGAACGGCTGCAAAAAGGGAATGCAGTCCTACACGATAGATAAGAAAAGGTAAGAGGAAACAGCATTACCGAGTACATAGGCATCCTGTCACTGGTACAGGCTTGTATCAGCATAGGGATCCTCATAGGACGCGTAATACTTCGATCCACTAAAATAATGCTTGACTTCGTTACGTCGAAGTGTTAAAGTATCCCTAATTTACAGAAAGGAACCGGATCCATGAAATTCGTTAGCAGCACTTGCTCCTTTTACGCATACTTTTACCGCCAGGTGGGTGTCCGTGGTTAGCACTTGCTCAGCTTTCTGTTGAACGAAGCAGTCAGAACACCCGCCGGACATTAAACGGCGGGTCTTTTATTAAAAATCATTTAAGGAGTCCGTAATGACAATAGTAGATCTTCTGGAGAACAACGCAAAGCAGTTCGGCGACGAGATCGCCCTTGTGGAGATCAACCCGGAGGTAAAGGAAACAAGGCGCACCACATGGAGGGATTTCGAACTTGTAGAGCCTTCCAGACACCGCAATTACTACCGCCGTGAGATAAGCTGGAACGTCTTCAACGAGAAGGCCAACCGCTTCGCAAACGCCCTTAAGGCCCGCGGCGTGGGCAGGGGACACAAGGTAGCCATTCTGCTGATGAACTGCATAGAGTGGCTTCCGATATACTTCGGAGTCCTTAAGACCGGCGCCATCGTAGTGCCTCTTAACTTCCGCTACACTTCCGACGAGATCAAATACTGCGTTGATCTTTCGGAGACCGACATCCTGGTGTTCGGACCGGAGTTCATAGGCCGTGTGGAGGAGATAGCGGACGAGATCAGCCAGAACAGACTGCTGATCTACGTAGGCAGCGGCTGTCCGTCCTTTGCGGACGATTACGCGGAAATGACCGCGGAATGCTCCAGCAGTTTCCAGACAGTTCCTCTTACCGAGGATGACGACGCTGCGATATATTTCTCGTCCGGTACCACGGGATTCCCCAAGGCCATACTTCACGCGCACAGATCACTGATCCATTCCGCGCGCTGCGAGCAGGCCCACCACGGACAGACTCACGACGACATATTCCTCTGCATACCGCCGCTGTATCACACCGGCGCCAAGATGCACTGGTTCGGAAGCCTAATATCCGGATCCAAGGGTGTCATCCTTAAAGGCACCGGAGCGGAGACCATACTCAGAGCCGCTTCCGACGAGCGCGCTACCATAGTGTGGCTGCTGGTGCCCTGGGCTCAGGACATCCTGGGCGCTCTGGACAGGGGAGAACTGAAGCTTTCCGACTACAATCTGGACCAGTGGAGGCTGATGCACATAGGAGCACAGCCTGTTCCTCAGAGCCTTATAAAGCGCTGGCTGGAATACTTCCCGAACCATCAGTACGATACCAACTACGGTCTGTCCGAATCCATAGGACCGGGAGCTGTGCATTTGGGCGTGGAGAACGTCCACAAGGTTGGTGCCATAGGCAAGGCAGGCTTCGGCTGGGAGACCCGCATCTGCGACGAGGACGGAAATGACGTAAAGCAGGGCGATGTCGGCGAACTCTGCGTAAAGGGCCCCGGAGTAATGAAGTGCTACTACAACGATCCTAAGGCAACGGCAGAAACGCTTCGCGGCGACTGGCTGCGCACCGGCGACATGGCCATGGAGGACGAGGACGGATTCATCTTCCTGGTGGACCGCAAGAAGGACGTTATCATAAGCGGCGGCGAGAACCTCTACCCGGTGCAGATAGAAGACTTCCTGTCTGCGAACAAGAAAATAAAGGACGTTGCGGTAATAGGTCTTCCGGACGCCCGTCTCGGAGAGATAGCGGCGGCTATAATCCAGCTGGCTCCCGGAGTGGAGTGCACGGAGGAGGAGATAAACGAATTCTGCCGCGAGCTTCCGCGCTACAAGAGGCCCAGGAAGATCATATTCGCGGACGTTCCGCGCAATCCTACTGGCAAGATAGAAAAGCCCAAGCTCAGAAAGATGTACGGCGGCGAAGGCCTCGTAGCCTCGCAGAACCGTTCGTAAAGACAGGCGGTGTATGGTAGGACAGTATCCTGCATAAAGACCGTCAGAGTAATGTTAGAGGTGAATGAACCATGAAAAAGCTAATGATAGGCAACGAGGCGGTGGCCCGCGGCCTTTACGAAGGAGGCATAGGACTCGTATCCAGCTATCCGGGAACTCCGTCCACGGAGATAACAGAAGTGCTGGCAACGTACGACGACCTCCACAGCGAGTGGGCGCCCAATGAGAAGGTGGCCCTGGAGACCGCTTTCGGAGCGTCGCTGGCAGGGATAAGATCCGCCTGCGCCATGAAGCATGTAGGTCTTAATGTAGCCGCGGATCCGCTGTTCACTATGTCCTATACTGGTGTTAACGCAGGCTTGGTCGTATGCGTCGCGGACGATCCGGCCATGCACTCCTCGCAGAACGAGCAGGATTCCAGGCACTACGCCATAGCTGCCAAGCTGCCCATGCTGGAGCCTTCGGACTCCGCGGAAGCTCTGCAGTTCGCAAAGGACGCGTTCGGGATATCCGAAAAGTTCGATACTCCCGTCATCCTGCGCATGTGCACCAGAGTGTCGCACAGCCAGTCCATAGTGGAGACAGGCGATCGCGTCGTAAGGAAAAAGATCCCTTACGAAAAGAGACCTTCCAAATACATAATGATGCCCGGCTACGCAAAGCTCCGTCATCCGATAGTGGAAGAGCGCACCAAAAAGCTGGAAGAGCTGGCCGAGGACTGCCCGTACAACAGAGTCGAGTGGGGCGGCAGGGACATAGGCATCATAACCTCCGGAACGTCCTATCAGTACGTTAAGGAAGTGTTCGGAGACAGCGTAAGCGTCCTTAAGATAGGAATGCCCAACCCGCTGCCCGCAAAGCTTATAAAAGATTTTGCAAACAACGTGGAGACGCTCTACGTAATAGAGGAGCTGGACCCCATAATAGAAAACTTCTGCAGATCGCTGGGGCTGGATCCCATCGGAAAAGAAAAGTTCTCCATCATAGGGGAGTTCTCGCAGAAGACCATAGCCGAGGCTTTCGGGCTGGATCCCAAGGAGACCGTAAAGGCGGATACCCAGCCTCCCGCAAGGCCTCCGGTAATGTGCTCCGGATGCCCGCACAGGGGAATGTACTATGTGCTTGCCAAGAACAAGATTACAGTCTTGGGAGACATAGGCTGCTACACCCTTGGCGCTGCGCCTCCGCTGTGCGCTCTGGATTCCACTCTCTGCATGGGCGCTTCCGTTTCCGGGATCCACGGCTTCCTGAATGCGGACGAGGCCATGTCGGATAAGACCGTAGCCGTAATAGGAGACTCCACGTTCATCCATTCGGGCGTTACCGGTCTTATAAACATAGCTTACAACGGCTCCAACTCCACGGTCATAATCCTGGATAACTCGATTACCGGCATGACCGGTCACCAGCAGAATCCGACGACCGGATACAACATAAAAGGCGATCCTGCGGGCAAGGTGGATCTGGAGGCTCTGTGCAAGTCGATAGGCATACGCCGCGTAAGAGTGGTGGATCCCTACGATCTTAAGGCTTGCGAAGAAGTCCTTAAGGAAGAACTTGCGGCAAAGGAACCGTCGGTCATCATTTCCAGACGTCCCTGCGTGCTGCTTAAATACGTTAAGACAAAGCCGCCTCTTAAGGTGGATACGGACAAGTGCCGCTCCTGCAAGATGTGCATGAAGCTCGGCTGCCCGTCCATAGCCATTAAGGACGGCAAAGCTCACATAGACGACACGCTGTGCGTGGGCTGCGAAGTATGCTCACAGCTCTGCCCGTTCGACGCGATAGTAAAGGAGGACTGATCCATGAGCACTACAAACATAATGATAGTAGGCGTAGGCGGACAAGGAAGCCTCCTGGCGTCCAAGCTGCTGGGGAATCTTCTGGTATCCGAAGGATACGACGTTAAGGTGTCCGAGGTCCACGGAATGAGCCAGCGCGGCGGAAGCGTGGTAACCTACGTACGCTTCGGGGATAAAGTATATTCTCCGCTGGTGGAAGAGGGCGAAGCCGATTTCATACTCTCCTTCGAGAAGCTCGAGGCTGCCCGCTGGGCGCCTTGCCTTAAGAAAGGCGGAACGATAATAGTAAACACTCAGGAGATAGATCCGATGCCCGTGATCACAGGCGCTGCGGAATATCCGTCCGGAATATTGGAAGAGCTTAAGAGCAAAGGCGTCGACATAGACGCGGTGGACGCCCTGTCCATAGCACAGAAGGCAGGCAGCGCCAAGGCCGTCAACATAGTTCTTCTGGCGCGGTTTGCGAAGCACTTTACGATCCCAGTCGAAAGCTGGGAGACTGCAATTGCAAATACCGTCGCCCCGAAGTTCGTGGAAATGAACAGAAAGGCTTTCGAACTGGGTTACAACGCTTAGAACCTCAGTCAGTCGAAAGGAAAGAACAATGCCTATAAATTATTATCAAAAAGACATCGAGACAATGCCCCGCGAGCAGATACGCGCGCTCCAGGAAGAAAAACTCAAGAAACAGGTAAAACACGTTTACGAACACGTCCCGTACTACAGGGATCTTATGGACAAGAAGGGTGTAAAGCCGGAGGACATAAAGACTCTGGACGACATTCAGAAACTGCCGTTCATCTCCAAGTACGATCTCCGCGAGACATATCCCTACGGAATGCTTGCAGTGCCTCTTAAGGACTGCGTGCGCATCCAGTCCACTTCCGGAACTACAGGAAAGAGGGTAATAGCTTATTATACCCAGCACGACGTGGATCTTTGGGAAGAATGCTGCGCCAGAGCCATAGCCGCTGTAGGCGGTACACCGGAAGACGTAGTACAGGTAGCTTACGGCTACGGACTGTTCACCGGAGGTCCCGGACTCAACGGAGGCTCCCACAAGCTGGGATCCCTTACGCTGCCCATGTCCAGCGGAAACACGGACAGGCAGATCCAGTTCATCCAGGATCTTAAGGCAACGATACTTTGCTGCACTCCGTCCTACGCGGCCTACATAGGCGAGGCCATGAAGGAGAAGGGCATAAAGCCGGAAGACAATACTCTTAAAGCAGGAATATTCGGCGCGGAGCCTTGGACGGAAGAGATGCGCAGAGACATCGAGAAGTCTCTTGGAATAAAGGCATACGACATCTACGGACTTACCGAAACGTCGGGTCCGGGAGTATCCTTCGAGTGCGAAGAGCAGCACGGCATGCACATAAACGAAGACCACTTCTACGCGGAGATAATAGATCCGGAGACCGGAGAAGTCCTGCCGGAAGGCTCCGAAGGTGAACTGGTATTCACATCGCTGGATAAGGAGGCTTTCCCGCTTCTTCGCTACCGCACCAGAGACCTTTGCGTCTTGACCAGCGAACCGTGCTCCTGCGGAAGGACCTTCATCCGCATGAAGAAGCCCAAGGGCCGCAGCGACGACATGCTTATAATCCGCGGAGTAAACGTATTCCCGTCGCAGATCGAGACCGTTCTTCTGAACGAGGGCTATGCGCCCAACTACCGCATAGAGGTCGACCGCGTAAACAATACGGACACTCTGGACGTGTATGTGGAGCTTACTCCGGAGCGTTTCGCGGATACGGTCAGCGAGATCGACAAGATGGAAAGAGAACTTGCCGGCGCCATAACCAACATACTGGGCATACATCCGGTGATCCACCTTGTTGCGCCTAAATCCATTCAGCGCAGCGAAGGCAAGGCCGTCCGCGTAATAGACAGAAGAAAACTTCACGATTAAGGAGGCAGAAAGATGGCTATTCAGCAGCTTACGATCTTTGTAGAGAACAAAAAAGGCAAACTTGTAGAGATAACCAAAATGCTTGCCGAGAACGGCATAAACATGAGGGCTCTGTCCATCGCGGACACAAGGGACTTCGGCATTCTGCGCCTTATAGTGGACGATATCCAGAAGGCGCTGGTGGTGCTTGCGGAGAACGGCGTAATGGTAAAGATAACGGACGTTGTGGCCGCGGAACTTCCGCATAAGCCGGGCTCGCTCAACGCTACGCTTACGGTACTTGCGGACGCGGGAGTCAACGTGGAATACCTCTACGCTTTCCTGTCTTCCAAAGGGCAGGGCGCTTACGTGGTGCTCCGGGTCGCGGACAACGCGGCTGCGGAAAAGGTCCTTAACGAAGCAGGTTACAGGACTCTGAGCATGGACGACGAACTGGAATTCTGATGACCCGGGGAACTGTCCCCATGCATCTGGAATAGAATGATCGGGACGGTCTTCGGCTTTCGGACCGCAAGGTTTGCGGAGGAAACGAGGACTGTCCCTTGTCCGGCAATTTTGTTGTTGACAAACAACGGATATTAGATTAAAATCTTGAATGTTCTGTTGGTAAAGGCCAGAGCTTACGGCTCCTCCCATTGTCGCGCCGGGGTGTAGCGCAGCTTGGTAGCGCATCTGCTTTGGGAGCAGAGGGCCGCACGTTCAAATCGTGTCACCCCGACCATTACCAATAGGCTAGTGTGGGCCCTTAGCTCAGTTGGTCAGAGCATCCGGCTCATAACCGGCAGGTCCCGGGTTCAAGTCCCTGAGGGCCCACCACACAAGCCCAGTTAGCTCAGTTGGTAGAGCAGTAGACTGAAAATTTACGTGTCCTTGGTTCAATTCCGAGACTGGGCACCAAAAAGTCCGAAGCATTAGCTTCGGACTTTTTCTTTTCGCATGGAGCCGCATCGATAACAGGCACATAAAAAGACCGGGGCGCTATGCTGCTCCGGCCTTGGTTTCCGATGGATCGTAATTATTCTTCTATGAGCTTTATTGTCTCGATCACTACGTTGTTCACCGGAACATCCTGCATGTAGAAGCCGCGTGTACCGGTGCGGGTCTCGGCTATCTTATCCAGAACGTCGTATCCGTCCGTAAGTTTTCCGAACGCTGCGTACTGTCTGTCCAGATGCGGAGCGTCCCTGTGCATGATGAAGAACTGCGAGGACGCGGAATCCGGAACGTTGGTCCTTGCCATTGACAGCACGCCTCTGGTGTGCTTAAGGTCGTTCTTTACGCCGTTGGCTGCAAATTCGCCCTTGATGCTTGCGGCGTCTCTGTCGCGGAAGTTCTCGTCGTAGCCGCCGCCCTGGATCATGAATCCGGGAATGACTCTGTGGAAGATAAGTCCGTCGAAGAAATTCTCTCCGATAAGCTTAAGGAAGTTCTCCACGGTAATGGGCGCGGTCTCGGGATAGAGCTCCGCTTTCATGGTGCCGTAGTCTTTTACGATTATTTCTATTTTGGGGTTGGGCATTTTGGTTTCTCCTTAATGTTGTTATTTGACCTTAATTGATTTACTGATTATATCAATTTCCGGGACGATTATCAAATGGTCCGGGTATCGTTCTCGCAGCGGATGCCCTGATAGCTGCCGCGCCTTTTGAATTCATGCTGCACGGCGTTAAGCACCGCGTGCTTGTTGCGGGTCCAGTCCGGGGCGATCAGTTTGTCCTGCGGAGCGTCTCCGGTAAGGCGGTGGATCGTTATGCTTTGAGGTAGGATCTCCAGGATGTCGCAGACACAGGAGACGTACTCATCACGGGTAAGGAGAGGAAAGGGTGTGCGCTTGTATTCCCCGCCCATGGCGGTGCCTTCCATAAGGTGGAGCATGTGTATCTTTACTCCGAACGGATCGAAGGATGCGGCATACTTTGCCGATGATAGATACTGCCCTTTATCTTCGCCGGGAAGGCCCAAAATAAGGTGCGTGACGCGTTTTATGCCGCGGGTCGACAAATTATACGACGCTTCTTCATAATCTGCGTTTTTCCAGCATCTGTTGAATTTTTCCGCAGTATGCCCGTTCGCGGTCTGAAGCCCCAGCTCCACCCACAGAAAAGTCTTTTCGTTGTACTCCGAAAGCAGGTCCAGGACCTCCGGTCCCAGGCAGTCCGGCCGCGTGGCTATCGCCAGTCCAACGACGTTTTCGTGATCCAGCGCTTCGTCCCAAAGCCTGCGCAGCTTTTCGACAGGAGCGTAGGTATTGGTGTGGTTCTGGAAATAGGCTATGTACTTCAGGTCTGGAGCTTCCTTGTCCGCAGCATCCGCCGGAAGCGAAGGCCCGCTGCGGCTCCATTTCCGTGACAGCGAAGCTATCTGCTGTTCCAGCGTCCCCGCAAAATCTCCGGAACCGCTGTCCGAGCAGAACGTGCAGCCCCCGAAGCCTTTTGTGCCGTCCCTGTTGGGACAGGTAAGACCTGCGTCCAGCGAAAGCTTTACCACCTTGCAGCCGAACTTCTCTTTAAGATACGAAGATATGGAATTGTAGTGCAGTCCGTTGAACATGAAAGAATTATAACATATCAGCAAACATAAAAGGGCGCCGATCTTTGTATTTTGGTCTGCGGACGCAGCCAGCAAAAAGAATGAGGCAGCCGGCCCCGCGCTGTGATATTATATAGTATTAGGAGAGTGCGATGACTTACGACAGAGAGCGGATCCGGAACATAGTGGAGGCGCAGAGGAGTTTCTTCCGCAGCGGAAAGACTCTGGATGTTTCCTGGCGCAGGGAGCAGCTGAAAAAGCTTAAGGCTGCAGTGCTTAAGTACGAGCCGCAGCTGATACAGGCACTTAAGGCGGATCTGGAGCGCAGCGAGGCGGAAGGCTTCTTCTGCGACGTGGGCAGCACCATCCTGGAGATAAACGAGGCGATAGCGGGCGTCCGCAGATGGGCAAGGCCTGAGAACCATTTCAGCGGCTTTACCTGCTTCCCAAGCATAATTACCAAAGTCTACAAGATGCCTTACGGCACTTCGCTCATAATAAGTCCGTTCAACTTCCCTGTGCTTCTGGCTCTGGGGCCGCTGGCGGCAAGCATCGCGGGCGGAAACACCGCGGTAATAAAGGCAAGCTCCAAGTCTCCTGCGTGCACAAAAGCACTGCAGG
>JAILDA010000007.1 GCA_024689865.1 Clostridia bacterium | reverse complement strand
GGGTCATCCCTTCGGATAGACAAAAAACAGAAAAGAGGCTGATGCCTCTTTTCTTCATTTTGGTTGCGGAGGAAGGATTTGAACCAACGACCTCCGGGTTATGAGCCCGACGAGCTACCAGCTGCTCTACTCCGCGATGTTATTAAGTTTGGTGCCGAGAACCGGGGTCGAACCGGTACGATATTGCTATCGGGGGATTTTAAGTCCCCTGCGTCTGCCAATTCCGCCATCCCGGCAGTTTTCGGCCAAGTGCCTTTGAATGCCCGGGCGAGGCACATGGCCCCGCTCGGGATATGGCTCCGGAGGTCGGGCTCGAACCGACAGCCTATCGGTTAACAGCCGAGTGCTCCACCATTGAGCTACTCCGGAATAGGCTTCGCTTTCAGCGACCTCGTTATTATATAGCAGAGGTCTTGCGTTGTCAACAGAAAAAACCTTCTATGCTTTTGTTGCTCCGTCCTTTTATTGCCGCGGCGTATCCCCCGTGCCGCCGCGCACGATCTCCGCTTTTTTGCGGTACTTCTCCGCCTTCTCAGGCTCGCCCAGAGCCTCGTAAAGGGCCGTCAGAGCGTCCATTGCGTCGGTATTGGACGGAGATAGCCTGAGTACGTTTAAAAAGCCTTCTACGGCCTCTTTTTCGTGTCCAAGCTCCCTGTAGGCAGACGCCAGATAGAAATGGAGAGGCCACCATTTCGAGTACTCCGTATTAAGGTAGGGTTCCAGTACGGCAAGGCCTTCTTCCAGCCTTCCGGACTGCAGCAGCGAAGCGCCCTGCTCTATCTTTACAGGGTCTGTCAGTTCTTCCACGCGCTGTTCTATCTCCGTTATCGGAGCAGTCTGCTCCGTATCGTCCCTGTCCGCGTTTGCAAGATACTTTTTCCATGCAAGCTGGGCTTTAAGATACTGCCCTTCGTTAAGATAAACATAGCCGAGGTAATACCACCCCGGGGCGAACTCCGGGTATGCGTCCGTAAGGTGCTCGTAGTACTCGGAAGCCTCGGATTTGAGTATCTTTATAAGCTCTGTGTCCTCCTCGGACCCTTCCAGCGCCAGATACCAGTACCTGCAGCCTCCCGCGTACGCGAACATGGCGTCGCGGTCATCGTCGCGGAAGCACATCCCCGCGCGAAGATACGCCATGGCAAGCCTGTAGTTGCCTACCTTGAACGCCTCGCCGGCCTTGCCGGAAAATACTTTTATAAGCTTGGCGTCGAATAGGCGGTTCAAAAACCTTATGTACTGAGCAGCGTACCTGAACTGTGTGTCGGAGCCTACGACCACGGCTATGTTGTCCGCAAGCTTGACCGTAGATATGCCCGCTCCGGAGATGTCCGCAAGATCTTCTTTTTTTATGGGAAGCGGCACGCCCTTCATGAAAGAAAGGTCCGCTTCGTCCGTAAGCGCATCCACGGGCAGCTCCACGAAGAGCGTGTCCTTAAGCTGCTTTTCCATGTAAGGCTTAAGCCTGTCTTTTCTGCTCCTGAAAGACGGAAGCATGTTCTGTTTCCTTCCTTATGAAATGTCCCGGGACCGTAGTTACATTCTTTCCGGGGCCTTTATCCCCAGAAGCCCCAGTCCGTTCTTTATGGTCTGCATGGCGGCTGCCGTAAGCATCAGCTTCGCGCTGCGCTCCGCGGGATCGTCCACCAGTATGTGCTCGTCGTGGTAGAACTTGTTGAAAGCCTGCGCCACCTTTATCGTGTGTCTGGTAACTACGGACGGTTCGTACTTGTCCGCGGCATCCTTTACTGCCGCAGGGAAAGCATATATCAGCTTGGTAAGCTCGTATGCGGCGGGCGACTGGACCGCGGAAAGATCCGCTTTCTCCACTGCGGCAGCGTCCATGGCGGCAGCGCCATACTTAGCGGCGGCGTTGCGAAGTACCGAAGCGCAGCGTGCGTGGGTGTACTGCACGTAGGGACCGGTCTCGCCGTCGAAGTTAAGGATCTCGTTCCAGTCGAACACGTAGTCCTTTATGCGTCCGGACGAAAGTTCGTTGAACATTACGGCGCCTATGCCTACGGTCTTTGAAGTCTCGTCTATGAGGTCCGCGTTTACGCCCTTTTCGGTAACTATGTCGCGGGTCTTGGAGACCGCGGTCTTAAGAACATCCTCAAGGAAGACAACTCTGCCCTTTCTTGTGGAGAGCGTCCCTTCGGGAAGACTTACCATGCCGAAGTTCACGTGCACGCAGTCCTTTGCCCACTCGTAACCCATAAGCTCCAGCACCTTGAACAGCTGCTTGAAATGGAGATCCTGCTGGGAGGCCACAACGTATATGGACTTGCTGAAATCGTAGGTATTCTTGCGGTAAATGGCGGACGCCAGATCCCTGGTAAGGTATATGGACGTGCCGTCGCTCTTGGTTATTATTGCCGGGGTAAGTCCGAAAGGTTCCAGATCCACTATCTGAGCGCCCTGGGACTCCTTCAGCAGGCCTTTAGCTTTCAGTTCCTCTATTACCGCAGGCATCTTGTCAGTGTAGAAGGACTCGCCGGACCAGTCGTCGAAATCTATGTCCATCATGTCGTAGACGCGCCTGAACTCCTTAAGGCTCTCGTCGCGTATCCACTGCCACAGATCCTTTTCGGCCTTTTCTCCGCGCTCCAGAGCCGCGAATGCCTCGCGGGCCTCCTCCGTAAGCGCCGGGTCGTTCTTTTCTTCTTCGTGGAAGCGAACGTACATGGCAAGAAGCGTGCTGATGGGGTTGGCCTCAACTTCTTCCCTGTTTCCCCAGCGGCGGTACGCGGCGATTATCTTTCCGAACTGCGTGCCGTAGTCGCCCAGATGGTTCATGCGGACGACTTTGTAGCCCAGAAAATCGAAGAGTTTGTACAGCGAGTTGCCGATCACGGTAGTCCTTATGTGTCCAATGTGGAAAGGCTTTGCGATGTTGGGGGAGCTGAATTCCACGATGACGGTCTTTCCGGCGCCCTCGTCCGAACGTCCGAAACCGTTGCCGGCGCCGAGAACTTCCTCAAGGACCGCCTTGGTAAAGAACTCCTTGCTTATGAACATGTTGAGGAAGGCGTTGATCTGCTCTACCTTCTCGAACAGAGGCTCGCCGCTGATCTTTTCAGCAAGCTCCGCTGCGATCATTGGCGGCGCCTTGCGCATTATCTTAGCAAGCTTAAAGCACGGGAACGCGTAGTCTCCGTGCGAAGTGTCCGCGGGCACCTCCACGAGCTGGACTATGTCCGCAAGCTCCATGCCGTCTATGTGCTTTACCAGTATCTTTGCTATCTCTTCTCTGATGTTTACCATTACTGTTTCCTGACTGCTGACTGTGTTTTACGTTATGCTGTGCGCGGCTTTCTTCGCGGTGTTCCTGCGGATGCCTGCTGCGCTTACTTTTTGAGCGTTACTATCGTTACTCCGTCGCCGCCCTCGCCGGGGTTCCCGCGGCGGAACGACGCTACGCGCTTGTCTTTCTTAAGAAGCTTGGCTATGCCGTCGCGGAGTATTCCCGCCCCGCGTCCGTGGATTATGGACACCGTCTCCAGTTTGGCAAGGAACACGTCGTCCAGGTACTTCTCCACGGTCATCTCCGCGTCCGCGAGGCTCTGCCCCACTACGTTGACGGACATCGGGACGCTCATGGCCTTGGCGTTTACGAGCCTGGAATGCTTTATCTTTTCGCGTTCTTTCTCCGTTACGTTCTCTTTTACCAGGGTCACTCCGGAGATGTTGACCTTTAGCTTGAGCGAACCTATCTGCACCTGCATGTCGCCCTTGTCGTCCGGAACGTCCAGCACAGTGCCCTTCTGGCCGACGGAAAGCACGTTTACACGGATGCCGGGCTTTATGTCCTCCGGCTCCGGCTTATCGTAATTCACAAGATCTTCCGCCTTTTTGGCGTAGCCCTTGCGCATCTGCGACAGCCTCTTCTTGCTTTCCTCGGCGGC
The DNA here is from genome assembly GCA_024689865.1 of Clostridia bacterium. Lineage (GTDB taxonomy): Bacteria > Bacillota > Clostridia > Peptostreptococcales > Anaerovoracaceae > RUG13409. The sequence goes on along the minus strand of JAILDA010000007.1, from coordinate 4,972 downwards.
CCTGTTGACGGCCGCGGAATCCAGCGCCGCGGCAACGGACTTCTGCATCTCGTTTATCTCGGCGGATGCGTCTTCCACCAGCTTTCTGGCTTCCTCGCGGGCCTCCTCCAGATACTCTTCCCTGCGGGCCTTAAGCTTTTCTTCCGCGGCGTCCATGCGGGCCTTCTGGGCTTCCATCTCCCTGCGCAGCTGCGCGGTGCGCTTCTCGTCTTCTTCTATGTTTCTGCGGCTCTCTTCTATGGTGGACATTACGTCCTCGAAGGCTGCGTCGCCGTCCTCTATGAAGCGTCTGGCGTGGTCTATGACCTTGGCCGGAAGCCCCAGCTTTTCGGATATCTCAAATGCGTTGGACTTGCCCGGCATGCCTATTATAAGGCGGTACGTGGGCGAGAGCGTGGCCACGTCGAACTCCATGGAAGCGTTCTGCACGCCCTTGGTGGTGAGCGCGTATTTCTTAAGCTCCGTGTAGTGCGTGGTGGCTATGGTCTTGGCGCCCTTGTTGTATAAGTGGTTGAGCACGGATATGGCAAGCGCGGCGCCTTCCGTAGGATCCGTTCCCGCGCCCAGCTCGTCCGCGAGCACTAGGCATCCTCTGGACGCCTTCTTGCAGATGTGTACTATGTTAGTCATGTGCGAGCTGAACGTGGAAAGGCTCTGCTCTATGCTCTGCTCGTCGCCTATGTCCGCGAATATGTCCGAGAACACGCAGACCGTGGAACCGTCTCCCGCCGGGATGAACAGACCGGACTGCGCCATGAGGCACAGAAGACCTACGGTCTTGAGCGTTACGGTCTTGCCGCCGGTGTTGGGACCGGTTATTACGAGCGTGCTGAAACCGTCTCCTATGGAGATGTCTATAGGCACTACCTTCTTGGGATCTATCAGCGGGTGGCGGGCTTTGCGCAGCCTTACCATGCCCTCCGTGTTGATGACCGGCCTGGACGCGTTCATGTTGCAGGCAAGGCGCCCCTTTGCGAACATGAAGTCCAGCTTTACCAGTATCTCCTGGTTCGCTTTAACCTGAAGCTCCGCGGATCCGACCTGCGCCGACAGTTCCTTAAGTATCCTGGCCACTTCCTGCTTTTCCGCAAGTTCCAGTTCCCTAAGTTCGTTGTTCATGTTTACGATGGCCTGGGGCTCTATGAACAGCGTGGCTCCGGACGCGGACTGGTCGTGGACTATGCCCGGAACTCTGGACTTGTGCTCCAGCTTTACGGGTATTACGAAGCGTCCCTGGCGCATGGTTACGATGGCATCCTGAAGGATGAGCTTGTTGTCCGCTGAATTAACTATCTGCTGGACCTTGGTCCTTATGGCTTCGTTCTGGCGGAGTATTGCCCTGCGGAGCCTGTGGAGCTCCGGCGACGCGGAATCGCTCATCTCGTCCTCGGAGATTATGCAGCGCTCTATCTCCTCTTCCAGTCCCTTAAGCACGGATATGGCGGACACCAGCCCGTCTATCCTGGGAAGCTCCGGAAGATCGGATGACAAAAACGCCGCGGTCCTTCGGGCCGAACTGAAATTGTAAGCCGCCTCCAGCAGCTGCTTCTGCGAGAGCATGCCCCCGCGGGCTGCCATGTGCACGAAGCCCGATATGTCGTAGAAGTTGCCGAAAGGCGGTGCGCCCTTCTTTAAAAGTACCGTCACCGCCTCGTCAGTATCGGAAAGCGCTTCGCTGATCTTGACTGCGTCCGTATCCGGAAGCAGCGCCCGGGCAGTCTCGGCCGTAAGCTTGCTGCAGCATTCCGCGGTCAGCTTTTCGATTATTTTATTGTACTCTAAAACACGTATGGTCTTGGGATCCATCATTCTCCCTTATCTGGAGCCGTTCCTGTATGCCTCCAGGTCGTTCTTCAGGTGGATGTTCTCCATCTGGATGTCGAAGAAGCTGCTCTCTATGTCCCTGCAGCGGGTCTCCAGTTCCTGGATCTTGCGCTGAGCTTCCAGAGGAGCGTTGTCGCTCTGCTGGACTCTGGCAATGAGCTCTTCCACCTTTGCGCGAAGCTCGTCGTTGAGGCGCTTTTCCTCTTCCAGTTCCGCGGACAGCGAGGAGATCTTCTGATCCTTCTCCGCAACATAGCGCTGCAGAGTCTCCCTGCTGGAGCTCATGCCGGCTACTTCTTCCTTGTAGGCAGCGTAGTTGGCCTTAAGCTCTTCCCACATGCGCTCGTAGCTCTGCGCGTTCTCCGCAAGCTTCTGGTTCTGGGCCAGAAGAGCGTCCGTGTCCGAGTCCAGAGTGTAGTACTCGTCCGCGATCAGCATTCCCGCAAGGACCGCAAGCGCAGATTTAGGCTGAGTGTTGGAACCGTCGTCGAGCTCTCTCATCTTGGTATCCACCTTGTCGGCAAGCTTGAGCACGTAATCTCTGGGCATGTCGCCGGAAAGCGTGTACTCCTGACCGTATACCATTACGGTAACTGTGTTTCTTTCAGCCATGGCATCTCCTTTATCTCTAATTGAACTTTTGAAAAAACTAAGTTATATCTCTCTTAATACCGCGTTGAAACCGCTCTTGAGCGCCGCGAGCACCTTTTCGTTGATGGCGTTGACTTCGGCGTCCGTAAGCGTTCTGTCCTTTGCCCTGTAAGTGAGGGAGAACGCAAGGCTCTTATGCAGCGGCGGCACCGGAACTCCGCGGTAGACGTCGAAGAGCTTTACGCCCTCCAGCAGCCCGCCTGCCTCGGAAGCGATGAGCTTCTCCAGGTCTCCGGCCTTTACTTCTTCCGCGACTACGAGCGCGAAATCCCTTACCATTGCAGGATACTTGGGCAGCGGTACGTATTTCTTCTCCCTGTCGGAAAGCTCCGCGATCTTCGCGAAATCCAGCTCCGCGGCGTAGACCTCGCAGGAAATGCCGTAGGCTTCGGATACTTCCGGATAGACCTGGCCAAGCACGCCTACTGAAACGCCGTCCTTAAGGATGCGCGCGCAGCGTCCGGGGTGGAAACTGGGATCTGCGCTCTCGGTAACGAACTCCGTTCCCTTTACTCCCAGGATCCTGAGCAGCTCTTCCACGCGTCCCTTAAGAACGTAGAAGTTCTCCGCAGGACCGTAAGCCGCAATGCACAGAGCATCCTTCTCCTCCGGCAGACCGTCCGGGCCGTTGCCGTTGTTGAAGAAGGTGTTTCCGAGCTCGAATACGCGGGCTTCGGGTATGCTTCTTGAATAGTTGGTGGCAAGCACGTCCAGAGCGTTGGGAAGGATCATGGTCCTCATTACGGAAGTGTCCTCACCCAGCGGGTTTATAAGCTTTACGAACTGCCTTCTGGCGTCCCCTTCCGGGATCCTTACCTTGTCCGAAGCCTTGGGGCTTACGAAACTGTAGGTCTGGATCTCGTCCAGTCCGAGGCCTGTAAGAACGTTCTTTGCAAGGTTGCGCAGCTCCTGCTTGGGCGTAAGCTTAACTTCCGCGGTATGCTTGGGAAGAGCCACCGGAAGCTTGTCGTATCCGTAGAGACGGGATATCTCCTCCACGTAGTCCTCCTCTATCAGGAGATCCTGCCTTACGGTAGGAGCAGTTACGGTAATGATGTCTCCGTTTACGGAAGTCTTTATCTCCAGAGCGTTAAGGTAAGCGCACATCTGCTCCGCGGAGATCTCCACGCCCATCAGCTTGTTCATGCGGCTTGCGCGTATGTCTATGGTAACGGGCTCTTCAACATTTGGATATACGTCCACATCCCCGGTAAGCACAGTTCCTGCTCCGAGCTGCTCCACAAGGTAGCAGAACCTGTCGCAGGCGTCCTTGGCAAGGTTGGGATCTATGCCCTTCTCGAACCTTCCGGAAGCCTCGGTCCTAAGGCCAAGAGCCTTGGACGTGCGGCGCACGCTGTCGCCAAGGAAGTTGGCGGATTCCACCAGTACCATGCTGGTGCCTTCCTCTATCTCGGAGGCAAGACCGCCCATTACTCCGGCTACGGCGGTGGGACCGCCTTCGTCCTTTATCATGAGCATGGAGCTTGTAAGCGTTCTCTCGTTTCCGTCCAGAGTGGTGAACTTTTCGCCGTCAGCCGCGGTATCCACGATTATGTGGGAACCGCGCACGGTGCGGATGTCGAACGCGTGCAGCGGCTGGCCGTACTCCAGCATTACGAAGTTGGTTATGTCCACTATGTTGTTGATAGGCCTCTGGCCGGAGAAGATGAGGCAGCGCTGCAGCCACCAGGGGCTCTGCTCCACCTTTATGTCCTTTATGACTCTGCCGCAGTAGCGCTTGCAGAGGTCCGGTCTTTCTATGCTGATCTTTATGTAGTCCTCGCTCTTTTCCGGAGCTACCTTCTTGCACTCGGTGTCCGGGTATCTGAGGGGAGTGCCGAACGTTGCGGAAGCCTCTCTGGCCATGCCCAGCATGGACAGGCAGTCCGGCCTGTTGGGGGTTATCTCGAAGTCGACCACGGTCTCCTTAAGACCCATGGCTTCCACTATGTCCTGACCGGGCTTGAATTCGTCCGGGAGTATCCATATGCCTTCGCGGCTGGCTACCGGGACCACCTTGTCGTCGAAGCCCAGCTCCGAGCAGCTGCAGAGCATTCCGAAAGAATCCACTCCGCGCAGCTGGCCTGCGTGTATGGTAACGCCGCCTTCCACCTTGGGCTGTCCGTGCAGCGGTCCGGGGATGTGCGATCCGTCGAGGCAGACCGGAACCAGAGCGCCCTCGAAGATGTTGTGCGCGCCGGTAACTATCTGGACGGGCTCGGCTTTGCCCACGTCTATCATGCACACCAGCAGTTTGTCCGCGTTGGGGTGCTTTTCTATCTTTGAGATGCGGCCGATCACTACGCCTTCTATGCCCTCTCCGAAATGCTCCACTGTCTCCAGGTTGGATCCGGACAGGACCATCCTGCGCACGAATTCGTCCGCGTCCACGTTAACGTCTGTATAATCTTTAAGCCATTTGATAGGTACTAACATTCTTTCCGTGCCTCCTTACTTGAACTGCTCTATGAAGCGTATGTCGTTCTCGTAGAGAAGA
>JAILDA010000002.1 GCA_024689865.1 Clostridia bacterium | reverse complement strand
AGGCAAAGCATCGATAATAGACCCGGATCCGCATAGCTTTATAGACGTGTTCTACGGAATGAAAATAAACTACTACCTGCTGTTCTTCAGCGGGGAGATAAAGTTCGACTGCCTTAACGGCGCCAAGCGATTGTCCGACAGTTGGGGCGAGGAAGATCTGACCGCAGAAGCCGGGGCAGCGCCGGAGATAGAATTCACCGACATGGATCTGGCGGCCTGCGCCGATGATCTGGTCCCGGTAGTAGATGCGGGCGGCGGAGCCCCGCACGATCCGCTGTTCACGCTGAACGAGGAAACACCCTCGGTGGAAGGCACCCCAAGCGTAACTACCATAGATAACAGCACTTACCCGGACACCCAGATACAGTACGCGGCCACAAAGAACTACACGGCCCTCTTCCGCCTGGCTTCTTCCGGAAACAGGACCGACATATACTACCAGAGAATAAACCCGCAGACCGGCAACGTAATGTCCGGACTGTACAAGGTGCAGCTGCCCGAAGGCGAGACCAGATCGGTCTCCGAGTTCGTGGTGGTCCCGAACAAGACCGACTCCGGCACAGCTTACGAAGATAACGTCTACATAGGCGCGGTGCTGGTGGACAATACCATTGCGGACGAAGGCGAGAGGATGCGCAGCACGGACGTTGCCGCCATGGTGGTAAACCTGGACGAAACTCTTACCAAGAGCTCCGTCATCGCAAGCAACCCGGAAGATAAAGGCCAGTACCTCTACAGCGCTCCGATGCCGGCAGGCCGCGAAGATTACAGTTCCGTGGTCTACGCTTCTACGTGGCTCAAGGACGACAACGGCAGCGACATCAATACTCTTACAGGCCTTCTGGGAATAACCCCGGGATACACAAGCTACAAGCTCTCCTGGTGCGACGCCGGACAGCCTGCCGTACGCTATTACAAAAATCTCGGATCGGACAAGATCTATTCCTCCGGAGCCATCGCTCCGAACGAACCCACCTACTGGGTGGTCGACCCGCTCAAGTCCTCCGACAAGTACCTTGTGGTAAAAGGCTACGGCGCCAACGGTTACTACGAGGAGACCTTAAGAAGCAATTTCCGCGTAGACATAGACGGACTGATCGATCCGGCGGACATAGCGGCCGGAACCATGAACTTCAGCTCCATAATCTCCAACTGGCAGTACCTGAACGGCTGCAACTACTTCATCGCGGGCGACAGCGTCTACTGGATGGATAAAAAAGTCAAGAGCGGCACCGACTACGAGTGGGTGGTGGATAAGGTGGAGAACGGTTCCGGGGTCATCTCCGTGGACAACCGCTACACCATGATCACCAACAACGATCAGTCCGCAATATACCTGATAGGCGTCGTGGACGACTACGAAGTGGATGTCGAAGGCGGCACCGCGGAAAAGGCATACAACAAAGCCAAGATCTACACCATCACGCTGCACGGATACTCGTCCGGCGAGACGGTATGCAAGCTGCACGGCCCGCTGGAGCTTAAATTCGGCAAGGGCGATGTAGTCTCCAGCTTCACTGCCGCTTACAACCCGAACGACTGCCAGTCCAGCGGCTTGTCCATAGTCTACACCACGCCGGTCCAGACCGAAGGTTCCAGATATGCCTGCAGGATACGCATGTGGAAGCAGAACGCCAACAAGGGCGTGCTTGTGACCGAAGTAAGGATCCCGGACTACCTGGTGGTAGACGGCCAGCCGTACATAGAACTGTTCGTTACGACCAGGAACTACGGCTACGCCATCGAAGGACCGATCTCCTACAAGATAACCGACGAGGAAGGCAGGATGCTGATGCAGACCATAAACGGTCAGGACGTCGGCAACGTATACTACACCGGCACCGATCTGTACACCGGAGACTCGCGTGTGGATAAGATAGTGGTGCGCCCGATAAAGGAATGGAAGACCAACACGGAGCACGAGATCCACGTCGACATCAACGGTTCTGAGAAATACAACGGCGAACTGGACGACATAGTAAACAATTCTGCCAGGATGGAGGCCGACAACATCTCCGTTACCGCGGAGAACAGGCTGGTGGGCGGAAAGCACTACGTAAGGATAACCATCAGGAACAACACTTTCGTAGAAGACAGGATGCCGCAGATAAAGGCTGTGTTCAGCTACAGCGATCCGGAAAAGGAAAAGACCATGACCTTCTCGCTTCCTGTAAAAGACCTTATGAGCAAGTATCAGACCGGCAGCGTTCCCAGCCGGATACTGTTCGCCTCCGCAGGCGGAACCATGCCCCTGGCCGCCGCGCCGGACGAAGAGATGGTAGAACAAGCCTACCACTACGATCTGGACATGGACAAGATCTGGGAGGACGGTCTTAAGGATGGACTCCTGGGTATCTACTTCTCGCTGGTAAACGAGGACGGAGAGCAGACCTCCAACGAAGCGGTGTTCGTGGAGAACCCCGCGGAAGAGCGTCCGGAGATCCCGCACGGAACCGTTAAGGTAACTCTTACCGACGCGGACGATCCTGAAAAGCTGCTCTCCGGAGCCGTGTTCGGCATTTACAACGACGCAGGCGAGCGCATAGGCGAGCTTAAGGAGACCTCTTCCGGAGTCTATGAGATAAGCGACGTTCCGGCCGGAGAGTACACGATAAAGCTTGAGAAAGCGCCCAAGGGCTACAGGGCCGAAGGCGAATACACGGCCGCCATCAGCGAAGACGGCGAAGTCATCGAGATCGCGGCCAAAGCCGAGGCCGAGGCGCCTCCCACCGGCGATCATTCTCAGACCGTTCTGTACGCGGCACTGATAGTCATCGCGCTGGCGGTAATGGCCGTGCTTATAATCACGGGCCGCAAGAAAAAAGACCGGGATGGAGAATGATCAACGTGCCGCTTCTTGGCCAAACGTAACTTAGTCTTTCAAAAGTCTATAATTTGAACGATAAAAAACCCCTGCAGTTTTCAAGAGCCTTGAAATTGCAGGGGTTTAAGGTCATTGAATAATTATGGGGCTTTAGCACTCTACCGGGGCGGATGGATCGGCCTGTTCTTCGGCCCTGAACGGCGTAAAAGAGATCAGCTTGTGACCCTTGTACGTCAGCATACCGCGGTCGCCCGGCACGAAACTGCAGTAGTTCTCAAAACTCGTGCGGAGCTCGACCGCGTCCCCGTCCTCGAGCGCAAAAACTGCGTAATACGTGGTTATGTCAGACTTGATGTACGTCGCGCCGTTCTGCGCCACTTTCGTTTGCTCGATCATGCCGGACATATAGATTGCTTCGATCGTTCTTTCTTTCGCGAAAAGGCCCATTTCAGATCCCTATTCGTATTCCACCGTGGCCGGGGGCTTAGGCGTAAAATCGTAGAGGACGCGGTTGATGCCGGGGACCTCGGAGGTTATGCGAAGCGCCAGGCGGTCGATCAGTTTCGGATCCAGGTGCTCAACGGTTACTTCCACAACGTCCGTGGTGTTGATGGCGCGGATTATGCAGGGCCAATCGAAGGTGCGCTTGCCGTTCTTTATGCCGGTGGACTTGAAGTCCGGGACTACGGTAAAGTACTGCCATACCTTGCCCTCAAGGCCGGCCTTGGCAAACTCCTCGCGGAGGATGGCGTCGGACTCGCGGACTGCCTCCAGCCTGTCGCGGGTGATGGCGCCTACGCAGCGAACGCCCAGTCCGGGACCGGGAAACGGCTGCCTGTATACCATGTTGTCAGGAAGTCCGAGAGCCTTACCTACCACGCGGACCTCGTCCTTGTAGAGCAGCTTGACCGGCTCCACCAGCTCGAAGCTCTGCATGTCTTCCGGCAGACCGCCCACGTTGTGATGAGCCTTGATGCCGTCCTTGGACTCCAGGATGTCCGGATAGATGGTGCCCTGGCCCAGGAACTTTATGCCTTCCAGCTTGCGGGCTTCCTCGCCGAACACCTCTATGAAGATGCGGCCTATTATCTTGCGCTTGGTCTCCGGGTCGTCCACTCCGGCCAGAGCGTCCAGGAAGCGGTCCACAGCGTCCACATAAATAAGGTTAAGGTCGAACTGCTCGCCGAACACCTTGCATACCTGCTCGGGCTCGCCTTTGCGAAGAAGTCCGTGGTTTACGTGCACGCAGGTAAGGCGCTTGCCTATTGCCTTTGCGATCAGCGCCGCGCATACGGAGGAATCCACTCCTCCGGAGAGCGCCAACAGCACCTGGCCGTCCGGGCCTACCTGCTTGTTGATCTCCTCGAGCTGCTCCTTAATGAAGGCGTCAGCAAGCTCGGGAGTAGTGATACGTTTCATGCTTTCCGGTCTTACGTCTGACATTTTCGTACTCCTATAAAACTGTATGTGTATGATGTTTAACCATAATAGTAAATGCCGCGGATCATGCAGTTAAGCGCCGTCCGCGGCAGTGTCTTACTTATTTACGCTGCTCTTGAGTATTACGTCGTGAGCGCCGCCCTCCACTATGGAGGTGGCGGATACAAGCGTCAGCTTTGCCTTGTCCTGCAGCTCCTTGATGGTGAGCGCGCCGACGTTGCACATGGTGGAACGTACCTTGGCAAGGCTCTGGCGTACGCCGTCGGAGAGCGGTCCTGCGTACGGAACGTAGGAATCCACGCCTTCCTCGAAGGTAAGCTTCTTGTCGCCGCCCAGGTCGTAGCGCTGCCAGTTGCGGGCTCTGTTGCTGCCCTCGCCCCAGTACTCTTTAACATAGGTGCCGTTTACCAGGAGCTTGTCCGTGGGGGACTCGTCGAATCTGGAGAAGTAGCGGCCCAGCATCAGGAAGTCCGCGCCCATCGCCAGCGCCAGCGCCATGTGATAGTCGTATACTATGCCGCCGTCGGAGCAGATGGGGATGTACTCGCCGGTCTCTTTAAAGAATTCGTTGCGTGCCTGAGCAACCTCTATTACGGCGGTCGCCTGGCCGCGGCCTATGCCCTTGGTCTCGCGGGTTATGCAGATGGAGCCGCCGCCGATGCCTACCTTAATGAAGTCCGCGCCTGCCTTAGCCAGGAAGCGGAAGCCCTCGGCGTCTACTACGTTGCCTGCGCCCACCCTCATTCCGGGATAGTTCTGGTGGATCCAGTCCAGGGTCCTCTGCTGCCATGCGGTGTAGCCCTCGGAGGAGTCTATGCAGAGCACATCCACGCCTGCCTCTACCAGAAGAGGAACGCGTGTCTCATAGTCGCGTGTATTGATTCCGGCGCCTACGATGTAGCGCTTCTTGCTGTCCAGAAGCTCCATGGGGTTGCTCTTGTGAGCGTCGTAGTCCTTGCGGAACACGAAGTACAGAAGCCTTCCGTCCTCTGCCAGAACAGGCAGCTGGTTAAGCTTGTTGTCCCAAAGTATGTCGTTGGCCTCGGCAAGGCTTACGCCCTCCTTGGCACATATCAGCTTGTCTACCGGAGTCATGAACGTGGACACAGGAGTTGCCGGGTCCATGCGGCTTACGCGGTAATCGCGGCTGGTAACTATGCCCAGCAGCTTACCTGCGGCCGTTCCGTCTTCCGTAACAGCAACGGTGGAGTGTCCGGTCTTTTCCTTAAGGAAGACTATGTCCGCAAGGGTCTGGTCCGGACGGACGTTGGAATCCGACGGTACGAACCCTGCCTTTGTTGCCTTTACCCTTGCCACCATGGCAGCTTCGTTCTCGGCTGTCTGCGAACCGAATATGAACGAGATCCCGCCTTCCTGGGCAAGCGCTACCGCCAGCCTTTCTCCGGAGACCGACTGCATTATCGCAGAGGTCATGGGGATGTTGAGCTTAAGCTCCGGCTCCTCGCCTTTCCTGAATTTTACCAGCGGCGTGGAAAGGTCCACGTTTGCCGGGATGCAATCCGGTCCGGTGTAGCCGGGTACGAGAAGGTACTCGCTGAAGGTCCTTGAAGGTTCGTTGAAAAACTGTGCCATTGCTCCTCCGATCTGTTAACTGTATATGAATAACGAATGTTTACATGCAATTGTTTTACGGGGCCGCGCCGGTGTACCCCGGGCCTTTGATCCCGTGCGTTGTCCGGACGATCAGTCCAGTATGCCCAGATACTCCTCGTAGGTCAGCTTGCCGCCGCCCAGTTCGTACATTTCCGTTGCGACGTCCACTCCCACATAGCGTATGTGCCAGGGCTCGAACACGTAGCCCGTAAGCTTGCCGGGCTCCTTCTTGGTGCCGTCCACGTAGCGGATTATGAACCCGAACTCGTGGCAGTGCTCGGCTACCCACTTGCCTTCCTTGGTCTCGCCGAACTCGTAGGAAAGCGCGTATTTCTGGGACTCGCCGCCCACGTCCAGCGCCAGTCCGGTCTGATGCTCGGAATGGCCCGGTCTTGCGGTAGCCTTGTCCGCCTCCGCCTGGCCTTTGTTCTTTACCTCAGGATCGTAGAGCCTGTCTTTCTGATACTCGTAGGACCTGAAGCCGGTGCGCATCTTGATCTTTATCTCCTGCTCGGCCGCTGCTTCCACCATCGCCTCGAAAGCTTCCGCCGCTACCTTGCGGAGCTGGTCCGTCTCGCCCTTCTTGCCTACTCCGGACACCACGTATTTAACGGTGACCATGTCATCCGGCTTATATGACTGCGCCAGCGGGTGGGTGCGGTTTACAAGTATGGTGTAGTTATCGTCTACTATCTTTATTTCCTTGGCCATTCCCGTGGCCGGGTCTATCGTAAAGTCCTGCCTGGAGAGAGCCTTTTCCTTAGCGGTGGGCTCCTTCGCGGGCTCCGGGTCCGCTCCGTTCTGGGGGACGGTCTCTCCGTTATTGCCGGAAGGCGTTCCGGACGGATCCACCGTGTTGGAAGGTGTTCCAGAGGGTACAGGCGTCTTTCCTGTCTCCGTATTGCCCATGGCAACGCCTATGACGGACGACAGCACCATGGCTGCCAGAACGATCAGCGCCACTGCTCCCAGCGATCCGCTGCTCTTTTTCTTGTTGTATCTTGCCATCTCTTTATCCCCTCCGGCCGCTTTCAGGCCGGTCGATCGCCCCTGCCGATCTTATCTGAATATTATACTATATTCTTCTACGCTTGTGTGGAAATTTTTGTGTTATGTTCTCTGTGTCCTGCCTTCCAGCGTTCCACGGCGTCCACCACCAGAGGCGAGCTGTTCGTCCTTGTAAATGCAGAAAGACTCAGGGTCAGGTCGTAGTAACGGGCCTGGCCCCAGACCTCTCCGGTAAAGTCCTGATGGTACTTCGCGCGGGAATGGTTCGTGGCGTGCATGGCCCTTTCGGCCTCTTCCCCGCTTATGTTGTGGCGTCTTTCGGCGCGCGCCACACGGTCCGTCTGCTCGGCGTGCACGAATATCCTGAAGCAGTTCGGGTCGTCGCGCAGTATGTAGTTTCCGCAGTGCCCCAGAATGACAGCTCGCTGCTCGGTCCTGGCGATGTTTCTGAGCACCCTTACCTGTGCCGCGTAGAGCTCATCCAGCGGATCCAGCGTCTGCTGTATCATGTACGCGTAGGTGGAATAGTCGTAGAGCGCGCTGTGCCTCATAAGCTTTTCGTGCTCCCTTACAAAGCGCTCCGGCAGGCCGGACTCCGCTATCTCCATGTCCACGAGCTGATCGTTGGAATATACTTTTGCGCCAAGCTTTTCCGCCAAGTCGTAAGCCAGGATATCGCCGCTGGAGCCGAATTCCCAGTCCACGGTAATTATCAGCTTGCCGGGGTCGTAAGCCGCAGCCTCTGCCTGAGCCATGGCAGCCTCGCGTTTGGTCTGAGTGCCGCAGAAGTCCATGAGAGGCTTCTGGATGACGCCCATTATAGGCTTCATTACCGGTCCAAGCGTTAGCGCGCAGATTATCGTGCCCTCGCGGACGCCTACAAGGCCGTGGAAGAATATCAGCGACAGAACTACCGCAACGGCTACTATCGCAATGTCGAAGATCAGCAGGCACCTTGGAACGGGCCATCCGGTCTTCTGAGACATGGCTGCAGTTACGCCTTCCGCCGGCGCCGGCGATATCTGCGGGGTGACGTATACAGCGATACCCAGAGACATTATCGGAATGCTTACGATAAGATACACCAGACGCATCGCGTATGTTTCCGGAGCCGGTATGAACGACAGAATGCCCTGACCCAGCGACAGGAAGTATCCGAATATGAAGGATACCGCTATCTCCAAAAGCATGCGGAGCTTAAAATCTTTGCGGAGTATTATAAACTGCACAAGGATGTATACGCAGTATATGGCCGTAGTTATGGTGCCCAGCCCTATGGATGTGCTGCCCTTGCTAAGAAGGATCTGATATATGACGTTGGGGATGCCGGTCGTGGGACTTGCGCCCAGAGCGGACTTAACTGCGATCACGACGCCCAGCGCCAGGATCATCTGGCCTGCGCAGAACACGATCAGCCTCTTGATGATGTTTACCGGTGATATCTTTTCCTTCACGATGATTGCTCCTATATTACGCGCCTTTGCGCGTTGTAGTCATGTTTGTCTTTCCGGTCCCCTACTCGGATCTGAGCGCGGCCACAGGATCTTTCCTCGCGGCCTTGCCGGACGGGATGAGACCGCCTATTACGGTAAGGATCACGCTTATTATGATAAGAGCTATGCCGCCGAACGCCGGAAGCGCCGCGCTTACGTTCGGGTTATCCGTAAGAGAATGGATGAGCGCGTTTCCGGGAATGAGTATCAGCAGCGCCACGGCAACGCCCAGGACGCCTGCCAGAAGCCCCACTATGAAGGTCTCCGCGTTGAACACCTGCGCTATGTTGCGCTTGGACGCGCCTATTGCCCTGAGAATGCCTATCTCCTTGGTGCGCTCAAGTACGGATATGTAGGTTATTATGCCTATCATTATGGAAGACACTATCAGCGATATCGCGACGAATGCCACGAGCACGTAGCTGATGGTGTTTACTATCGTGGTTACGGAGGACATGAGCGTCGCCACGTAGTCCGTGTAGGTTATCACCTTGTCGTCCTGACCGGCTTCCCTTACCTCTGCGTTATAAGTGTCGATCAGGGCCGACAGCCTGCCCTTGCTCTCGAAGTCCTTTGGATAGATGAGTATGGAGGACGGTGTGTCCTCGGACGCGTTGTTGAGCTTGCGGAGGTTTCCGTCGTAGCTCTCCCTGCGGTCCTGAGCCATGGACATCATGAGGTCGCTCAGCTCTTCCGGGCTCATGTTGAACTGTATTGCCTTTGCGAAAGCGTCCGTGTCCACCCAGAAAGCGTTGCGGATGCTGCCGGCCATCTGTTTCATGGCGTCCGTCATCTTGGCCTGGATCTGGTCCGACAGCTGGTCCGCCACGGATGCCATTATCTTGCTCATCTGCGGCTGCAGTACAGCCTGAACATCGTCGGACACAAGGCTCATGGAGCTGCTTATCTGCGAGCGTATCTCCTCCTGAGTAAGACCCTCCGTATTGCCGGAAGCAATCCTGATCCCCACCTCGGAGCTCATGAAGTCCTGCACCACCGGCGTCATGTCTATGTCCCTAAGCCCGGACAGGTCTATGAGCGAGGGATCTATCGTTACCTGCGAATAGTCCAGATCCGTAAGACCGGAAAGGTCCACGTTTATGGCGTCGGTGTTTATTCCGAAGGCCTTGCTCATGGCGGCCTCGTCTATGGTAAAGAGGTTGGACATGTCGAAGTCCGATCTGTCCTCCTCGCCGAATTCTTTGCCTGTGAATACGTTTATGCTGCTGTTGGCCTTCTGGGCCTTCACTATGTCGCTGTTCGCTGCCGTCTCCATTACGTAGCCGACAAGGTCGTGATGATAGCAGACCCCGAAGCTGAGCATGGACGCTCTTGCGCCTTCCGCGGGCTTTACCACACCTACTATCGTAAGCGGCTCGCTGTCCTTAACAAGCTGCAGCATGTATTCCGTGTTCTGGCTGCGGTCCACGTATACGCCGTAGGTGGAATCGTACTCGTAGAGCCGCGATATGTCCACAAGCTTAAATTCCAGACCCATGAAGTCCTCGTACTTGTACGTGTTTATGGGACCGGAGGGGAGCTCCACGCTCTCGCCGCGCATGTAGCGGTCTATCATGTCGTCCAGCTCGGACGCGTCCTTAAGACCGAGCGCGTACAGCGTGGTGTCGCTTACGGATCCGCTGCCGGGCAGCACCATCACCAGCTCGTTGTATTTTTCCGGCCAGCGGCCTGCCTTTACCTCGTACTGCGTTCTGTATAGCTCGTCCTTTTCCGGAAGAGCAAAGAAGCAGTCGCCGTTCATCATTATGTAGTTGGAGAAGCCTCCGTAGGAGACTCCCATCTGGCTCAGCGTCTGGTCCGGGTGTATCTGGCGGTAGCCCTTCTTTTCGTCCAGACGGTATATCTGCGGCGACACTGGGTAGCTGTACTCCACCGCCACGGCGTCCGCCATCACCTGGGCGTCGTGATCGTCCAGGTACTTTTTGAATGAAGCCAAGTCGTTGCTCTTAAGCCCGGAGAACATGTTGTTCGCAATGCGGCGCTCCTTGGCCTCGGGCTTTTCTTTCTCCGTACCGTCCTCTTCGTCTTCCTTGGGGGCGGCGTTCCGCTGCTCTTCCATCTGCGCGAATACGCCGGAAAAGTCCACGCCGGAGGTCTCTATCATAAGAGGATACTCGGAGAGCGTCTCCTCTTCTATGTTCTTTATGTAAGCATCCACGCCGTTGGAGAGCGACAGGATGAGGGCTATCCCTATTATGCCTATGGATCCCGCGAACGCGGTAAGTATGGTCCTTCCGCGCTTGGTCCACAGATTGTTGAACGACAAAGCAAGCGCCGTAAAGAAGGACATGGACGCGTGGCCAAGGTTCTTGTGGACAGCCTCGGTCTCCACCTCCGGATCGAACGGGTCGGAGTCGCTTATTATGCGGCCGTCCCTAAGCTGCACTATCCTTGTGGCGTACTCGTTGGCAAGCTCGGGATTGTGAGTTACCATTACCACCAGCCTGTC
>JAILDA010000091.1 GCA_024689865.1 Clostridia bacterium | reverse complement strand
GGGCAAAGTTTATGTATTCGATCATCCGCTTATTCAGCACAAAACAGCGCTTTTAAGGAGCAAGGACACATCCACAAAGGATTTCCGCCAGCTCGTTACAGAGATCTCCACACTTATGACCTACGAGGCCACCCGCGACCTTCCGCTTAGGGACGTAGAGGTAGAGACACCGATGGAGAAGTGCACTCTTAAGATGCTGGACGGCGAGGACGTTGCCATCGTTCCCATCCTGCGCGCAGGTCTGGGATTCGTGGACGGCATGCTGTCCCTCATCCCCAATGCCAAGGTAGGGTTCATAGGCCTCTACAGAGACCCTGAGACCCATCTTCCCATAGAGTATTACTGCAAGCTTCCGTACGACATAGAAAAGAGGCAGGTATTCATAGTAGACCCGATGCTTGCTACCGGCGGATCCGCTGCGGCAGCCATAGACTTCGTAAAGCAGCACGGCGCAAAGCAGATAAAGTTCATGTGCATAATAGCGGCTCCCGAAGGAATAAAGGTCCTGCAGGACGCTCATCCGGACGTGGACATCTACATAGCGGCTAAGGACAGGCAGCTCAACTCCAACGCGTACATACTGCCGGGTCTGGGAGATGCAGGCGACCGTATCTACGGAACCAAATAGCTTGTCTTTTACGCGTTCTGCTTTGTCAGCGTCGCCGTTCTGCGGTGCTCATGCAGCATTAAGTACATTCCGCTCCCCGACGGCTTGCTTCCCCGCATAACGCGAAAGATCCTGCGCTATTTTGAATACAGGCAGTATTGACATTACTGCTGAAAACTGTAAAATACTTATATCATGAAATTTAAAGGTTTCTCACAGATCTATTATGCCTACGCCTACCGTTGCTTCGGCAGCGGAAATTGAAGCGCATAATACGGCAGAATAGATAAGTATTTCAACTAAAACGGTTCTGCGCAAAAGCGGAGCCGTTTTTTAGAGGATCAGGAGAGAAGAATGTTCAAAATACCGGATAACGTATCGAAGTTCGATAACGTATACGACGTGCTTAAAGAGCGCGGATTCATAGAACAGACCACGGACGACGAGGGCATAAGGGAGCTCCTCGGCCGCGAGAAGGTCAAGTTCTACATTGGTTTCGACGCCACGGCGGACTGCCTGCACGTGGGCCATTTCATGCAGGTCATTATAATGATGTACATGCAGAAGTACGGCCACACGCCGGTAGTTCTTATCGGCGGAGGTACCACCATGCTGGGGGACCCCAGCGGACGCACGGACGCCCGCCGCATGATGTCTGTGGAAGAGATAGACGAGAACGGAAAGAAGTTTAAGGCACTGTTCGACCGTTTCCTGGAGTTCGACGAGGAATGGAAGCACATTCCCGGCGAAGGCGTTCTGGGCAAGGGCGGACAGAACAAGGAGCCCGCGCCGGGCAAGGCCATATGCGCAAACAACGCGGACTGGCTCCGCAACCTTAACTACCTGGAGTTCATAAGGGACGTAGGTAAGCATTTCTCCGTAAACGACATGCTGCGCGCGGAGTGCTTCAAGCAGCGCATGGAGAAGGGCCTATCCTTCCTGGAGTTCAACTACATGCTTCTTCAGGCATACGATTACTACGTCCAGGCTCGCGACTACGACTGCAAGATAGAGTTCGGCGGCAACGACCAGTGGTCCAACATCCTGGCGGGCAGGGACCTTGCAAGAAGGCTCCTGGGCAAGGACGACTATTACGGCATGACCTTCGCGCTGCTCACCAAGTCCGACGGCACCAAGATGGGCAAGAGCCAGAAGGGCGCCCTGTGGCTTGACGCAAACAAGTGCAGCCCGTACGATTTCTACCAGTACTGGCGCAACGTGGACGACGGCGACGTAAACAAGTGCCTGCGCATGCTTACCTTCCTCCCCATGGAAGAGGTGGAAAGGCTCTCCGCTCTTAGGGATCAGGAGATCAACCACGCAAAGGAAGTGCTGGCGTTCGAGGTCACCAAGCTGGTCCACGGCGAAGAAGAGGCCGCAAAGGCTCAGGAAGCTGCAAGGGCGGCGTTCTCCGGCGGAGCCGGCGGAGCTGACATCCCCACAAAGAAGGTGGAGATCCCCGCTGAGGGCATAGGCGTCGTGGCGCTCATAAAACTGGCAGGTCTTGTACCGTCCAACGGCGAAGGCTTCCGCACCATAGAGCAGGGCGGTCTTACCATGAACGGCGAAAAGGTAACGGATCCCAAGATGATCGTCAGGCCGGAAGACTTCGGCGAGGGCATAGTGTTCAAGAAGGGCAAGAAGACTTTCCTTAAGGTAACGCTCTAAAACCTTTGCAAAAAACCGCCGGATATCATATTATGTAATATAAGGCTGTTTAAATGATCTTTTTCTGAGGAGGGAGACATAATGACTATCAATAAGGCAGTAGAAGACGGAAAGCTAACTGTGGTTCTCGAGGGAAGACTGGATACCTTCACCGCTCCCGACCTGGAGAAGGAGCTTGGCGGGTCTTTGGAAGGTATAAAGGACGTGGTCCTGGATCTTAAGGGTCTGGAGTACATTTCCTCCGCCGGTCTTCGCGTGCTGCTCAGCACCCAGAAGAAGATGAACGAGACGGAAGGCACCATGGTCGTCCGCAACATCAACGACATAGTTAAGGAAGTGTTCGAGGTCACCGGTTTCGACGACATCCTTACTATCGAGTAAGGCCCGGCGGCCTTATAAATGATTCCGCGGCAGCATATAAAAAGCCCGCGGTACCTGAAAAATAACGATTGACAAACAACGCGCCGATATATAAAATAATCGGTGCGTTGCTGTTTTTCAGCGGTTTTACCGTGCACGCAGCATGCAGTTACAAGTTAATGTAGCAGTGCCGAAACCGATGCATCAGACATTGGCATCTGAGTAGGCGCCGAAAACTATGGCAAGGCCATTCGAGTAGGCAAAGGAGGTAAAAATGTCGTCTTATATCGCAAAGCCCTCGGAGATCGAGCGCAAGTGGTACGTGATAGACGCAGAGGGCAAGACCCTCGGTCGTATCTGCACCGAAGCCGCAATGATACTCCGCGGCAAGAGAAAGCCCACTTACACCCCGTTCCTTGATTGCGGAGACTATGTAATAATCGTCAACGCAGAAAAGGTCCAGGTAACCGGTAAGAAGGCTACGGACAAGATCTACAAGCACCACTCCCTTTATCCGGGCGGACTTAAGGAGATCACGTTCGAAAAGCTGCAGGCCAAGGACCCCGAAGAGATCATCCGCCACGCTGTAAAGGGAATGATGCCCAAGGGACCTCTCGGAAGACAGATGTACAAGAAGCTCAAGGTCTATGCCGGACCGGATCACAAGCATGCGGCCCAGAAGCCCGAAGTGCTGGACATTTAAGGGAGGTAGAAAATGGCTAAGATGCAGTATTACGGAACCGGCAGAAGAAAGTCCTCTGTCGCAAGAGTAAGACTCGTTCCGGGCAAAGGTAACATCATCGTAAACAAGAAGACCCTCGACGATTACTTCGGCGGTCTGGAGCTCCTTAAGAACGAGGTCAAGAGGCCTCTTCAGATCACCGGAGCCGAAGGCAAGTTCGACGTCATCGCTACCGTAAAGGGCGGCGGCACCACCGGTCAGTCCGGTGCTCTGCGTCACGGTGTTTCCAGGGCTCTCTGCCAGGCAGATCCGGAGAACAGACCGGCTCTTAAGGCAGCAGGATTCCTTACCAGAGACCCGAGGATGAAGGAAAGAAAGAAGTACGGTCTGAAGAAGGCTCGTAAGGCTTCCCAGTTCAGCAAGCGTTAATTCGCGGCTCAACGAAACAGCAAAAAAGACCCCGAAAGGTTATGGCCTTCCGGGGTTTTTTCTGCATAATGGTTGACACGGTGTCAATGTGGTGGTACAATGCATTTATTGACACGATGTCATCCACTGTCCTATGCAGGATGGAAAGGAGATGCAATGTTTAAGGGAACACCCGAACTGATCGCCAGAAGAAGAGAAGAGATCATCAACGCCTGCGAGCAGCTCTACCGGACCATGAGTTTCCGGGAGATAACGCTCAAGGAGATAGGAAGCATCACATCTTTCTCGCGTCCAACTATATATAACTACTTCGAGACGAAAGAGGAGATCTTTCTGGCGCTGTTCCAGAGAGAGTACGACCGCTGGAACGAGGACCTGGAAACCATCCTTAACGGAAACGAACGTCTGACTAAGGCTGAGCTTTCCGAAAAGATCGCTGCGTCGCTGGCTGACCGCGAACAGCTCTTAAAGCTCCTCTCCATGAACAATTACGACATGGAAGCCAACAGCCGCCAGGAACTTCTGAACGCTTTCAAACAGTCCTACGGCCGGTCTCTGCGTCTTATGCAGATGCTGCTGAAAAAGTTCTGTCCGGACATGGACGAGGCGGACGTCCGGAACTTCGTCTATACTTTCTTCCCCTTCATGTTCGGAATATACCCTTACACGGCGGTCACGGAAAAGCAGAAGACCGCAATGAAGGAAGCGGGCATCGACTACGTTTATCAAACCGTTTACGAACTTACCTGCAGCTGTCTTATCAGGCTGCTGGGGGAGTGAAATATCACCGGATAGAAAAGAGGAACACAATGAAAAAGATAGTACTGATACTTATTGCCGCTGCGCTTGTATTTGGCCTTGCTGCCTGCGGAAGCCAGCCGGAAAACAAAGATACTAACATCACAGTTAACGACGCGGCCACTGCAAACAACGCCGCCGACAACAGCGGAAACACTGTTCCGGCAACCAACACGGATGAGCCCGAAAAAGAGGCTGCGCCTGCGGGTAAGGACGTCCTGGTGGTCTACTTCTCCGCTACTGGCACCACAAAGCGTGTTGCCGAAAAGATAGCGGAGATCACAGGCGCCGACATCTACGAGATTAAGGCTGCTCAGGAGTACACCACCGCGGATCTGAACTGGAACGACAGAAGCAGCCGCTCTACCAAGGAGCAGAACGACAAGAGCGCCAGACCGCAGATCGGCAGCGAGAAGATCGATCTTACAGGATACAAGACTATCTACATAGGCTTCCCGATCTGGTGGGGAGAAGAGCCCAGGATCATGGATACCTTTGCGGAAAGCTACAGCTTCGACGGCATCACGCTGGTTCCGTTCTGCACCTCTTCCAGCAGCGGCATAGGCAGGAGCGGCCCCAACATGGAAGCGCTTGCTAAAAGCGGCACCTGGCTGAACGGCAAGCGTTTTGCTGGAAACGTTTCCGATGCCGATCTTAAGTCCTGGATAGACGGCCTGAAGTAGGATCCAAGAGGAATACTGAATGAACTCCGAGAAGAAAAACACGATCAAAAAAGTCGTCGACGCGTGCATGACCATCGTCCTGCTCTGCCTGATGTCTTATCAGGTGGTCGGGGAGGTCCTGCACGAGTGGGGCGGCATGGTGATGACGGTCCTGCTGATAGTTCACCACATACTGAACGTCCGCTGGTACGCGTCGCTCTTTAAAGGGAAATATAATGCCTACAGGACGATCAGCACGGTAGTAAACGTTCTGCTGCTCGTCTCCATCGCTCTGACCGCGGTCTGCGGCATGAGCATGAGCGGGCACGCCGTACCTTTCCTGTACGGAATGCTCCCGGTATCCTTTGCCAGGCGCTTCCATCTGGCCATGTCCTACTGGTCATTCATACTGATGGGGATACACCTTGGTCTTCATCTTCCCGCAATGACAGCCGGCATCAAGCCGGGCAAGACTGCAAGGACAGCGCTTACCTGCGTGTTTACCTGCATCGCGGGCATAGGTCTGTGGCTGTTTCTTAAGAACGGCATTCCGGATTATCTGTTTTTCCGCGTGCCTTTTGCGTTCTTCGATTACGATAAGTCCGCGGCGCTGGTGTTCGCGGAGAACCTGGCGGAGCTTTTCTTCTTTGCGTTTGCGGGCGCGAACATAGTACGCATAATACGCAGCTCCGGAAGCAAAAAGGAGGGGAAGACCCCCCTTATCCCCGTGCTTTGTCTGGTCCTTGCTGTCGCTATAGGAGCAGGAATGATGCTTTTGGGAAATAACATAAAGACAGACGCAGGGCAGACCGAACCAGCGCCGGCAGTACCTGAAAATACTGAAAATTCCGCGGAGAATGTCCCGGCCGTGCCGGAGGTTAGCGGAGACGACGGGACGGATGTTCCTGACGTACCGCAAAAGGACCTCGCTTCTGTTCCGGACGGGTTCGTGCTGATAACAGGCGGCAGCTTCCTGATGGGAAGCCCGGATACCGAAAACTGGCGGGTCGATGACGAGACGCAGCACAATGTCACCGTGGGCTCGTTCTACATGGACCCTTACGAGACCACACAGGCGGATTACGAGCGACTGACCGGGGAAAAGCCTTCGACCTTTACCGGGAGCGATCTGCCTTTAGAGAACATCACCTGGCTGGACGCGGTGCGCTATGCCAACGCCAGGAGCGCGGAAGCAGGACTTACGCCTGCGTACACGCTGACTGCTGACGGAGTTACATGGGACCGGTCCGCTGACGGATACCGTCTGCCTACGGAAGCCGAATGGGAATACGCCTGCAGGGCAGGCACATTAACACCGTTCAACACGGAGAAGTCCTTAAGCGCCGCGGAAGCGAATTTCTACGGTCATTATCCGTACGAGATAGAAGAAAACTACTTCAACAATTCCGTCCTGGAGGCAAGGCCGGGCGAATACCGTCAGAAGACCGTTGCTGTCGGCAGCTTTAAGGCTAACGCCTGGGGACTCTACGACATGCACGGAAACGTAAACGAGTGGTGCTGGGACATCTACGGGGCTTACGATACCGGCAATGCCGAAGATCCTACAGGCCCCGTGTCCGGAACGCGTCACGTGTACCGCGGGGGCGGCTGGAACGACTTCGCCAAGAACATGCGCAGCGCCTACCGTGCCGCGGGTCAGGAGGACATGCACAGTTACAATCTGGGCGTTCGCCTTGTGCGGAACGCGGACTACAGCCGTTCCGGCGCAGTCACATCCAGCGAAAAGCTGACCGTGGCCGGAAAAGGAGGCAAAATGCTTATCGCTTACTTCTCCTGGAGCGGAAATACCCGCGGGATCGCGAAGGAGATACAGTCACAGACAGGAGCGGACATTTTCGAGATTACTCTCGTACATCCGTATTCCAGAGATTACAACACCGTTCTGATGGAAGCCCAGGAGGACCAGCACAGGCAGGCAAGGCCCGAGATATCTGAGCACATTCAGAACATGGATGAATACGACATGATCCTGCTGGGTTATCCTAACTGGTGGGCTTCAATTCCTATGCCTATAGCCTCCTTCCTGGAAGAGTATGACTTTTCCGGTAAGACAATCATTCCGTTTTGTTCCCACGGCGGCGGAAGGTTCGGGCAAAGCATTACGGCCATAGCAAAGCTTGCGCCAAACGCGGCGATAGGTGAAGGACTGTCGGTCCATTACTCCGGAGGCTCCTCGCTTTCCCGGGACGTTGAGTCCTGGCTGAAGGCAAACGGCTTAGACCTTCTGTTGCAGTAGAAGCGGAGAAATAATATAATCTAATCGGTCGGCGGGACGGCGCGTGCTGCCGGAACTGCCTGACCGGGAGGATGAAGAAATGGGAAAAACAGTACCGAATAAATGCGCCCTCTGCGGCAGCGATGCACCGGGCAGACGCTGGAGGGTCAAGGGCAGCAAATACATTTGCAGGGAATGCCACGACCGGCTGAATGTAGAGATAGGTTACGCAAAGTGGAGCAACATGAACTTCACGGAGATAAAGAACTATCTCTCGGACAAGGAAAGACTCAGCACCCAGAAGACCTGTTCGTTCTGCGGACAGAAGCTAAGCGGAAACGACCTGTTCCGGAAACTTCTTAAGGACAAAAGCGTTCTGTGCGGAAAGTGCGCCGAAAGCATGCGCATAGTAAGGCCGGTCTTCCTGACGGTAAAGAGCGACGGAGGCTACGGCTACGAGACCGCGGCGGACGATCCCATGAAAGAACTTACGATAGAAGACGTCCCCTGGGTGCAGAAGGAGGCCGCGGAAGAGCGCGAGAGGCGCGCTGCTAAGTACGGGAACCACAAGGCTGTATTCGTGGTGGACGACGTTACGAAATACAAAAAAGAAGAGGACACTCACGAGATATACGGAAGGGTGATGCTCGGCCGTATAGATAAAGGCGATACTCTGCGCGTAAAAAGAAGAGAAGGCGAGTACCGTAAGGTGGTCGACAAGATAAATCCTCCGGAATATCTTAAGAAATCTCCTTATCTCCCGGAAGGTCACGAGGGCAATCTTATGGTGTCAGGCGACGTCTCCTTTATCTATCCGGGCGATGTTCTGGTAGTGGAAAGGGTATAGGGTGGCAGCCGTGGCAAAGAAGAACGATAAAGGCAGATTCGACAACGGCCCCTGCCCGGTCTGCGGCAGGGCGGTAGTAAGCCTCAACCATATAACCAAGCTGGCCGACGGTAAGGAAGTCTGCCCCGACTGCGTCTCCAAGATCCGGGTGATGTACCCGCTGGAATACGTAAAAAAGAAGGGCAAGAAGAAGCCCGTGCGCGAGGATCCAATAGAGAAGCTTACCCTGGACGAGTTCCGCGCCGCAATGGATAAGGCTCCGGAGTATCTGGAAGACCTACGGGCAAAGTACGGACACAACGCCGTTTACAAGGTGGAGAGCATAAAGATGTTTTCGCGCGGGTGGTTCAGGCCGCCGTTCATCTGCACTACCGGAAGGGTGCTGCTCGGATATTTCGACATAAACGACGAGGTGGAGATAATCCGCGGCGGAGCGACGTTTAAAGCAAAGATCCACGACATAGTCAGAGAGAACATAGAAGAGAATGGCATGGATGCCTGGGTCCGCAGGGGCGAAGGCGGCTATCCTCTCAGGTGGATGGTATTCAGCCAGAAGGACCTGCTCATAGGCCCCGGAGATCTGATAGTAAAAGGATAATGGCCTTCAGGGAAAATAAAAACCGGCCGTGATGCACAGGTCATCACGGCCGGTTTGTTTTATTCTGTAAGTTCGAACTGATGTTTTATCCGCTTGTAAGCGGCGCCCATTGCGTACCAGAGTGTCTCGTAGTGCATGTACTGCAGGGCGTTGGTGTCGAACAGGTATTTGATGCTGGCAGGAAACTCGTCGTCGGCGTCCCAGAACTGGAACAGGATCTTAAAGTCCCTGAATACCGGTATGGCAAAGCCCGCGTCAGCCTTGCTGAAGGGGATGCCGCCCAGCGCCTTGCACGCGGCTGCAAGCCTTTCTGTCTGACCTGCGAAAACAGCTGCCTGAGGCTCGTTGCGCAGAGTCCTGTCGTGGCCGGCGCCTATGTGTCCGCCCAGCATGCTTATGGACGCCCACTGTCCTGATGCCTTGGGGGCAGGACCGGTACGCGAAAGGATGTCGAAAAGCACCATGGACTCGTCGCAGGTGTTTTCGATCATCGGGTCCGGACCGGCGCTGCTTATCTCAGCAGTCTTTCGGTCTATCCGCAGTTCTTTTCCGAAGAATTCCGCGTATATGAAGCTGCCGTCGGACTTAAGATCCCAGGTCCGTACCATCTCCTGCTGGTCCAGCTTAAGGAACAGTTCTCTGGCCTGGATCTCCATCTTGTTGTAATTGTCCGCCATCGTTTGTCCTGCCTTGTCTGTCAGACCGCGCCTGGATAGTGCACTGCGACTATCTCTTCCAGCTGCTCCGGAGTAAGCCCCAGAACTATCGCTACGCCTTCCGCGCGCAATTCCGTGTAGGCGGCGTCTTTCTTCTGGATCTCTTCCGTGTCCGTCATGGAGAACATGCTTCCGCGGCTTTCCTTTAGGAAGAATTTTATGTGCCCTATGGTGCCGCCGAGCGCCTCCGTTTCTTCCGCTACGGCGCGCATGAAGCTTCTGAGCATAACTTCCGCCCGGTCGCGGTCCTCCCGGAACGTTATCTTTACGGATGCGGTAACGGAATCCTCGTGGGTGGTTATCTCTATGTTCTCGTGACGGTGGTGATGGTGATCATGTCCGCAGCACCCGTGTTCGTCATGATCGTGATGGTTCTCGTGTCCGCAGCAGCCGTTTTCATTTATTTCTTCCATGGCTTATGTCCTTTATTCCGCTTTGTTCATCAGTTCTTCGAATATCTTTTCGTTTATCGGGTCCAGAGCGCATACCGGGTATACAGCTGCTCCGCCGCTGCATTGCTTTACTTCTTCGTAAGCTTTGGCAAGGGCGCCGGCGTCCGTCTTGTCCGTCTTGGTAAGGAGCACCAGACCTGCGCCTTCCAGCTGGTTGCGCACGAATACCGGCGAAGCTATCATAAGCTTGCTCCAGCGGCTGGCGTCTGCTATCGCAAGGATCACGGAGTCCAGCCCCAGTATGTTCTTAAGGTTGGTCTGTATGGACGACGGCTGTGCCATGCCGGTGGCTTCCACTATCAGCCAGTCCGGTTCGTACTGCGACTCTATGGTCTGCACAGCGTCTATAAGGTCAACGGCTCCGGTGCAGCATATGCAGCCGGAGAACACGCTCTCCACCGCCAGCGCCGCGCCTTCCAGGATCTCGTTGTCCACGCCTACTTCGCCTATTTCGTTCTCCAGGATCACTACCTGTGGGAAGTCAGGCTTATTTGTAATGTATTTTGCCAGCTGGAGCAGGACCGTTGTCTTGCCCGAGCCCAGGAACCCTCCCAGTATTATGGTTTTCATTTCATTTCCTCCGAAGTAGATTATATCATTTTGCGCAGGTTTTTCAACGCATGGGAAATGGTGTATAATGGCTGCGGAGGACCCCATGATAGTAACGACACTTTGCCACATCCATAAAGACGGCCGCTGGCTGATGATGCTGCGCAACAAGAAAGCCGCAGATCTCAACGAAGGCAAGTGGGTAGCGCCCGGCGGAAAATCCGAGCCCGGCGAGACCCCGGAGCAGTGCGCGCGCCGCGAAGCAGCAGAGGAGACCGGCCTTATTCCCGGGAAGATGGGATACCTGGGCGTGGTCCATTTCCGTTCGGACAGATGGGAAGCCGAGGAGATGCACGTTTTCGAGTGCGGCGACTTTTCCGGCGAGCTCCTTTCCGACTGCCCGGAAGGGCAGCTTGCCTGGATAGAAGAGGAAAAGATGATGGACCTTCCGATGTGGGAAGGGGACCGCTTGTTCCTTCCGGACGTGCTTGCATTAAGAGCCGGAATAGATCTTACCGTGGTGTATGAAGGAGACCGTCTGGCAAGCTGGAAAAAGGGCCTCTGAAACGGCCGTTTACCGTCCTTTCCCGCCGCTGCCCGCGGGCTCTTCCGGACAGCGCCTTAAACTTTGAAATATCAATAAAAACAGCCATCCAAAGACAGCAAAAAAACTGTTGACATTCGAGCCCCTGTTATGTTAGTATTCTTCCGTTGCCGCAAAAGCAGCGCAGTATTTTATTGTGCGCAATTGCGAAACCAAAATCTTGAAGAAAGGAGATATTAAATGCCTACCATTAACCAGCTGGTTAGAGAAGGAAGGACCCAGACCGTAAAGAAGTCCACGAGCCCGGCACTGCTCAAGGGTATGAACTCCCTCAGAAGAGTTCCCACAGATACCAAGGCACCTCAGAAGAGAGGCGTATGCACATCTGTAAAGACCGTTACCCCTAAGAAGCCTAACTCCGCACTTCGCAAAGTCGCCCGTGTACGTTTAACTAACGGCATCGAGGTAACTGCTTACATCCCCGGTATCGGTCACAACCTTCAGGAGCACAGTGTTGTTCTTATCCGCGGCGGCCGTGTAAAGGATCTGCCTGGTGTAAGATATCACATCGTGCGCGGCACCCTGGATACTGCCGGCGTCGCCAACCGCGGCCAGGCCCGTTCCAAGTACGGTGCAAAGAGGCCCAAGAAGTCCGCTGCCAAGAAGTAATTGCAGACTTGGTCTCAAACAAAAAGAGTTGTAACTGAAATTATCGGGAAAGTGCCCATTGATATATATTATCTGGGCACCGCAGTAAACCTAGTGTTACTGAGTACCGATGAATTGTGAATTCACAAGGAGGGAAGTAACGTGCCTAGAAGAGGTAATGTCCCCAAGAGGGAAGTTCTCCCCGATCCGGTCTACGGCGACATCGTAGTAGCCAAGCTTATCAACAGCATCATGCTGGACGGTAAGAAGGGCGTAGCGCAGAAGATCGTCTACGATGCCTTCGACCAGATCAAGGAGGAAACAGGAAAAGAGCCTTTGGAAGTATTCCAGACTGCAATGGCAAACATCATGCCGCAGGTGGAAGTAAAGGCCAGGAGAGTCGGCGGCGCCAACTACCAGGTACCTATCGAAGTAAGACCTGACAGACGTCAGACCCTGGGACTTCGCTGGCTCACAAATTATACAAGGGCCCGCGGCGAGCGCACCATGAGCGAGAGACTTGCAAAAGAACTTATGGACGCAGCCAACGGAACCGGAGCTTCTGTAAAGAAGAGAGAAGATACACACAGGATGGCAGAGGCCAACAGAGCCTTTGCTCACTACAGGTTTTAAGGAGGAGCCACGATGCCAAGAGCGTTTTCTCTTGAAAACACCAGAAATATCGGCATCATGGCCCACATCGATGCCGGTAAGACCACTACCACTGAAAGAATACTGTTCTACACCGGAAAGACCCACAAGATCGGTGAGACGCACGACGGTGCGGCTACCATGGACTGGATGGAGCAGGAGCAGGAGAGGGGCATAACGATAACGTCTGCCGCTACTACGGCTCAGTGGAAGAACACAAGGATCAACATAATCGACACTCCGGGCCACGTGGACTTTACCGTGGAAGTGGAGCGTTCCTTGAGAGTCCTTGACGGCGCCGTTACGGTCCTGTGCGCTAAGGGCGGTGTAGAGCCGCAGTCCGAGACTGTCTGGAGGCAGGCGGAGAAGTACCATGTTCCCAGGATGATATTCGTCAACAAGATGGATATCACCGGTGCGGACTTCTACCACGTGCTTCAGATGATCAAGGACCGCTTAAAGGCCCCTGCCGTTGCGCTGCAGCTGCCTATCGGATCCGAAGGGTCCTTTGTCGGCGAGATCGACCTTATCGAAATGAAGGCGGAGATCTACACCGACGATCTCGGCAAGGTCATAGAAGAGACGGAGATCCCGGCGGACATGCTGGAAAAGGCAAAAGAGTACCGCCAGATCATGCTCGAGGCCGTAGCCGAGTCGGACGAGGAGCTTCTGATGAAGTTCCTGGAAGGTGAAGAACTTACGACTCAGGAGATCAAAACAGCCATACGCAAGCAGACCATCGCCAACGAGATGGTCCCCGTACTGTGCGGGTCGGCATACAAGAACAAGGGCGTACAGCTTCTGCTGGATGCCATCGTGGACTACATGCCGGCGCCTACGGACATCCCGTCGATAAAGGGCATAGTTCCCAGAACGGAAAAGGAAGAAGAGCGTCATTCTTCGGATAAGGAGCCTTTCGCGGCTCTGGCCTTCAAGATCATGACGGACCCCTACGTGGGCAAGCTCGCGTTCTTCCGCGTATACTCCGGAACGCTCGCGAGCGGTTCCTACGTGTACAATCCGCGCAAGGACAGGAAGGAGCGCATAGGCCGCATCCTTCAGATGCACGCCAATCACAGGGAAGACATAGACATGGTCTATTCCGGCGACATAGCCGCTGCCGTAGGTCTTAAGGACACCACCACGGGCGACACGCTCTGCGACGAGAAGCACCCCATAGTCCTGGAATCCATGGAATTCCCGGATCCGGTAATACAGATAGCCATCGAGCCCAAGACCAAGGCCGGTCTTGAAAAGATGGGCATAGCTCTGTCGAAGCTGGCGGAAGAGGATCCTACGTTCAGGACCTGGACCGACCCGGACACCGGCCAGACCATAATCGCAGGCATGGGAGAGCTCCATCTGGAGATCATCGTGGACAGACTGTTCCGCGAGTTCAAGGTGGAAGCCAACGTCGGAAAGCCGCAGGTATCCTACAAGGAGACCATAACCCAGGAGTCCGTAAGCGAGTACAAGTACGCGAAGCAGTCGGGCGGCCACGGTCAGTACGGACACGTAAAGATAAGGCTCTACCCCAGAGAGGCAGGCGCCGGTTACGAGTTCGTCAACAAGATCGTCGGAGGAGCCATCCCCAAGGAGTTCATACCCAAGATCGACGAAGGTATACGCGAAGCCATGCAGAACGGTCCGCTCGCCGGCTATCAGGTGGTGGACATGGGCGTGGAGCTGTTCGACGGTTCCTTCCACGAGGTAGACTCGTCCGAGATGGCGTTCAAGATCGCCGCATCCATGGCATTCCGCGAGGGTGCCAGAAAGGCCAAGCCAATACTTCTTGAGCCGGTCTTCAAGGTAGAAGTCACCGCTCCCGAAAACTACATGGGAGATGTAATAGGCGACATCAGCTCCAGAAGAGGCCGCATAGAAGGAACGGACATCTTCAACGGAATAGCAAGCGTGCACGCAATGGTGCCGCTGTCCGAGATGTTCGGCTACGCCACGGATTTAAGGTCCAAGACTCAGGGAAGAGGTGCATACGTAATGCAGATGGATCATTTTGAAAAATTACCCGATTCCCTGATTGAAAAAATCAACAAATAAAGTATAATTAATGAGTTAGTACTAACATTCATTTTTTGGAGGAAAAAAATGGCAAAAGCAAAATTCGAAAGAACCAAGCCGCATGTTAACATCGGTACCATTGGTCACATCGACCATGGTAAGACCACCCTCACCGCAGCGATCACCAAGGTGCTCGCTACCAGATTTCCGTCCGCTACCAACCAGATCGTAGCATTCGAGAACATCGATAAGGCTCCGGAAGAAAGAGAAAGAGGAATCACGATC
>JAILDA010000085.1 GCA_024689865.1 Clostridia bacterium | reverse complement strand
AGTTCGTTGCGGTAAAGGATGCCAACTTCGACATCTACAAGGGCGAGACCTTTGCTCTGGTAGGCGAGTCCGGAAGCGGCAAGACCACCCTGGGAAGAGCCATCCTGAGGATCAACCCCTGCAGCAACGGCGAGATATTATTTGAAGGAAAGCGCATATCAGGCAAGATCTCCAAGGAGGAAGACAGGAACGTCGTAAGAAGCATACAGATGATCTTCCAGGATCCTGCGGCTTCCCTCAACGAGAGAGCCACCATCGAGTACTGCGTATCCGAAGGCCTCTACAACTTCCACCTCTACGAGAGCGAGGAGGAGCGCATTGCTAAGGTCGACAAGGCCCTGACAGACGTAGGTCTTCTTCCGGAGCACAAGTCCAGATACCCGCACGAGTTCTCCGGCGGTCAGAGACAGCGTGTAGGCATTGCCCGCGCCATGATCATGGACCCGAAGTTCATCGTTGCGGACGAGCCGATCTCGGCTCTGGACGTGTCGATACGCGCCCAGGTCCTCAACCTCATGAACAAGCTCAAGGCCGAGAAGCAGCTGACCTATCTGTTCATAGCCCACGACCTTTCAGTCGTAAGGTTCATAGCGGACAGAATAGCTGTAATACATCTTGGAAGGATAGTTGAGATAGCGGAGTCCGAGACCCTGTTCGAGTACCCTCTGCATCCGTATACCGTATCGCTGCTGTCGGCGGTCCCGATGCCGGACCCGGTAGTAGAGAGGACCAGAAGAGCAAAGGTCTACGACCCTTCGGAGCTGGATCAGTCCGGAGCTCCCGCCGAGATGCGCGAGATCCGTCCGGGACACTTCGTTCTTGCAACTGAAAACGAGCTTCCGAAATACGAAGCCCGCATAAAGAAGCTGGAAGAGGAACTTGCTCACAGAACGCAGTAGGCTAAAACTGCAGAAATGATCAAATAAAGAATACCTAGCCAGAGAGGATAGTTAAAAGCATCCTCTCTGTCTTTTTTTACTTCCTTTTCGTAGACGTCGAACGGCTTGACTATCCCGTTAGTAAGACCGCGGGAAAATGTATATCTGGCGCGGTCCAGATCGCCGTGGAGAATGAAAGAGTAGAATATGCCGACTACTATCATGAAAAGGCTTATTATGGTAAGGGCATTGGTAAACAGAAGCAGACGATCGCCCTCTGCTCTGGCGGACCTTACGGCAGGATACGCCAAAGTGACTACCAGATGGCCTATCAGTACCTTTAACTTTATGTTTTTAAAGCGTTTGAACATCGTTTACACCGTTCTTTTCGCAGATATCGTTTATGGGGCAGCGCCCGCATTCCGGGCCGCGCGCGTGGCAGCAGCGTCTGCCGTGGAATATCAGGGCGTGATGGGCAAGTGTCCATCTGTCGTGCGGTATGGCTTTCTGAAGTCCAAGTTCCGTCTTAAGGACATCTTTTTCTGCCGTTATTCCTATGCGGTTCGCAAGGCGGAACACGTGGGTGTCCACTGCGATCTGCTGCTGGCCGAAGCCCTCGGCAAGGACCACGTTGGCAGTCTTTCTGCCCACGCCCGGAAGCGAGGTAAGCTCTTCGAAAGTGCCCGGGACCTGTCCGCCGAACTTTTCCAGGAGCATGCGGCTCATGGCAAGGACGCTCCTGGACTTGTTCTTGTACAACCCGATGCTGCGTATGTAGTCCTGAAGCTCTTCCTCGGAAAGCTTTACCATGGACGCCGCGTCCGGCGCTGCGGCGAACAGGGCAGGAGTTGCCTTGTTTACGCTTACGTCCGTGGTCTGCGCAGACAGGATGACGCTTACCAGCAGCTGGTACAGCGTGCCGTAGTCCAGGGCACACTTTGCGTCCGGGTAGGTCTCTTCCAGAACGTCTATTACTTTTACGACTTCTTTCTTTGTCAGCATACAGAAAGTATACCTTTTTATCGGCCTTGTTTCAAGTAATGAGCGCAGCGAGTATCCAGGGGCTGCCAAACAAGGACATTATTATCAGGTACCGCGTCAGTCTGCGTATCTACGTTCTTGCATTTACATAAAAGTAGTAATATAATTATTTGGTACGAGAATGCGGCTCGTGGTTTTGTCGAGCCAGATCATAAAGGTCGTAAAGAAAATGGAAAAATCAAAACAGAGTTTCATCACACCTATCGTAGTACTCGTAGTCATCTGCTTCGTGGCTTCCGCAGTTCTGGCCGGAGTCTTTAAGATAACGGACCCCATAATCCAGACCCGCGCTCAGGAGGCTGCCAATAAGGCCATGACGGAAGTCCTTCCGGAAGGAAGAGAGTTCAAGGAATTCGAAGGCACCCTGGAAAGCGGCGTAACGGCTGCGTACACCACCGGCAACGAAGCAGGAACGGTATGCTCCACTAGCTTCAACGGATTCGGCGGAGCTGTAAAGCTTATGATAGGCGTCAATGCCGAGGGCAAGGTCAGCGGCATACAGGTAATGGAACAGAGCGAGACCCCGGGCGTAGGCTCCAACGCGCTTACTCCGGAATATTTGGCACAGTTTAAGGACGTAGATTCCGCGGACGGAATAGACGCTTACTCCGGCGCCACCTTTACATCCAAGGCGGTAAAGAGAGGCGTAAACGCTGCTCTGGCCATGGCTTCCGCAATACAGTCCGGCGGAGCCGT
>JAILDA010000084.1 GCA_024689865.1 Clostridia bacterium | reverse complement strand
ATGCCCCGGAGCATAAGCGCCGGGGCTTTTTGTTTTGTCTTGTCGGCAGTCCGTCGGCTCAGCCTTACAGCTTTACGCAGCCCTTGCCGATGTTCTTTTCGCTCTTCTTGTCGAAGAGGATTATGCCGTCTCCGTAGATCTGGTAATCGATCTGCGAGTTCAGGTCGTAGTCCACGCTTCCGAACTCCACGGAAGTAAGCATCGTTCCGTCCGGAGCTTCAAGTTTTACCGTGGTCTCCATGCCTGCGGGCAGGGTAGCGTAGACTTTGGCTTTGTGGGTACCGGTCTTAAGACGCAGGAACTCCGGCCTTACTCCCAGAACGGCGTTGGCCTCGCCTTCCGCAAGTTCTCCGAGCGGATCCTTGCTTTCGAATACCATCTTGCTTCCGAGGGCATCAAGCTCCGCGTGTGTGTCATCTACCTTCCTGGCGGTCGCCTGGATGAAGTTCATGGTCGGGTTTCCTACGAAGTCCGCGGTAAACAGGTTAGCCGGGTCGTTGTAGACGGTAAGCGGCGGGTCGTACTGCTGCATTATTCCTGTCTTCATGAGGCATACCCTTGTAGCCAGAGTCATGGCTTCCAGCTGGTCGTGGGTAACGTATACGAAGGTGGAATCCGTGTCCGCGTGCAGACGCTTAAGCTCCGTCCTCATCTCCAGACGCAGCTTGGCGTCCAGGTTGGAAAGAGGCTCGTCCATGAACAGTACCTTGGGTTTTGGAGCCAGGGTCCTTGCTATGGCTACACGCTGCTGCTGTCCGCCGGAGAGCTCGCTGGGATAGCGCTTCTCAAACTGCTCTATCTTGAGCATCGCCAGCATCTCGTCCACTCTCTTTCGTATGTCTTCCTTGGACCATTTAAGGTTCTCAAGTCCGAAGGCTATGTTCTGGTATACGGTCATGTGCGGCCACAGAGCATAGTTCTGGAAGAGGAATCCTATGTCTCTCTTGCCCGGGGAGATGTTTATGCCTTTTGCGGCATCGAATACTACAGTGTCGCCTATGGTTATGCGCCCCTCGGTAGGGGTCTCGAGACCCGCGATCATTCGCAGAGTAGTCGTCTTTCCGCAGCCGGAAGGGCCGAGGAGGGTTATGAACTCTCTGTCTTCTATGACCATGTTCAGGTCTTCTACCGCTACGAATTTCTCGAAGCGTTTCGTTACATGTTCAAGTACTATCTTAGGCATATCAGTTTCCTCCTACGCCCTTGTCTATGCTGGCGCCGGTCAGTTTGTTGACTATGAACTGGATCACGAGCACCACAACTATGATCAGCAGGTTGATGGCGTTAGCCGACTGCGTGAGTCCCGTTCTGCTGTACTCCTGGAGCACCGTGGTAGCAAGCGCGGTGTACGTGGGGATGAGCAGTACGAACAGGGACATCTCTCTCATGCAGGAGATGAACGGCAGCAGATAGCCGCTGATGAAGCTTGATTTCTGGATGGGGAAAAGGATCCTTGTCATGCGCTTGCCCCAGGGAACGTCCATCATTACAGCCGCTTCCTCTATCTCTCCGGAAAGCTGCATCATGGCGCTGGTTCCGGTCCTGGATGCGAACGGCATGAACTTGATGGCTCCCACTATGAACAGCAGGAGATAGGATCCGTTGAGCCATTTGAACCCTTCCGTGTAGGACAAGGCAAGGTATACGGCGCCGAAGCTCATGGACGGTATCAGGTAGGGGAAGAAAGCGATGTTGGAGACCATTCCGGCCAGCTTGCTTCCTCTCTTCTTTGCCACGGCGTATCCTATCAGAAGACCGAAGGTACCTGCGGCGAACGCTACGCACAGCGACAGCAGGACGCTTCTTCCAAGAGCCTTCCAGAGTATGGTGCTTCTGAGTATGCCTATGGTATCGCCCTTGGCGCTGCCTTCGAACGGTTCCGCGGACAGCCAGTACTTAAGCGAGAACGTGGACCAGTCTCCGGAGATCTCGCAGAGGCTTTCCGTGGCGAAGGAGAGCAGCGGCATTATGGCAAAGAACGCTACGATTATGACCAGTATTATGGCTATCACGGCTCTTGCCTTGCCGAGCTTAACAAGCGATACCTGCCCGGATTTTCCTGTTACTGTCGTGAATGATTTTCTCTTGCCGGTGACCCTGCTGTTGAGCGTGAGTATTATGATGGAGAAGATCATCAGGACTATGGCTATTACGTAGCCCTGGCCCTTGGTGAATCCGCTGTTTACAAGGCTGCGCATCTGTACGGATATCGAAACGAAGCTGTTTCCGCTGGATATGCTGCTCTTGTTCAGGAAGAACGGTACGGTGAAGCTGGATATGCTGCTGCTGAACACCAGCAGTACCGTGGATATCAGCGCGGGAAGCACTATCGGGAGCGTTACCTTGCGCAGTATCTTGAAGCGGCTTGCCTTAAGCACCGTAGCGGCTTCTTCCAGGTTGGCGTCCATGTTGCGCAGGATGCCGCCTATCAGTATGTACGCGAACGGCGCGTAGTGCAGGCCCAGAGCCCAGGCGCACGGAGCGAAGCCGTAGACCATGGATTCCGGGACGCATATTCCCGTTACGCTCTGAAGTATTCCCATGCCGGCGTTTATCTGCGTGTTCTTGAAGAAGTTCTCCCAGAACATGGCCATCGCCCAGCTGGGCATTATGTACGGAAATACAAAGACCGTCGATATGAATTTCTTAAATGGTAAGTCGGACCGCGTTATGAACCAGGCCACTATGCCTCCGAAGAGGACCGCTATGGCGCAGGCGTACAAGGCCATTAAGGCGGATTGTCCCAGAGGCCTCCAGAATACCGTCTTCGCGTAATCGTATTCCTTGCTGAACAGCAGCTCCCACCAGTGGTGGGTGGTTATTTCGCCGTTCTTTACACCGCCGCCTACGTACATGGCTTCCTGGCTCCCGTTGATGGTGAACGAGCCCAGAAGAAGCGTTATCAGCGGCAGGACTACTGCGGCAAGAAGTATGATAAGAAAGATGACTGTTATTACGTTAGCCGGTTTGGAGAAATAGGCTTTTATGCGGTTTCCGGAGCTTTTCGTTTTAGTTTCCATATAAAATAGCTCCTGTCTTTGCTGAACAGGGGAGGGAAAAGTCTCCCTCCCCTGCGATAGGTTAGATCAAGCTGCCGCGGTAAAACTTACTGACCGAGCTGCTGCTTTATGAACTTCTGGGCTTCGCTGTAAGCGGATCCGATGTAGTCCACGTCCTCTACGAGGCAGGTCTTGGTCCAGCTTTCGAGCGGCTTATCGTTTTCGATGGGCTTGTTGTTTATGTTAGCGGAGTAGTATCCGTACTGTCCGCCCCAGCCGGCCTTGAAGCCTTCCTCGGAGAGGAGGTAACGGATGAACAGGCAGGAGGTGTACGGAAGCTTGGCGGTCTTCGGGA
>JAILDA010000081.1 GCA_024689865.1 Clostridia bacterium | reverse complement strand
GGCTCCCGCGGGGCTTCCCCAGTTCAGGAAGAAATAAGGATAGTTGGCTCCAAACCCGAACTGCCAGCCCTGTACGTACCCTATACCTGCGTATATCGCGTAAAGAAGCGGCGGAATTATCACGAAAAAGACGCTTCTTTTCCTGATATCCACATCGACGCAGGATCCTGTCACCAGAAAGTCCGCGATAGACGCTACCGGAACCACCACGTGGGTAAGGATGTTCTGGATGTTCCAGGCTGCCGTCTTCATGGTGGGAGCAAGAACGAAGCAGAAGACCACACCGGTAAGGGTTATCGCTACCGTTCCGACGAATTTTATGATGTACCAGGCCTTGCCTATCTTTATATTCGCAGCCATCAGCACCAGGCCTATAAGGCAGATGACAGCGATCAGAATGTTCGACTGTATCGTAAAGTACATGAACACCACGCTTCCGCCCATGAAGCTGTGCCTTCCGCCCGCAGCGCTCAGCACCGTTCCGACCACCGCCGAAACTATCACTATGATCTTAAGAATGTACGAGGCAGTTCTGCCCTTTGCCGGAATGTTCATTTTCAGCACCTCTGCTTCCCATTGTAATTGCAGGAGACTGAAATGTAAAACAAAAACACTGAAAACATATGCGCCTCACTTGTCCGCAAACCGTAATTTTCTACTGTTATTAATATATCAATATGTTATATACTATATAATTAGTTTAACTGATTCATTAAACCGCAAGCCTTTAACAGAGAGGAGCCCGATGATGAAGAACCACAGAAAGATCGTCTGCCTGCTGATGGCTGCCGTACTGGCGCTGCTGAGCCCCGCAGCCGCGTTCGCCGAGGGCGATCCCGGAACGGGACAGGATGTGCCGGAGACCCGGGAAACACAGGATCCTCAAGGCTTCCCTGCATCCGACCGCGCACTGATCTACAACACCACGGATTCCGGCAAGCTTCCGACCTACGCGAACGAATCCGAAGTCCACGGCTTTTTCAATACCGATGAGGCCGAAGAGATAGACTCGATGTTCTCGGACGATGCCGTGGACCGGTTCTCCTCGATGATACGCATGGCCGACGACTTCGAGCCCGTTAAAGATACAGATGTATCACTGGTGCTCGGCAGGGTCGAAAAATTCGTGTCCAGCGGGAACTACGCTTCGTACATAGAAAACGGCAACCTTCTGATGGGTTCCGAGATAGGTCTTACAAAAAATAAGACCGACAAGGTAAAGGTGCTTGGCGGCGAGAACGCAGGCGCAGGTTCCGGCAACGTGTCGGTCCAGTCCACATCCGGCGAAAGCTCCTGGGTGTTCGTGGTCGACAAGGACGCCATGTGCTGGTGGATAACGGACGAGGACGGCAACGGCATACCGCACGCCCTTGTAACGATATCCTACATAGACGAAAGCGGACAGCGCGTTACGGAGAGCATCACCGCAACGGACGGCCACACTCCCGGCATCGCGGCGTTCGACGAACTGCCCGACGCTTTCTACGGCATAGTCGACATCCAGGCTCCCGGCTACCGCGCCGTTTCCATACTCGACAAAATGATGGAGGCCGGAGAGCACTACACCATGGTGCTTTCTAAAGCAGAAGAGAACGAGCTCTACATACGCGGAGTGGACCTTTCCGGCAAGGACATGGTCAACGAAGAGACAGGCCTGTATCTGGTGGATTTCGACACCGAAGATCTGACTCTTAAAGTCATGATCACCAGGACCGGCACCGCCGAGTTCCCGGACCAGATATCGCTCCGTTCCGATACCAGAGGCAAGACCGTTCTGACGGTAGACAAAGTCTCCGACTACGCATACGATCCAAACACCAGAGTTTACACAGCCTCCGGAAGATGGGCGGAACAGAACGCCGGCCTTCTTCAGGCAAACGACATAGTAACGATACAGTTCGGCGGAAACTCCTTTGAACTTGAGCATCTTACCGTAGATAACGCAGTCCTTAGGCCGGGTGTGGGCCAGACCAACGTGCCGGTGACCACCAAGCCTCTTCCGGGCAACGTTTCGGACCGTTTGGGCGGAGCCGGCTGGATCAACATTACCGCGCAGATACTGCAGGTACCTGTCACCTTCGGCGTGTTCCCGGACGGCGGCATGATACTGATGGCGTCCTACGACATCACAAAGCTTGCTCCGGACGTGCAGTCCAAGTACAACTCCCTGTTCGACAGATCCTGGAATCCCAAGGGCAAGGACGGCATTAACGATCCTCTCCAGTCGTTCGAAAGGAGCTTCTGGGAGAACGCGGATAAAGTCAGGGGCGGCAGGGAAGTCCTTAATTCCCCCGACAAACTCAAATGCCTGACAAATAAGAACTACGACTTTACCATGAGCTTTTCCCTGTTCCTGCGCTCTGCGTACAACAAGGAAACAGACGACTGGTTCGGTGTGGGCGGATTCATGTTCTGCGGAAGCTTCTCCGGAGGCGTAACGGAATACCTGCTGATCCCCGCCGGACCGGTGGTTATACCCTTTTATGTAGGATTCAACGCCGGAATAGGCATCAACATTGCGATCTCCGTTAACTTCGCCCTGGACGAACCGCCAGCAGGCGAAGGGTCCATGTATAAGTGGAAATACGCCGCCTCCGACGGCTGGGACACGAACATGCGCATAGATATTCTGATCGACCTGGCAGTATTCGGAGGTGTAGGCGTAAAAGGCGCGCTGGGCGCCGCGGCCACCGGCTACGTGAACTTCGATTTCGGAACGCTGTTGGGCAAAGGCAAAGCATCGATAATAGACCCGGATCCGCATAGCTTTATAGACGTGTTCTACGGAATGAAAATAAACTACTACCTGCTGTTCTTCAGCGGGGAGATAAAGTTCGACTGCCTTAACGGCGCCAAGCGATTGTCCGACAG
>JAILDA010000062.1 GCA_024689865.1 Clostridia bacterium | reverse complement strand
TGGCGCTGCCGACCTTTATCCATCAGACCATTGCTGTCGAACTGGGAAAGCAGCTGGATGGATATGTAAAAAACAACGGAGGGAATTGTCTGGTCCTTCCGGTCCCTGCCGACATTAAACTGGAGAAGCGGACTGTCGTTCAGCCGGACGTCATGGTGTTCTGCGAAAAAGAAGGTAGGAAAAACCGCAGATTACCGGATCTTGCGATCGAAGTAACATCTCCGTCCACGCGTTCCAGGGACTACATTCTGAAACTCAGTAAATACATGGCATCCGGCATGTCGGAATACTGGGTCGTGGATCTGCAGAAGGAACGCATCACGGTCTATCTTTTCGAAGACGAGCTGATCACCATGCATTATGGTCTTTTCGACAAGGTCCCGGTGTCCATATGGGACGGAAAGTGTGTTGTAGACCTTTCCGAAGCCAGAGAGAAAATAGATTTTTCCGCGGAACTGGACGCGGAGCCGGACTTCGCGGATGAAGAGGAAGATGCAGGTGGGGACGATCATTCGGATTCGGAGGTCTGAGCCTTCGATCCGCGGTCCGCGGAACCGTTACTTGTTGATTATTCGGCCTTAAAATACTAAAATAAAGTATTAAGTATATAAGGAGCGTATCATGATAAAGCTTTACGATACAGGCATATACCTGCTTGGCGGCACGCAGATAGTTGCGGACGAGGCTCAGCTGGAGGCCCTCACGGGAAGAGCGGCGGATAAAGAAGCCGCCCGCAGAGGCACCATGGCCTGGAGCATACTTAGGGATCACAATACCAGCGGAAGCATGGACGAGCTTAAGCTTAAGTTCGACTCCATGACGTCCCACGACATAACCTACGTAGGCATAATCCAGACCGCAAGAGCTTCCGGAATGACGGAGTTCCCGCTGCCCTACGTTCTGACCAACTGCCACAATTCGCTGTGCGCGGTGGGAGGCACCATAAACGAGGACGACCACAAGTTTGCGCTGTTGGCGGCTCACAAGTACGGCGGCATATACGTTCCGCCCAACTACGCCAACATCCACAGCGCCAACAGGGAGCTGATGGCAGGCTGCGGAAAGATGATACTCGGATCCGACAGCCACACCCGCTACGGAGCGATAGGCACCATGGCCGTGGGCGAGGGCGGAGGAGAGCTCGCAAAGCAGCTGGTAGGCCGCACCTACGATTTCGCAAGGCCTCAGGTAGTTGCCGTGTATCTTACCGGAAAGCCTCAGCCCGGCGTAGGCCCTCACGATGTGGCTCTTTCCATAGTGGGCGCCGTCTACAAGAACGGATACGTAAAGAACAAGGTGATGGAGTTCGTGGGCCCCGGGATAGCCGGACTGTCCATGGAATACCGCAACGCAATAGACGTAATGACCACGGAGACCACCTGCTGGTCATCCATCTGGGTAACGGATGATAAGACTAAGGAATACCTTACCGTCCACGGCAGACCGCAGGATTACAAGAAGCTTGCCCCGGCGGACCTTGCCTGGTACGACGGCTGCGTGTACATAGATCTGAGTACCGTGGAATGCACCGTAGCGATGCCCATGCATCCTTCCAACATCTTTACGATAAAGGAACTTAAGGAGAACGCGGCGGACATACTGCATCAGGTGGAAGAAGCCGCAAACGCTCAGCTTAAGGGCGTTAAGATGGACCTTTCCTCCAAGCTTCGCGGCGGGGAGATATGGGTGGAGCAGGGCGAGATAGCCGGCTGCGCCGGAGGCACCTTCGACAACATCTGCGCTGCAGCGGACATACTTCGCGGAAAAAGTTGCGGCAACGGAGCATTCTCGCTGAGCATCTATCCGGGCTCCATGCCGGCGCTTGCACAGCTTATGAAGAACGGCTGCGCGCTGGATCTGGTGCAGGCCGGAGCAATAATGCGCGAGTGCTTCTGCGGTCCGTGTTTCGGCGCGGGAGACACACCCGCCAACGGCGAGCTGTCCGTAAGGCACACCACCAGAAACTTCCCCAACAGGGAAGGTTCCAAGCCGGGCGAAGGCCAGATAAGCGCCGTCGCTCTCATGGACGCGCGTTCCATAGCCGCCACTGCTGCCAACGGCGGAAAGCTTACCGCGGCAACGGAGCTGGACGTGGAATACAAGGACTACGCGTACGATTTCGACGCGTCGATCTACGAAAAACGCATATACAACGGCTGGGGAAAGCCGGAACCGGAAACGGAGCTAAAGCTTGGCCCCAACATTAAGGACTGGCCGCAGATGCCGGAGCTTACGGAGGATCTTCTGGTAAAGATCTGCTCCTACATAACGGATCCGGTAACCACAACGGACGAGCTTATACCTTCCGGTGAGACTTCTTCCTACCGTTCCAACCCGGAAAGGCTTTCGGAGTTTGCGCTGTCCAGAAGGGATCCGGACTACGTTCCGCGCAGTAAGGTGCTGCGTCAGGCGGAAAGGGACCGCAGGGCGGGCAAAGGTCTTCCGGACGAGATCAGAAGCGTATACACTGCGCTGGCTAAGGCCGGTGTACCGTGCTGTCCGGAGATAACGGACATTGGTTCCGCGATATTCGCGAACATGCCGGGCGACGGCTCCGCAAGGGAACAGGCTGCGTCCTGCCAGAGAGTGATGGGAGGCTCCGCAAACTTTGCGAAGGCGTACGCCACCAAGCGCTACCGCAGCAACTGCATAAACTGGGGCATAGTTCCGTTCCTTACGGAAACGCCCGAGGTCTTTGAAAACGGCGACTACATCTTCGTTCCGGGAGTCCGTCAGAAAGTGCTGGAGAATGCCGCGGAATATACAGCTTACGTCGTTAAACCGGACGGAACCGTAAGGGAGCTGAAGCTCTCCACCGGAGCGCTTACAGAGCCGGAACGCCGCATACTTGCAGACGGCTGCCTTATAAACTATTACAAGAACAACTGATGTGATATAATAAATCGATCATCATTCCCGGAGGTATTCCACATGTCAGAAGCGTCTTCAAACGCTGTAATAATTCTGTTCGCGGGCTGCGCAGCGGCCTTCGTTCTTACCATACTGCTTATAAAGCTTATAGGGCCCAAACTGCCCAGGGACCACGGCAGGGCCTTTGCCGTTGCCGGAGAACTGTCCGCCGGCAAGATGCGCGGCGCCGGAATACTCATGATGCCGGTATTTGCGGTAGTTACTGCGGCGGTAAGCGGCTTTTCGCTGCGCGTGGTGGTCTACATGGTCCTGGTGCTGCTCTCCATGCTGTCCGGCTACCTGGACGACCGCTCGGAGACTCCGTGGAGCGAGCTTAAGAAGGGCATAGTGGACTTCGTGATCTGCCTTCTTATGGGGGCTGCGCTTGTGTATTTCGAGCCGGAGACTTCCGTGCTGGATTTCGGGACCTCGCAGGTCCCGGTTGCAAAGCCGCTGTACGTCATCCTTGCGGCGGCGTTCCTGTGGCTCATGATAAACGCAGTCAACTGCGCGGACGGAATAGACGGACTGTCCTCCGGACTGGTGATAAACTCCATGATAGCAGCCGTTGCGTCGGCTTTCGTTCTGGGCACCCAGGGCAAGCTTATCCTTCCCTGCGCCATACTGGCTTCCGTGCTGTTCGCCTACCTTTTATTCAACAGCGAGCCCAGCACCGTGCTGATGGGAGACGCCGGTTCCAGGCCTATCGGTCTGTTCCTTGGATTCCTGTTCCTGCGCATGGGCAACGCGCTGTTCGCGATCCCTTGCTGCATAGTGCTGCTGGTAGACGGCCTTATGGGACTTGTTAAGCTGGCGGTACTGCGCACGTTCAAGGCAAAGAAGTTCATGGCGAACCTGCGCACCCCCATACACGACCACTTCCGCAAGAACAGGGGATCTTCCAACCAGCAGGTAAGGTTCGGATTCAACCTGATGCAGATAATAGTGTCGTTCGCTTTCATCTGCATACTGCTTCTTTTTAAGGGTTAACGGTAAAAGGGTGCAATGAGCGGCAAAGGACTGAATGGCAAAAAGATAATAAAGATCGCGATAGCAGTAGTTCTGGTGCTGGCTGTCGTTTTTGCCGCGCTGTACGTAAAGTCGCTTCTGGACAACGCACCGGACCTGGTACCGTATAATGGTTCCAATACCAATAATGCGGCGGACGTTCCGGAGCCGTCTCCCGGCAGCAATGCTGTGCCGGAGCCGTCTAAGCCCGATCCTGTTCCGACACCTGTCCCGCAGACGGACCCGGAGCCTTCCGGACCGGTCTACTATACCGAAGCGGACCTTAAAAAGCTTAAGAATACCGATGTTTTCAACAAGTCCGCCATAGAGCACATATTCCTGGGCACCGTTAATTCCAGCGGCAAGGGATCCGGCTATCACTACGACATGATAAAGGACTCCCCGGGAAAGATACTGGAGGAGACCCGTTCAAAGACCGACAAGAACGGCTGCTACACCGCATATGTGG
The DNA here is from genome assembly GCA_024689865.1 of Clostridia bacterium. GTDB lineage: Bacteria > Bacillota > Clostridia > Peptostreptococcales > Anaerovoracaceae > RUG13409. The sequence goes on along the minus strand of JAILDA010000062.1, from coordinate 3,530 downwards.
AGGTGAACGGCCGCGAGAAGGAACACTACAGCACCTTCTACCCGGACGACTGGAGCCCGCAGGACGTGGTGGATTGTATCGTTGCGGCAAGAAACGATGCCCTTAAGAACAACAGACACAAGGGCGACACTTACATAGGCTATTACAACGGAATAGAGATAAACATGTATCTGGACAGCAAGAACCGTGTGGTAACTGCGTATCCGATATATTCCAAGAAATAGGTGGCACGGATGACTAAGACCAGAAGCGCGTACATAAGCGGATTCGCAAGGGGAATAACCGAAGCGATCTCCGACAATGCTTTTCACGGACCGTCTTCCATGACGGCAAGGCTGCTCAACAAGGACGCATTAAAAGAGGCTCTGGCGGACGAGCTGGGGACTTCGCAGGAAAACTTCGAGATAGTTCCGTCGGAGGACACTCTGTCGGACCATCTGGCTAAGTTCGGATGGAGCAGGGAACACACCTGGAATCTTAACAGAAGGCTGGGATTCGTGATAGGCAAGCCCTCGCAGCTGCTGCTCGTGGAGGCGGACGGGGACGTTCTGGACGGCTACAGCGGCTTCGGCAGGGGAAACGGACCGTTCTACTTTACGGAAGACCTGTTCATAGCAGTTTATAAGGACGTAGCGCTGCTGTTCATAGTGGGCAACGACGAGTGACCGCGGCAAACGGATAAGACTACCGGAGGATACGATGAGATATTACACTAAAGAATGGTACGAACTGATGCAGAAGACCGAGCTTACGGCAGGACTTCGCAAGGTACCGGATAAAAAGTACACGAAAAAGGACATTGACGCGCTCTACGAAAAGACTCTTAAAAGGGAGATGGCGGCGGAGAAGAAGGCCTACAATACAGCGCCGGATCTTGGCTACCTGCTGGACATACTAAACGACAGGGGCTTTTGCGCCGAGGACTGGGTGGTAACGGATCTAAAGACCGGAAAGCCCAGAACGCCCGCATCCATGGAAGAAGTAAAGAACTTCATACTGGAAGAGCAGCAGGCTCAGACGGAGGAGTTCGAAGCAAGGGAACCGTTCTCCGAGGAGGATTTCCGCGGAATGTTCCGCGATGTGTACGAGGACCGCAAAGCGGAGCTTAAGTACGGCACCGGCAGCGAACTTCTGGACTCCGTGGATAAGAGGCTCCTGGCCCTGGAACTGGTGCCGGAGAGCGTTTTTACGTCTCTTAAGGAAGAAGAACGCATTGCCCGCAGGGAGTTCTCCAGAATAGGACGCAACGCGGAGAGGGCGCTGCTTAAGCAGAACGTTCCGCAGGACATCATAGAGGGATTCGACCTTCACGACTGCGATCTGCTTTCCATCAGGAAGAAGGGCAGGAACCTTGAGCTTATCTTCTGCATAGAAGGCATGGAAGAAGAGGGCGACAGCCCGTTCAGGAAGATAGTGTTTAAAGGCGCGGAGATAACCGAGCGCGACAAGGGCATAAATATCCGTACGCACAGCCACGACCACGATGATTGCTGCGACGATGACTGCTGCGATCACGATCACCACGACGACTGCTGCGATGACGACTGCTGCGATCACGATCACCATCACGAAGGCTGTGTGCATTCCAACTGCACATTCCTGATCTCGGAGATCTACAATGTTAAGAACGCGTTCGAGACGCACATGCTGCTCTGGATGCCCTCCGGTCTTAAGTACCTTACGGTAAAGGCCGCGGACATAGAGATAGTGAATAATGCGGCGTTTCCGGAGAAATAACGGAACACATCCTGCAAAAAAACTGCCCGGATAAGGCTTCCGGGCAGATGACCGATACATGTTCAGAAACAGAGGTACGATATGAAGTTCATTAACGAGTACAGATATTCCCCGGACGACACCAAGGCGGTGTTCCGCGCTTACTACATGTTCTTTACCAAAGTGCTGGTTACTCACCTGGCATCGCTGGTGTTCTGCGCAGTATGCTTCGGACTTTATCTTTCGTCCGGACTTACCAGGTTCCTGGTATTCGCTGCGATATTCTTCGTGATATTCTTGTTTAAGTTCATCCAGTACGCTGTAGGGGCAAAATACGATGCCGCAAGGATACTGGAGGATACCGGAGAATCCAACCCGGTCCTGCACTACGAGCTCGGCGAGACTCTGGAGATCTACAGGGCAGGTAAGCACTTCATATCCGTTCCGTTGGACCGCATCGCGGGCTGCAAGGAGATCCCCGGAGCTTTAGTCATCTTTACCATGGGCAACTACAACGCCATGTTCAAGAACGACTGCTATCTGGAGGGCGGCGCCACCGCTCTTAAGGCTTACCTCCGGGAGAACGGCGTTGCCGTTAAGTAGCTCCTACAGGGCGTGAGCCTCCGCTACTGCTACCCTTGCAAGGACGGCGCGAACGCCCCACTTGTCGAAGGTGTCCATCTGTTCTATGTGAGAATCAGTAACTATATTGCCCGTTGCTCCCCGAGCGCGGGCTTCTTTTTCGGCCGCTTTCTCGGCGGCTTTTCTTGCGCGCCTTAAGGCTTCGCCTTTTTCCTCTATGCGGTAGCTTCCTTCCGGATCGTGGACGATGTAGAAGAATCCTCCCACCTCCGGAGAATAGCGCTCTGTAATGTTGACCCTTGCCGTGGAACCGACCCTGGCGTAGAGCGCGCCTATGGCGTTCGCCACTTCGGCATTCTCCGCCAGCAGATAGTCCGCGCCCAGAGCCTTTGCAGCCTCCGGCAGGAACAGGTGAGTGGGCGCTCCTATGCCTATGAGGGTGTATCCGCTGAAGAACTTTTCTCCGAGTATCCCCGCGGACGCGGCGTTCCTGTTCTTCCAGGCTTCGCTTATGATCAGCGACATCTGGCTGCCCGGTCCGTCCTTAAATTCCTGGGGATACATCTGCTGCAGGGACAGGTCTATTATGTCCTGATACATCCTGAACTGCACCAGTTCGTAGGCTTCGTCCGCCAGCTTGCAGACGTTCTCTTTCGTGTCTTCCTTGCCCATGTTTATCAGCATGAACCTTGCGGCAAGCACGGACGCCCTAGTATCGTACCTTAAGAAATCGTCCTTTATGTGCATGAAGTCCGTAGGCGTAAGGCCGCAGCGCATTATGATGCCCTCGGACTCCAGTCTTTCCGTGTTGAGCGCGTATATGTCTATGCGCGCAGTATCAAGGCTCTCCATGCTCTTGGGGCCGCTGCGCACGTATTCTATCAGTTTTCTTTCTTCTTCGTTGAAAAGGCTGATGTCTTCCGGCTCCTGCGCAAGGTAGAAGAACTCGTGCAGGGGGAAGATGTTTGTGTGTTTTTTATTTACGATGCGCTCCAGCTCCGGCAGTATTTCCGGCCAGTCCGAAGCCGCCGCGCACATGGGCTTTACGCGTCTTGGGAACAGGGCGGGCTCGCCGTTTCTTTTAAGCCTTATCGCGCTGTCGCCTCCCAGGTTGAAGGGCGCGACTTTTATGCCGCGCACGGAAGTCTGCCAGCCGCCTATGCGTATGCCGTTCTCGTCCCTTACGGGCTTGCCTCCGCTTACAACGGAGATGTCGGTGGACGTTCCGCCCA
>JAILDA010000048.1 GCA_024689865.1 Clostridia bacterium | reverse complement strand
CTTGTATTCCGGGGAGAGCTCGTAGATCAGCCCTGCCATGCCGTATACGCTGCTGTCGCCGGAGCAAACTACCGCAACGTTCTTTCCTTCCTGTGCAAGCCTCAGGGCCTCGCGGCAGCGGTCCGTCTCCTGACGCATTCCGTTGTCGAAGAACTCCTTGTCCGGATAGTGAGGCACCACCAGTTCTATGTATTTCTTGTATCCTACGATGACATCCGCAGCCTTAATTGCCTCGTCCGCCTCGAAGGTCATCCCGGAGAACTTGCCGGGACCTATTCCTACAACTACACACTTACCCATTTTCAGATCCTTTCTACTGCGATCCGGCGCTACCGGTCAGTCGTTCCAGGTAAGCGCAGGCTCCTTTATCGCCAGCGCCATGGTTATGCCGTTTCCGGCTTCTTTCTTGTTTATAAGGCGTCCGCCCGAGGCCAGCACCGCCGCCCTTTCGCAGACGTTGTCAACTCCGGTTATCTTCTTTACGAATTCGGAGCCGGAATAATCGCCGGGCACCGCCGTAAGCTCACCCGCAGTGAACGTGCGGAACGGGAAACCGTGCCTCTTGCAGAACTCCACAAGAGCCGGCTCGTCCTTCTTAAGATCCAGGCTTGCTGCCTGGAATACCGCAAGCTTGTGGACTCCGCTCTTGGCAAGAACAGCCTCGAAGGCCTCCTCCAGAGCGTCCAGTTCTATGTTTCTGTGGCATCCCACGCCAAGCGTCACCACCGGCGGCACCAGCCGCAGCGCGTCGCTGTTTCCGCGGGAGCGGTGCGACACAAGAATGTCGTATCCGGTATCCGCGTACTCCAGGCACGGCGGCAGCTTGCCTTCTATCTCGTAGAGGCTCTTTATCTTAAGCTTTTCGCCGGCAAGAATGCGCGAAGACACCCACTTTATCTTTTCCGGGTTTGCCACCAGCAGCCCCTGAGACCTTGCCCAGTCGTCCGCGGCAAACAGACCGTTGATGTCCGTAGCGGTAGTCACCACGGGAAGCGCGCCTATGGCTCTGCCTATCTTTACGGCAAGGTCGTTGGCTCCGCCCAAATGTCCGGACAGCAGCGGTATGGAATATGTCCCAAGCTCGTCTATCACTATTATGGCCGGATCCACGGTCTTCTTGCGCACGTAAGGAACTATGGCCCTTACCGCTATCCCGCAGGAACCTATGAATATCAGGGCGTCGGACCCGGGCCAGGCTTTTTCAGTCCAGGCGGACAGGCCGCCTTCCGCGCAGCGTTCCAGTTCGAACTCCACGTTCTCCTTGCCCAGGGGCCCTTCCTTAAGTTTAAAGGAAAGGTCCATGCCCAGATCCATGCCGCGCCTGGAAAACGCAATGGCGCGGATTATCATTTGCTTGCCTTTCTGAACTCGGTGGAGAAGTCCGGAGCGTAGAGTCTGGACAGTTCGTAGTCGCTTCCCAGGCAGTCTCCGATCACCATCAGAGCGGTCTTTGTAATGTTGTTCTCAGCGGCAGTCTGCGCCAGGGTAGCCACGGTGCAGCGGCACACTTTCTCGTCCGGCCAGGTAGCCTTGTAGACGACGGCCGCCGGGGTGTCGGGCTCGTATCCTCCCGCGATCAGCTCCGCGGAAAGTTCCTTAAGAAGTCCCGTGGAAAGGAACACCACCATCGTAGCGTGATGAGCGGCAAAGCTGCGGATGCTCTCTTTTTCCAGCACCGGCGTGCGCCCCGCCATGCGGGTTATGATGACGGACTGCGACACGTTGGGCAGAGTGTATTCCGCCTTGAGCGCAGCCGCCGCGCCGCAGAAACTGGAGACTCCCGGGCAGACGTCGTAGTCTATGCCCAGCGGGATCAGCCGGTCCATCTGCTCGCGGATGGCGCCGTAGACCGACGGATCTCCGGTGTGCAGACGCACGGTGGTCTTGCCTGCCTTCTCGGCCTTTTCTATCTCTGCTATCACCTCGTCCAGCGTCATGTAAGCGCTGTCGAACACCTCGCATCCGGGCTTCTTATAGTCCAGCAGAGCCGGGTTTACAAGCGAGCCCGCGTAGATGATAACGTCAGCCTCTTCCAGCAGTTTCTTTCCTCTTACGGTGATTAGATCCGGGGCACCGCTCCCCGCTCCTACGAAATGTACCATTTTTACTCCTTTTTCCAAAGCTTTGATAGTTCCGCGGCTCCGGGGCTTTGGCAGAGCACGCCGCCCAGATCCTCGCGGTTCGTAAAGCAAATGTATTCTATCTGAACGTCGTCCGGGACCTTACGCAGAAGCGTCGCCTCTATGCGTTTTCCCAGTATTTTCAACGTTTCATCCATTTTTCCTGCGGCCTTAAGAACGTCCAGCGCCGCGTCCGTAGTGGCGCAGGGCAGCACTTTCTTAAGTGTCTCCAGATCCGCTCCCGCCTCCAGCGCGCAGGCCAGAAGAGTCTCCATGCGTCCGTCGCCTCCGGAGGAATGAGTAAAGGTCTGGCCTATCCCCAGCTTTACCATCTTGCCTATGTGGCCCACCATGAATATGCGCTTAAAGCCGCACTCCACCGCGGAATTGATTGCGTCGCCTATGAAGTTCGACATTGCTATGCACTCGGAAACGTCCAGCTTAAGCACGTCCCTTGCGAAATCCCTGCCGTAGTTGCCGGGCACCAGGAAGATGTCCGTGCGCCCCTTGGCGGCCAGCTGCCTTATCTCCACTTTTGTGGTGTCCACCAGAGCCTGGTTGCTCATGGGCTCCACTATGCCTGTGGTGCCTATGACGGATATGCCGCCCACTATCCCCAGTCGCGGGTTGAAGGTCTTCTTTGCCAGTCTCTCCCCTTCCGGAATGCTGACTGTTACCTTTAATGCGCCGCCGTAGCCGTATTTCGCTGCAGCTTCCTTAAGCTCCTGAGTTATCATGCGGCGCGGGGTGGAGTTGATAGCAGCCCTTCCTACAGACTGGTCCAGCCCGGCCTTTGTCACGCGGCCCACGCCCTGCCCGCCGTCTATCTCTATAAGACTGTCCGGCTCCGGATCCTTTAGATCTTCCGCGCTGCAGAGGCTTACCGTTGAGAAGACAAGCGTTCCGTTGGTAACGTCCGGATCGTCCCCGGAATCCTTGCGGACAGCGCACGAAACGCTGATCTCCTTGCCGTCCGGTCCCTTATCCGCGCGTATCTCCAGTATGTCCAGATGCAGCATCTCGCCCGCTGGCGTAAGCAGGTCCACCACCGGCACTTCTCTGCCGGAGAGCAGCATCAGGACAGCAGCCTTTGAAGCTCCCGCGGCGCAGGATCCCGTGGTGTAGCCGCACCTCATTATCTTTCCGTTGACGTATCTTGTAAGTTCCATGTCCTAAAGTCCTGCAAAGCGCCGGTCCGGCGTCGTCAGCTCAAAAAGTATAAAACTCCGGCTTTGTGTGCCGGAGTGGATGCATGCAAAAAGCAGCCCGGTCCCTAAGGTTTGCGCAAAGAGACCAAATACCCGGCACCCGACTGTCACGGCAACGCACTTGCGAGGGAATTTCACCCTACTTCCCCGTTAGATTTTCTGTTACAGCTGATTATATTCCCACCGGAGCCCCGATGTCAACAAGACCGGCTCCGTTTATCTTTCTTTTGCTATTATAAGCGAAAAGTACCCGGCCTCGTCCGGTATGTCGTCCACGCTGCGGTAAAGCTTCTCGTTCTCCATGGTGCAGTTCTCGGCGGCGCATACGCTGCGTCCGCTCCTGCGGAGCACGTCCTTCACTTCCTTCATGCGGCTGGCGGACTTCATAAGCACGCAGGGACCGGAAAGCGTCTCCACCGCCTCCGCGTCGTGAGATGCAGGAACTATGTGCAGCATCTCGTCCCATTCCGTAAGCGATACGCCCAGTCTGGCGGCCGCCGCGCAGAAAGACGGTATGCCGCTTACAAGCTCCACTGTAAAGCCGTCCGCCTCCAGAATGTGCTGCAGATAGCTGAACGTGCAATAAACTGTGGGATCTCCCAGAGTAAGGAAGACCACGTTCCTGCCCTGGCGCAGATAATCCTCTATCTGTTCCGCGCCTTTTTTGTGAGCCTTCGCCAAGGCCTCCCTGTCCCTGGTCATGGGCATGTCGATCACTACAAGCTCCTTGCCCGATATCTCCGGCACCGCTCCCGCCGCTATCTTATACGCCACGGACTCTTCCGCGATCTTCCCCGGGACCGCTATCACGTCGTTCTCCCTTATGAGCCTTACCGCCTTAAGCGTCATGAGCTCGGGATCTCCGGGACCCACGCCCACACCGTAAGCAATGCCTTTCATTAAACATCCTCCGCTGTCAGTAAAAAACGGCAGAACCTGCCAGATGATCACTGCGATTATAGTTTATTAAACGGCAGCATGTCAAACACGCGCGGACTGACCCTGCGGCTTTACATAGCAGTGCTGTCCGCCCTCTGCAGTATAAAAGCCTACCGCTACGCCGAACGCTTCCGATATCTCCGCAGAACTGAGCACTTCCTCCGCGGTCCCGGACTTGAGCACCCTTCCGCCGCTCAGGAGTATGACGTGGTCCGCGCAGTGCAGCACCGCCTCAAGATCGTGAAGTATCATTATCACGGTCTTCCCCATTCCGGCAAGCATTCTTGCGCGCGCCAGCAGATCCAACTGGTTCTTTATGTCCAGAAAGGTCGTGGGCTCGTCCATTACTATTATGTCGGTATCCTGGGCAAGAGCCATGGCCATGTACGCCTTCTGCCGCTGCCCGCCGGAGAGAGTATCCATCTTGCGGCCGGCCAGCTCGGTCAGGCCCATCATCTTAAGCGCCTCGTCCACCTTCATGTGGTCTTCTTTCCTGTACCTTCTGGGGTAGCTGAGATAGGGAAATCTTCCGTGCATCACCATGTTCCTTACGCTGATGTCAGGCACGTTCCGGCTCTGCGGAAGGTACGCCACCTTCCGGGCGAGCTCCTTCTGCTGATAGCTTTCTATCGGTCTTCCGTCTATCATTATCTCCCCGGAAGACGCCTCTGCAAGCCTTAATACGGACTTTATGGCAGTACTCTTACCTGATCCGTTGGGTCCTATTACGACGCTTATCTTTTCCGCTGGAAACTCCGCGTCCACGCCCTTAAGTATCTCTTCTCCGTCCAGGGTCACCCGCAGTCCTGATATCTTAATCATTTCCGTTTCCCCTTTCCCTTAAGCAGAAGCCATACGAAGAACGGCCCGCCGAGAAAACTTAAGAGTATGCCGGTGGGCAGCTCGTACGGAGCAAATATCATCCTGGCGATAAGGTCGCACAGAGCGACGAAGCCGGCGCCCGACAGAGCGCAGAACGGAATAAGTCTAGTGCTCGTATCTCCTATCAATCTTCTTGCTATATGAGGCACTATAAGCCCGACAAACCCAAGCACTCCGGAAAAACTTACGCAAGCTCCTGCAAGAAGCGCCGCAAGGGCAAGCATTCCGTTTCTGACGGATCTTACGTTAAGCCCGAGCGTGTGGGCGGTATCGTCCCCCAGGGACAGCACGTCCAGGTCGTTTGCAAGCGTGCAGACCGCTATTATTCCGACAAGGATTATAGCTCCAGCAGGAACGAGCCTGGACTGATCCACGGAAGAGAACCCTCCTACTCGGAAATCCCTGCTTGCCAGCGCCGCGTCCGGGACCATGGTTATTACGGTCTCGGTAACAGCGCTCAGGCACGCGGTAACGGCAACTCCTCCAAGCACCACCATAGTCTTGGACGCGTGTGTCCTGCGGCCTATCAGCACCACTATGAACGCAGCCAGGACGGCTCCCAGAAAAGACGCTCCGGCTATCGCCCACGCGGAATAGAACCCAAGTCCGCAGCATATCGCCACGGCTGTACCCGCGCCGGCATTTACACCTATTATCCCCGGCGATGCCAGGGAGTTAGCCAGCACCTTCTGGATGACCGCCCCGGACACGGCAAGACCGGCCCCCGCCAGAAGCGTTGCCGCGGTCCTTGGAAAGCGCACGTACCATAGTATCCTGGACGCAGAAGACTCCCCGGGTCCGGAAATCAGCGCCTCCCACAGTTTAGCCAGGGAAACGCCGGACGCCCCAAGGCATATGTTAAGCACGGCGGCAACTATGAGAAACGCCCCCGCGCCAGCCATGATAAGGCTGGTATTACTTTTAATAGAGGATCTTTTCAAGCTTTTCATATGCCGTTCCCCAGCGTACGTTAGGTTTAAAGTGATACAATGATCTTTCCATGCGGTGCACCCTGCCTTCCTTCACGGCAGTAAGGCCTGCCCATGCGGGGTTGCCCGTAAGCGTCTCCTTAAGCAGTTTCTCGGCGCCTTCGCTGTCGCTGCCCTGCTGCACAATTAATATCCTGTCGGGGTCCTCGATTATTATCTTTTCCAGGCTCAGATCTTCCAGAAGATCGCTCCCGTCGGCTATGTTCTCACATCCAAGGTCCGCAAGCATCAGACCGAGTACCGTATCCGACGAACCCTTGGCCCGCACGTTCGATGCCGCTATCCTGAGCAGCAGGACCCTCGGGGCGCCCTGCTCCTTAGCTGCTTTTTCCGCGGCCTGCTTAACGGCCCCCACCTGTTCTGCCACCTTGACGCCGTTCTGCTCGTAAAGATCGGCCCGGCCGGTTATCCGAGTGCATCTTTTAAGCATGCTCAGATAGGACTCGAAACTGCTGCCGTCGAAATACAGAACGTTAACGCCGGCCCTTTCCAGCTGATCTTTTAATGCGATGTGGTTCTTGGTCTTGGAACTTGCGATCACCAGGTCCGCCTCGCAGTCGAACAGAGCCTCCAGACTTACAGACATGTAGGTACCAAGGTTCTTGACATCGTCCCCAAGGTCCAGACCGAAATCCTCCCAGGCATCCTTTACCGTTGCCGCGACCTTCCCTCCGGCCAGCATCCACACCTCCGCAAAGCTGCCCATCAGAGCAGCCACCTTCTTTGGCTCCCTGGTTATGGTAACTTCTCTTCCGAGGTCATCCTTTACCGTTACCGCAGTCCAGTCCGCGGCGTTTTCCGGGCCGTTATCAGCATCGTTGCTGCCGGACGAGCCCTGCGCCCCGCAGGACACAAACTGCGCCAGACAGAGCGCTGCCGACAAGACCACTAATAGTGTTTTCAAATGCTTTATATGCTTCATATCAGGTAACCAATCTTTCATTCCCAAGCCCTAAGAAGCCTCATCCCGTTAAGGATCTGCTCTAGTAAGAACAGCGATCCCGTACAGCCCAGGCAGGTCTTGGGCAGAACGTCTATGTAGCCGGAAGAAGGACACATCGTCTCTATCCCGAACACGTTCCCGCTGTAGGAGAGTACGTGCGCTATGGTGTTGGCCGTCCCAAGCAGAATAACGTCCTTTACCTTGGAGATGTCGCTTTTCAGTGCCTTTTCACACCCGGCTTCTTTAAGCAGCGTACACAGAGGCTCCTCCCCGCCGGTATCCGTCCCGTCGAACAGCACGTGAAGGGCCTCGGGAACTATGCCCAGATAACCGGTAAGATAGTCCGCAAAAGCGTACAGCATGGAAGCCTCGCCCTCTGCGGCATACCTGACGTCCTTCGGGAGTCCCCTTCCACCCGTCCGTTTTGCGATGTGGTAGAAGATCTTTGCTCTGGTCTTTTCTATGTACTTCTGCGCAGGGCCGCAGTCCGTGCCAAGCGCTCCGGAAACTTGTTTTACGAACCTTTCCGTAAGATCCGGACCTACAGGCATCCACCCCACGTCGATGACCGGTATCGGAGAGTTCTTCCGCAGATGATCCCGCGTGGAGCCGCATCGTTCCGCCGTAAGCAGCACATTCGCGTCCGCGGCGTAAAGATCTCTTATGTCCTCCAGCCTGCAGTCCGCACAAATGGCAAGGTTAACGTCTATTCCGCAAAGATCCAGAAGTCTCGTAATTTCCTCCAGATCGCCCTCCAAATACCGCTGATAATCGTGCAGGCCGAAAAGGTTTACGGACGGCCTTGCTCCGGTACGCTTTACCGCCGGCGCCTTGCGCGCGAATCTGTCCAGCAGTTTTACGACCGCATCATCGTATCCTTTATCGAAGTTCCCGGAAAGGCCGGTGGACTCTATGTAAAGATACGGGATGCCCGTTCTGTCCGAAACGTCTTCCAGCAAAGGTTCCAGAGACTCGCTTAGAAGCGACGTCCCCGGAGCCTGTATCACTGTAATAAGCGAATAATCCCTGTCCTGCAGCACCGTATCCAGCGCCCTGCGCAGCTGACCTGCGGTCCCGAAAATGAAGTCCTCGTACCTTAGGTTCGTCGCCGGGACATGCACGGATCCGGTGTGATACTGGCTCCTTAAAAGGTCGTCCGCGAACGCGTCTTTAACGCTCAGCTCTCCGCGTATGCCCCATAGGTCGGATGCTTTCGGCAGAGTCTGCCCCATCCCGAAAGAATAGTAGGTCTTGCATCCGTGGGGCCCGTTTATAAGCACAAGACTGTTCTTTATGCCTCTGCAGGCGGAGACCGCGCCGCTTATGCTGTCAGGAGTAGTATTTCTCAAATACTGATCTGTCATCTCTCCACCTGCCCTTGATGTCTGCATCCAAAAGCCGCGCCCATTTGCGCGCTTCTTCAGCAGCGCCGAAAAACCCCTTTAAGACCGATCCTGGAACGGTTATCACGGAAACGCCCTGCCGCGGGTCGGGAACTACCGAGGGGTCGCTTGTAAGTATAAGTTCGGGATCCAGTTCGGATGTTTTCTTTGCGAACCTGTCCCTGTCCTCTGCCCAGCCGGCGGAGAATCTGCGGCCCCACCCTGTGTCGGGCGCTCCTGCGCTTTGCGGTACGCACGCGCAGACCACATCCAGTCCAAGATCTTCCGTCAGTTCTGCCAGCCAGTCGTTTTTGCGGCTCAGGAATACCATGGTCCTTGTTCCGCAGAAGCGTTCCTTTAGTTCAGCCATCACAGCGCGGTACAGTCCGAGATTTTCTGAGATCAGCGCTTCGGCTCGTCTTTCTTTTGAATACAGCTTGCCAAGCTGACAAACAAGATCTGCCGTTTGCTTAAACCCTTCCGGGAAGCACCCATCCACAAACCGGCATCCGTACTTGTTCTGCAGAAATGCCTTAAGCTCCGCGCCCAGACGGTCACGGCGCGCCATAATGCTGCAGGGAGCATTTCGGAACCTGCGGACGTCCTCTATGGATGTTGCGCACAGGAATCTGCAGTTGACTTTTATCCCAAGCGCGTCGAATATGCGCTTCATGGCCTCATAGTCCCCGTCCGTACGGGAAGACCAGGTCTGTTCGTATACAATGTTGATGGAATCAGCGTCCGGGGCATCCGGTGCCTGAATCGCTTCGTCCGCAAGGGTCCTGTAGCAGAGAGCCATTCCGTCGTTGTAATCTCCGGCTTCCACACCGTCCGTCCGGACAATGTACATATCCGTTCCGCGGGCCTTAAGCTCCTCCTTAAGAGGCTCCAGATCATCTCCCGAAAGCCCGGGAATGCATGCTGTTACAGCTATTATGGTCTTTATTCCCCTGTCTGCCAGCTCCAGAGATTTTTCCCTTGCGTGTCCGGCTCCGCCGTATACGGCGTCGTGGATGTCGATGTCCGTACAGCCGAACTGCCTGGGGATGAAGGCCGGATACAGCACGCCCCTGTCGAAGAGGCCTCTTCTGGAGTAGGACGTTATTCCGTTTACGGCGTACCATGTGCAGCTTTTCGGGGCATGGCAGAGCACCGCGGCGTCCTTAACGTGTACCGCAAGATCCACGGCTCCCCTGAAAGCGCAGCCGAAAAGGGGCACCCTTCCGAAAGGATCGGAAAGCGCCTTCTTCTTTGCCGGAGCCGCGTTTACCGAAACGCTTCCCTTCGCGGGTGCAGACGGCGCACTTGCAGAGAGCGCCGGCCGTGTGGCTTTGCCCCCGGGCGTAACGTTAAACGGCTTTCCCTGGAGAAAGAGTTCCATCGCCTCTTCCGAAACAGGCTGAGCCGTAAACAGTTCCGGTCCTTGCAGTATCATCTCCGCCAGACCCGAAAACAGCTGCGCCTCTTCGTAAGAACCGTCCAGTTCCGCCAAAGTACAGGCCAGCTTCTCAGCCTTGGAAAAGGCTTCGCTTCTTGGTATCGACACACATACCGGAAGACCGACGGCTTCGGCAAATTCGAACACTCTGCTCTTTTCATCCCCCGAGCCGCGGCTGTTATATATGATACCTGCGATCCTCCGTCCGTCCGGATCCAGATTTCTGATGCCCTGAAGTATGTTGTTCGCAGCGTAAAGGGACATTGCCTCGCCGCTGGATACTATGTATACCGCTTCCGCGTACCGTTTTCTTGCGGGAACAGCAAAACCACCGCAGACGACATCGCCCAGAACGTCGTATACGATGGTGCCGTACGGATCGAGCACGGAATGCTTGTTCAGAAACTCAAAACACGTAAGGATCCCTCTTCCGGCGCATCCCATGCCCGGCTTCGGTCCTCCGGCTTCTATGCATCCGGTCCCGGAAAACCCCTGCATCAGGATGGCCTTCGGATCCTGCGCGTCCTCAGGCGTGTTAAGAATGTAGTCGAGGACCGTTACGACCTTCTGACCGTGATGCAGAAGCCTTGTGGAATCATGTTTCGGGTCGCACCCTATCTGAAGGACCTTTTCACCCTTCAGCGCGAGTGCTGCCGAAAGATTAGCGCTGACAGTGGATTTTCCTATCCCGCCTTTGCCGTAGACCGCTATCTGCATATCATCACCTGCTTACCGGATTGAAACACGCAACGGAATGTCCCGGAGCAGTTTCCTCGAGCGCGGGGACCTCTCTTGTGCATCTTTCGGTGCAGTTTCCGCACCTAACGGCAAACGGGCATCCTTCATGCAGTTCAAGCGGGCTCGGGGGTTCTCCCGTAAGCAGCGCTATGGGTCTGCTCCTGTCGCAGTAGACGTCGAATACAGAACCCAGCAGCGCCTGCGTGTACGGATGCGCGCATTCCTTCTCAAGGTCCTCGCTGTTTATCAACTCAACGATGCGGCCCAAGTACATTATGGCTATCCTCTGGGTGACGCTTCTTACAAGGGCCAGATCGTGTCCTATGAACAGACAGCCCATGTTCTTTTCCTCTATGAACCCTACCAACAGCTTCGCTATCTGGTTCTGTATGGAAACGTCCAGAGCGCCGGTAGCCTCGTCGCATATGAGAAGCCGCGGATCTATTGCCATGGCTCTGGCTATTGCGACCCTCTGGAGCTGTCCGCCGGAAAGCTCATGAGGAAACCTGTCCGCGAAATCTGCGGGAAGACCCACCTTTTCGAGAAGGACGCAAGCCTCCTTCATCGCCTCTTCCTTGCTGACGCGGTCGTAATTGATCCTCGGCTCGCAGATGTATTTTCCTATCTTCATTCTCGGGGAAAACGAAGACAGCGGATCCTGAAAGACCATCTGGATGTTCCGCCTGAACTTCCGGAATTCTTTCGGCTTCATTTTCGTATAATCCACACCGTTTAAGGTTATTGTCCCGGACGTTACCGGAAGGGATCCGGCTATCATCCTGGCCAAAGTGCTTTTCCCGCAGCCGCTCTCGCCCACGAGGCCCAGGGTCTCTCCTCTGAAAAGTTCAAAGCTGATCCCGGATACGGCATGCAGAGTCCTTTTCTTAACGGGGAACTTTTTATATACGTCTTCCACCTTCAGGATGATCTCGTTACTTGGCAAATCTGGCACCTCCCATCTTCGGGACAGCTTCTATCAGATCCCTTGTATACTCCATTCTGGGCGAAAAGACTATTTCGTCCCTCGTTCCGAACTCCACCATCTTGCTCATCTTCATTACGCCTATGCAGTCCGAAAGATACGACGCGACACCCATGTTGTGCGTAACCAGGATGATCGTAGCTCCGTACTTATCCCGGAGCTCCTTAAGCTCGTACACTACCTGCGCCTGAATGGTAACGTCCAGCGCCGACGTAGGCTCGTCCGCAAGAAGCAGTTTGGGCTGCGCCGTCATTCCCATGGCTATGCCCACCCTCTGCTTCATTCCGCCGGAAAGCTCGAAAGGATAGGAATTCATTACTCTGTTCGGGTCCGTAAGATGCATGCGCTTCAGCATGTCGACGGCCTTGTCGTAGCATTCTTTCCTGTTCAGCGACTCATGGGTCTTTATCGCCTCGATATATTGATTTTTTACGGTTCTTACCGGATCCATGGAAAGCCCTACATCCTGAAAGATCATGGCTATGTCTTTCCCCCTTACAGCCTCCATCTCGTGTTCCGAAAGCTTAAGAAGGTCGTGTCCGTCCAGGATTATCTCTCCGTCCGATACTTTTCCCCCGGGAGGGAGAAGTCCCAGAATGGCCCTTATCATCGTAGTCTTGCCGCTTCCGCTCTCGCCTACGAGACTGACGATCTGGCCTTTTTCCACGTTAAACGATACGTCGTCCACAGCAGGGGCGCCGTTCTGGTAACGTATGGTGCAGTGTCTTACTTCCAATAAACTCATGTTCCTACCAGGTGCTTTCTTTCGGGTTCATAAGGTCCTGTATACTGTCGCTCAGCAGATTGAATATTACTACGTTTATCAGGATCACCAGTCCCGGGAAGACCAGCATCCAGGGAGCCTGATACATGAAATTCTTCCCTTCGGACAGCATGAATCCCCACTCCGGCGTCGGCGGGGGAGATCCCAGTCCCAGAAGAGACAGGCCGGAAATGGTCAGAAGTTTTCCGCCTATGCTCTGGAAAATGTTGACCAAAAGAGATGGCAGAACGTTAGGTATGATGTATACGAAAAGGATCTTCCAGTCCGATGCGCCGCCCATCCTTGCCTGTTCTATGTAAACATTGTTCTTAATGGAAAGTACAAGAGAGCGGCTTATCCTTGCAAAGCCTGTCCAGCTTGTCAGTGACATTGCAAGAATCAGGTTCGGTATGCCCGTGCCGATGAAGCTGACCATGGCGATCGTGAATATCGAGCCCGGGAATGCCATAAGCATGTCGCAGAATCTCATCAGGATCCCGTCGAATACCCCGCCCAGAAAACCCGCGGCGGTCCCTATGAATATTCCTACCGTCGCCACTATGCCGGTAACAAGGAAGGCTATCAGAAGGGACGTCTTTCCCCCGTAGAGTATCCTTGAAAAAATGTCCCTTCCCAGCTGATCCGTGCCGAACCAATACCGGCTGCTGGGCGCAGCAAGCATGTTGTCGTAATCCGTCTTAAGCGGGTCGTACCTTGCAAACGAACTGGCAAACAGGGCAAAGCAGACAAACAGCACGGCAAAGAACAGTGCGATCGTAAATCTGATCCAGGCTCTTCTTCTGGACGGAGTCATTGGCTTTCTGCTTTTCTTCATTTGGACGCCATCCCCCTTCTGATCCTGGGGTCAATGAACTGGTAGGAAATATCCACTATCAGGTTGACTATTACGTATATGAATCCCATCCAGAGCACGTATCCCTGGACGAGCTTATAGTCTCTTGCGGTAATGGCCCCCATGGCGGCCGAGCCTATGCCGTTCCAGCCGAAGATGGTCTCTACGATCATGGTCCCGCCCAGCATTCCGCCGAAGGACATTCCCAGCATGGTTATTACAGCCAGAAGAGAATTCGGAAGGACGTGCCTGAATATGATGCGTCTTTTGCTTATGCCTTTGGATCTCAGACCGGAGATGTACTCCTCCGACATCTGCTCGACCATTACCGCCCTTATTCTCCTGATGTAGTACGCCGAGTTTGTTATTCCGAGCGTCAGCGTGGGCATTATAAGGCCTTTCCATGTCGTAAATCCCGCAACCGGCAGCCATTTAAGCTCAACGCCGAACAGATATATGATCATCATGCCGAACCAGAAAGAAGGTATGGAGACCCCTATGAACGACATGAACCGTATGATGTAGTCGGCTGCCTTGTTCTTGTAGACAGCCGAAAGTATGCCCAGCGGGAAAGATACCAGGATCATCATCAGAAAAGCGCTGCACGACAGCTTGACGGTATTCGGCAGTTTGCGCCACAAGGCCTCGTTTACAGGCTGATTGTATTTTACCGACCATCCGAAATCACCGTGGAAGATCCCTACCAGCCAGGTCTTGTACTGGACCCAGAAGGACTTGTCGAATCCGTACTGCTCGTTCAGTTTTTCTATGGTCTCGGGGTCGTGAGGCAGGCCCATCGTATCTATCATGATCTCCACCGGATCCGAAGGAAGCAGGAAGGTCAATCCGTATGTAAGTATCGAAAGACCTATCAGGATGAAGATAAGGGATATCAGTCTGTCTTTGACCTGTTTAAGCATGGCATCCACCTCTGTAACTGCACATATCCGTAAATGTCCGTCCCCCGGCGGTCCCGGGGGCCGGCAGGGAAAAGGCATTTAAGGATAAACGACAAAGCATCTTTTCCGGACAGAGCCGGAAAAGATGCATGTTCTGGTAATGATCGTTTTATTTCATCGTCCAGGTGTTGTCTACAACGTAGTAGTCTATCGGATAGATGACTATGTCATTCATCCTGTTAGTGTTTATGACGTCGTAGTTGGCTGTTGCGGCATAGAATATTGCCGGGCAGTCGTTTGCTATGATCTGGGCGGCTTCTGCGTAGAGCTTGGACCTTTCGGCAGGATCGAACGCCTGATTGAGTCTCTTCATTACGTCCTCGAATTCAGGAGTGGTGTATCCTACATAGTTGTCCGGGCCAACGGCAGTCCATCTGTTGGTCATGTAAGACTGTCCGTCGCCGTTGTTCATGGTCTGCCAGCCGGCATTGCCCAGAATGTCGAAATCTCCGGAGCTTCTCTTATCCTTTACGTTTTCCATCGGATCGAGCTCTACATGGATGCCGACTTCCTTCCACATGTCTATCATGGAAACGAATACGGCCGTATTGGAGCTGCTGCTGAGCAGGATCTTAAGAGTAAGGCGCTTTCCGTCCTTGTCAAGGACATAGCCTTCCGCGTCCTTTTCGGTGTAGCCTGCAAGCTTAAGGTGCTCTTCGGCCTTTGCCTTGTCGTAGTCCGGCGTAGTCACTCCGGTAAAGTCGTAACCAACGCTGTCGGGGAAACATCTGGAAAGAGGTTCCGCGGTACCGTTGCCGGAGATCTGCGCAAGGACCTTTCTGTCGAGGGCATATGCCAGAGCAAGACGAAGATCCTTGTTAGCGGTGGGGCGTCCCTCTCTGCAGTTGATCGCTATGTCGCTCTCTCTTGTTCCGAGCGCGTCTATCCTCTTAAGTTCCGGATGGTCCTTCAAAAGCGAAAGAGTCGCGGTGGACGGCGAGTACGCCATGTCGATCTGACCGGAGATGAGCGCTGCCACTCTGGAATCCCCGGCGATGTTGTAGTTGGTTATGTACTTGATCTTGGGAACGCCCTTCCAGTAGTACTCGTTGGCCTCGAGGTCCCATGTTTCGTCCTTCACATGGCCGATGACCTTGTACGGACCGGTACAGATGGGGTAGATGTCGTAGTTGCTCATGTCCTTTGCAGTGTTGACGATGATGCACATGGGTTCGGTAATCATGTACGGGAACGCGCTGTATTCTTCGGTGGTGTGGAATACCGCGTACTCACCGTCGACTTCTGCGGAAGCAAGCTTAAGATTGCCGCCTCTGGAGTTGTTCTCGGCGATGCGCTTGATGGAATCGACAACGTGCTGCGGCGTAAGATCGTCTCCGTTGGAGAACTTGACGCCCTTGCGGATGTGGAACTTGAAAGTCATGTGATCCTCGCCCACAGACCAGGAGTCTGCAAGACACTCTACAAGCTTCATGTTCGCATCCATGGTAAGAAGCGTTTCTCCGATGCCGTAGCGCATGGTCCACCAGCCGCCCCAGCCGTTCATGGTGTCAACGTTGGCGTTCCAGTAGATGGCCACGTTAAGATGTTTGTCTTCCTGAACAGGTTCCGTGTTGGTGTTGTTCGAGGAAGCGTTGTTGTTTGCCGGAGCGCCGCAGGCCGAAAGGACCATTGCCAGCACCAGCAGCAACGCGATCAGTGGTAAGATCTTTTTTTTCATTTTAACCTCCGTTTGAAAATGAAATGATGGGTAACTATATAATGCACCTCAGTGCGTCATATACGGTGATTCATTCAGGCTTTTCCGCTATGATCCTGAAATGATGCGGGAGCGGCGTTCCGTCCACCTTTACGTCGAACTTTCGAAATCCCAGCCTTATCATAACGTCCAGATCCCACTGGGGCCTGCGCCGGCTGCTCAGCGGCTGGGTGACCGCTATCTTCTCGATTATCGTAAAATCCACGTTCTCCGGGTTGTGCATGTAATGGCTGCCGGGCGTAACGGCTTCTTTTTTCCTGAGTTCTTCAATCTCTGCCTTGCGCGCTTCTGCCTCTTTTGCGTACTCCTCGTCATGGGCGGAAAGATAATGGTTGCCGTCGTCGATCAGTAATATCCCGCCGGGCTTAAGTACCCTGAAGATCTCCGAATAAGCCTTTTCGGGATGGTCCAGATTCCACATTACGTTGCGCTGCACCACGGCGTCGAAAGAGGCGTCCGAAAACTTCAGATCCTGAGCGTCCATCTGCAGCACTTCTGCCTTAAGACCGCGGCGCGCAAGGTTTTCATTTACATAACCGACCATCTTGTCCGAGTAGTCTATGCCGGTGACCTTGTGCCCGAGCGAGGCAAGGAGCATGGTGAAAAAACCTGCTCCCGCCCCGTCATCGAGTATGTGCAGAGGTCTTTCAATGAAGACGGTCTCAAATAACTCGGTCCATTTCTTTCCCTGTTCGCTGTCCAGTTCCTCGTTAATGGCGTCGGAAAAACCGTGGCTGCGAAGATTCCAGTAATCCTGAACTTTTTTTAAATTGTCCATTTTGCGCCCTAAAACAAAAACCGTTTCCCTTACTTCTCCCGGAAACGGTCCATCAAATCCAGTTGCATGCAGCATGTAAATACAAAACCGCACAGGACTCAGATGAGGTACTTTCTCCGGAAGATACTCATCGTTCCGCCCAAGCAGGTCTCCTGACTTTGGTATTCGCTCCGCGCGCCTTCTCACTATTACGCAATGGCATGATGCGCGGCAGCTGTCCGTACACAGTGACCGGATCGTCCGGGATTCTCACCCGGTTCCCTATTCTTCCCGAATTATTCGGAACACTTGGGCAGTTAATTATAGCTAATTATACTACATATACGGTATAGAAATCAACTGTATAATAATCTCAACCGGTCGACAGGCGCGCCTTCAAGGCGGCGAAATGAACTGCAATATAATAAAGTTGTTTTATTATTCACTATCGGCCTATTTTATTGACATTTGTTATATTAATGTGTATTATCTCTTTTGTGAAAACTTGATCGGAGGCAGGCCATGGAAGTCGGGTGAGATCCCCGCGCAAGGCCGTTGCTGTGATCCGCTTAAACGTCCGCATCACGCCACTGGGAGACCGGGAAGGCGCGGACACCGGAAGAGCCGCCGCAATGCAGCTGTTCCGGGCGGTAAGCCAGAATACTTGTCTGCCTTATGCCGCGCGAAAGCGCGGAGCGTTCAACTCTGCGGACTACCGGAGTAATGGATCCATGGATATCCCATGCTTTGACTTCTTATGCCCGCACTTGTTTGCGGGCTTTCTGCTTTTTGCAGCTCGGGCCGCTAAGTGCTCAGTCACGGACGCTGCGAAGGTTTTCAAAACCGGTTAACAGAGAAGAAAATTGCAGAAAGAGAGGTCATTACTAAATGAAGCATGCAAAAATAATTCTCTCCATCATTTTGGTGCTTGCCATGGTCCTCGGACTGGCCGCCTGCGCGCCGTCCAAAAAGGACAAGGAAGCAGCAGACAACGTTGCTAAGCTCATCGACGCCATCTACGTTCAGGAATGGAACGAGAAGACCGACGAGCAGTGCGCAGCCGCAAAGGCGGCCTGGGACGCGCTTACCGACAAGCAGAAGGAGCTGGTCGAGGGCGAAGAAGCCGATCCCGACTACTTCGGACGCGACACCGGCGATGCCAGCAAGGACGATCCGCTCAACAAGGACGGAATCGGCAAGAAGGAGCTCCTGGTAGTATCCTTCGGTACCTCCTTCAATGACAGCCGCGCCACCGACATCAAGGGCATCGAAGACGCTCTTGCAAAGGCTTATCCGGACTGGGCAGTGCGCAGAGCATTCACCGCTCAGATCATCATCAACCACGTACAGGCCCGCGACGGCGAGAAGATCGACAACGTTAAGCAGGCTCTGGACAGGGCCGTTAAGAGCGGCGTTGAGACCCTCGTAGTCCAGCCCACGCACCTGATGCACGGAGCCGAGTACGACGAGCTGGTCGAAGAACTTGAAAAGTACAAGGGCCAGATCCCCACCATCGTTGTGGCAGAGCCTCTCCTCGGAGAAGTAGGCGCTGACGCCACCGTCATCAACGAGGACAAGGAAGCTGTTGCCAAGGCAGTCGTAGACGCAGCGGTCAAGACCGCCGGCGCTTCCGGCCTTGACAAGCTTGCCGCGGACGGAACAGCCATCGTCCTTATGGGACACGGAACTTCCCACACCGCTAAGGTCACCTACTCCCAGATGCAGACCCAGATGAACAAGCTCGGTTACAAGAACGTGTTCATCGGAACTGTCGAAGGCGAGCCCGAAGAGACCGCTTGCGAAGAGGTCATCAAGAAGGTATCCGAGGCCGGATACAAGAACGTAATCCTCCGTCCGCTGATGGTAGTCGCGGGCGACCACGCCAACAACGACATGGCAGATCCGGAAGACGCAGAATCCTGGTTCAGCATGTTCAAGGCTTCCAAGAAGTTCGAGAAGATCGACTGCCAGATCGAAGGCCTCGGCCGCATCGACGCCGTCCAGAAGCTCTACGTAGCTCACGCCGGCGAAGCTATCGAGCTGTCCGTGCCGCAGCACGTGGCAGATCTCATCGACGCCATCTACGTCCAGGAATGGACCGAGCAGACCGACGCCCAGTGCGCAGCCGCCAAGGCAGCCTGGGACGCCCTCACCGACGAGCAGAAAGAGCTTGTTGAAGGTGAAGAAGCCGATCCCGATTACTTCGGACGCGACACCGGAGACGCCTCCAAGGACGATCCCCGCAATGCTGACAGCATCGGCGAGAAGGAACTCCTGGTAGTATCCTTCGGTACATCCTTCAACGACAGCCGCGCTACCGACGTCAAGGGCATCGAAGATGCTCTTGCCAAGGCTTATCCCGGCTGGGCAGTACGCAGAGCATTCACCGCTCAGATCATCATCAACCACGTACAGGCCCGTGACGGCGAGAAGATCGACAACGTAAAGCAGGCTCTTGAAAGAGCAGTCAAGAACGGTGTCAAGACACTCGTGGTACAGCCTACCCACCTGATGCACGGAGCCGAGTACGACGAGCTGGTCGAAGAACTCAAGAACTACGAAAGCAAGATGAAGATCGTTGTCGCAGAGCCTCTCCTCGGAGAAGTTGGCGCTGACGCCACCGTCATCAATGCCGACAAGGAAGCCGTTGCAAAGGCAGTAGTAGCCGCAGCGGTCAAGTCCGCCGGAGCAGGCAGCCTGGGCGCTCTCGACGCCAAGGGCACTGCCATCGTCCTTATGGGACACGGAACTTCCCACACCGCGAAGGTCACCTACTCCCAGATGCAGACCCAGATGGATAAGCTCGGATACAAGAACGTATTCATCGGAACCGTAGAAGGCGAGCCCGAAGAGACCGCTTGCGAAGAGATCATCAAGAAGGTATCCGAAGCGGGATATAAGACCGTCATCCTCCGTCCGCTGATGGTAGTCGCGGGCGACCACGCCAACAACGACATGGCAGATCCGGAAGACGAAGAATCCTGGTTCAGCATGTTCACCGCTTCCGGCAAGTTCGAAAACGTTGAGTGCCAGATCGAAGGTCTCGGCCGCATCCAGGCAGTCGAGCAGCTCTACGTACAGCACACCGACGCTGCCATCAAGGAAGCTACCAAGTAATATCTGAAAGGTAATACAATGCGCGCAAAAAGAATCATCACAGTCCTGTTAGCCCTGGTAATGGTACTGCTGCTGGCCGCCTGCGGGAATACGAACAACGTTCCCGCGAACAACGCTGACAACAGCAGCGATACGCCCAAAGCGCCCATAGCCGACGGAGTATATACTGCCGACTTCAAGACCGACAGCTCCATGTTCCACGTTAACGAGGCCTATAAAGGGAAAGGAACGCTTACCGTTAAGGACGGCAATATGACGATACACGTTACTCTTACCTCCAAGAGCATCGTAAACCTGTTCCCCGGAACCGCGGCGGACGCTCAGAAAGCCGGCGCAAAACTGCTTCAGCCTACCGTGGACAAAGTCAAGTATTCCGACGGCACCGAAGAGGAAGCCTACGGTTTCGACATTCCCGTGCCTTGTCTGAACGATGAGTTCGACTGCGCGCTGGTAGGAACCAAGGGCAAGTGGTACGATCACAAGGTGAGCGTATCCAACCCCGAACTGCAGAAATAACCTAAGACTATTCCGGGCCGGACATGTATTAAGGCATGTCCGGTCCGGTCCGTTTACAGGAGAAAAGTAATGAAAAGCCTGAAACGACCACTTATATGCATCATCCTCGCGGCAGTAATGCTGCTGTCTTTCTGCGCATGCGGAAACGGAGGCGGCAGCGCCGTACCTGAAAACAACTCAGGATCCTCGGACCACACCCCGGCGTTCGTAAAGAGCATGGAGCTTAAGTACGCTACCGGTTTTTCCGTGGACTACTACGAGGACGGTTACAAGTTGATAACCGTAAAGGAAGGTCCGGACGTATATCTTGTAATACCCGAAGGCGCCGACAGCAAGGTGACCGACAGGCTCGTAAAGAGCATAGGCGGCAAGATAATAAAGCTAAGGCAGCCTCTGGACCAGATCTATCTGGCGGCTACCGCCACCATGTGCCTCTTCGACGCCATGGAGGCCATAGACAACGTTAAGATGTCCAGCCTTAAGGTAAGCGACTGGTACGTGGACGGAGCTGTGGAAGCCATGAACGCAGGCAAGATGGTCTACGCCGGCAAGTATAGCGCCCCGGACTTCGAGCTTATACTCTCCAAAGGCTGCGATCTGGCGCTGGAATCCATGATGATCTATCACACCCCGGAGATAAAGGAAAAGCTGGAATCTCTGGGAATACCGGTATTCGTAGAAAAATCCACCTACGAGAGCCATCCCCTGGGAAGGACCGAGTGGATAAAGCTCTACGCCGCGATGCTTAACCTGGAAGATAAGGCGGAAGAAGTATTCGCGGAGCAGGTAGGCTACCTGGAAGAGGCCGAAAAGAAGGAGCACACCGGCAAGACCGTGGCGTTCTTCTACATCAATTCCTCCGGAAACGCAGTCGCCAGAAAGAGCGGAGACTATGTGTGCACCATGATAGAGCTCGCCGGCGGCAAGTACATATTCAGCGACCTTGGCAAGGACTCCGAAAACAACCTGTCCACCGTAAACCTGGACATGGAGACCTTCTACGCCACCGCCAAGGATGCGGACTACATATTCTACAACAGTACGATCATGGGCGAGGTCAGTTCCGTAGACAGCATCAAGAGCCTCAGTCCCCTGCTCAAGAACTTCAAGGCCGTACAGGAGGACAATGTCTGGTGCACCGGCGAGAACCTCTATCAGGAAACTACGGACCTTGGTCAGATGATACTCGAATTCAACCGCATCCTGTCCGGAGAAACGGACGGGACCGGACTCATATACATGAAGAAACTCAAGTAAGACCATGCAGAAAGACAAGAGAACCGGGCGCATAACGGCCGCCCTCATAATTCTGTTCGTGCTGATGCTAGTGCTTGTAGTGCTTAACATAAGCATCGGAAGCTACAGCATCCCCGCGGACAAGATAATAAGCGTATTCAGGGACGGCCCCACCGCGGAAGCGGAAAGCCTCATCTCCACGATGTACGCAATACTGCACCAGATACGCCTCCCCAGGCTCCTGGCCTGCCTTATTCTGGGCGGCGCTCTGGGCCTTGCGGGATTCCTGCTCCAGACATTCTTCGGCAACCCCATAGCGGGTCCGTACGTACTGGGCATCTCCTCCGGAGCAAAGCTTACGGTAGCTCTTACCATGGTATTCGTGATGCAGGCCTCCGGCGGACTTTCCTCCGCCTTTACCATAATGGCTGCCTTTGTGGGAGCCATGATATCCATGGGCTTCGTACTGGTAATATCCCAGAAGGTGAGCAGCGCTTCCATGCTTATAGTAAGCGGTGTAATGGTCGGCTACATATGTTCTGCGATCACGGACTTCGTAGTCACCTTCGCCAGCGACGCCAGCATCGTTAATCTGCACAACTGGTCAAAAGGAAGCTTCTCCGGAATATCCTGGGAGAACGTACAGGTAATGGCCGTGGTGGTGATCATCTGCTCCGTCTGCACCTTCCTTATGGCAAAGCCGATAAGCGCTTACCAGCTGGGCGAGGACTACGCCATGAACATGGGCGTAAACATCAAGCGCTTCAGGTTCTTCCTGGTGCTGCTGTCCAGCCTTCTGGCCGCAACGGTAACTGCCTTCGCAGGTCCCATTTCCTTCGTAGGCATAGCGGTGCCGCACATCGTAAAGCGTGTTCTGGGCACGGCAAAACCGATAGTAGTCATTCCCGGATGTTTCCTCGGAGGGGCCATATTCTGCCTTCTGTGCGATCTTATCGCCAGGACGGTATTTTCACCCACCGAGCTGTCGATCAGCTCTGTAACAGCCATTTTCGGGGCTCCTATAGTCATCTCCATCATGATCAAGAGAAGGAGGGAAGCGTAATGCAGGAATACATCCTTAAAACGTCCGATCTCTCCGTAGGCTACGACGGAAAGCCCCTCATCCACGACATAAACATACACGTACAGCGCGGCAAGGTCCTTACGCTGATCGGGCCCAACGGTTCCGGCAAGTCCACCATACTCAAGACTCTCACAAAGTACCTCAAGACAGTAGCAGGTACCGTATACGTGGGAGACAAGGAACTGGACACACTCTCCAACAGAGATCTTGCAAAGCAGGTGTCCGTAGTTCTTACACAGCGTCTGCGCACGGAGATGATGACCTGCGAAGACGTAGTGGCAACGGGCCGCTACCCTCACACCGGAAGGCTCGGCATTCTTACCGACGAAGACCGCCGAATAGTTTCCGAGACCATGGCAAAGGTAAACATTACTGAGCTTAAGGACCGCGACTACCGCCGCATCAGCGACGGCCAGCGCCAGAGAGTCCTGCTTGCACGCGCCATATGCCAGCAGCCCCAGATAATAGTCCTGGACGAACCTACGTCCTACCTGGACGTGCGCTACAAGCTGGAGCTTCTGGGGACAATGCGAAAACTTGCCCAGGAGAAGAACATCGCGGTAGTAATGTCCCTGCACGAACTTGACATGGCGGAGCGCGTATCCGATTACGTAATGTGCGTTAAGGGCGACACCATAGCTCACTACGGTTCCGCCGAGGAGATATTCAAGCACGACCTTGTTACGGATCTCTACGACCTAAAGGACGGCACCTACAATCCCCTCTTCGGATGCCTGGAGATGCTCCGGGTGGAAGGCGAACCCAAAGCCTTCGTCCTTTGCGGAGGCGGCACCGGAGTGCATACCTTCAGGAGCCTGCAGAAGCAGCTGGTACCTTTCGCCACAGGCATCCTGTCCGAAAACGACATAGACTACCAGGTTGCAAAGGATCTGGCGGCAAAGGTGATAAGCGTACCTTCCTACACGGAAGTATCCGAAGGCGCGCTGCAGGAAGCCATAGAATGCCTTAAGGGCTGTGACAGCCTGATAATATGCACCGATACCTTCGGCCACGGAAACCGCCGCTGCGCGGAACTGATAGCGTTCGCTGAAAAACTTGGTAAAGAGATCATAAGGAAATAGATATCATGGAAAACAGAACACCCCGTCCCGTAATTCTCGTGACCAGCTTCGGAACCACTTTCGAAGGTACCCGCAGCGTCACTGTCGGCGCAATTGAGAGCGCCATTGCAGAGCGCTTTCCGGAATACGAAGTCCGCAGAGCTTTTACTTCCAACAACATAAGGCGCATCCTTCTTAACCGCGACAAGATCAGGATCGACAGCGTCCCCGAAGCTCTGGAAAAGCTGATCGCCGATGGCGTAAAGAAAGTAGTGGTGATGCCCACCCACATGCTGGAAGGCGACGAGTACGACAACAAGATCGTAAACATGGTAAAGGAATATAAGGATCGCTTCGAAGACATACGCATAGGCCACGCGCTTCTGACCAACGACTTGGACTACAGTCACCTTGCCGCGATCATTGACGAGGCGACCGCGGAATACAGAGCGCCGGGTACGGCCAGAATATTCATGGGACACGGCACGGAGCACAAAGCCAATGAAGGCTACGCCAGGCTGCAGCAGACCCTAAAGGACCGCGGAGTAAACGACATATTCATCGGGACAGTGGAAGCCGAGCCCACCCTTAAGGACATGGTAAAGATCGTTAAGGACGGAGGATACGGCAAGGTAGTGCTCTCCCCTCTCATGATCGTAGCCGGAGACCACGCGACCAACGACATGGCCGGCGATGACGATGATTCATGGAAGAGCACCTTCGTGAAGGCAGGACTGAAAGTGGAATGCCGCGTTACCGGCCTGGGCAGCGACTGGCGCGTGCAGCGCATGATGGTATACCACTGCAAACAGACGATCGAAGGCTGACGCCCGGTCAACGCTCCGGCGCAGCTGAAGACACGTTGAATCATTAATATCACTTACGGCCCCGCCTGATTCGCGGGGCCTTTCTTCATCAAGAAAACTCCCCTCCTTTACCCGGAGGGGAGTTTTGATCAATAGAACATACTTTTGGAGGAGGTTCTACTTTTCTTCTTTTCTGCGTCTTCCCGCGATCACAACTGCGGCTGCAGCGAATACCACGAACGCGCCGGCCCAGAGATAGAGTTCCGAAGCGTCGCCGGTATTAGGATTGTTGACTGCTACCAGACCGGTGGGAGACAGTTTGTCGAAAGTAACGGTGGCTTTTCCGCCCTTGCCTTCGCCTACAACTTCCCAGGCCGTTCCGTTAAAGTGGTACATGTAGAAGTTCTCATCCTTGTTCTTGTACTCGAACTCGACAGTGACCGGGAACTCGGTTCCGGCCGGGACCTTAAGATCCTTCTGCCACTCGATGTTTATGGACTCTTCGTTCTCCACCTTGGCATTGACCTTGACCGCTATCGGCTTGGTGAGCTCGTTTTCCTTGGCGACATCGCCCAGAGTGAACGCGACGGTCTTACCGTTCTTATCCTTTACGGATACCACCTTAACGACAGCGTCCTCGTCCTGTTTGGTAGCCTCGGTAATAGTAAGTGTGCCCTTATCCTCGCTGACGGTGAACACTCTCTCGTACCAGGAGTCATTCTTTACGGAGTGGAAGGATACCGTAAAGGGCTCCTCCATAAGGTTGACGACGGACGTCGGATCACCCTTGGTAGCCATCCATCTGAGCTTGAATACGAACGCTCCGTCCGCGAAGTTAACTACCGTGACCTTGTCGGATCCTGCATCGGAAGCGTTGCCTATGAACGCCTTGTCGAAGGAAGCGCTGCCGTACGCAAGCGCCAGAGTGGTGGCATAGTCATTGGAGTTCGGTCCGCCTACTGTCGTAAGCTTGGCGCCGGTAGGCTTGAACATCTTGACTTCGTTGACGATCTCCAGATCCTTGCTGGAACTGTAATCTTCGACAAGCAGCGTCTTGGCGGTAGCGTCGAGAGTAAACTGACGCGGGAAGAACGCTCTTTCGATCGGATTCTGACCGGCTTCGTATTTTTCAAGATAGCTGTTGGATATCGCTACTACAGGAATGTAAGTCTCGCCGTCCTTTACGGGCATCTTGAACTCAAGTTTTCCGGCGGCGTTCTTTTCGCCGACGAGCCACTTGGTCTTGTCCGCGCCGTTTGCCTTAGCTTCCTCGTAAGTGCCCTTAAAGAGGTTGGAATAACCGCTTCCGTTCAGAGCGAATACAAGAGTCTTGCTGCCGTCTTCCGCGGTATCCAGGAACGCGCTGCCATCAACGACCTTGAACATGCCGACCTTGTTGGTAACCGTAAGCGGTGTGTGAGCAGCTTCCTGTGCAGCAGCCTGAGCATCCTTAAGCTCCTTAAGTTTAGCTTCTGCTGCGGTAAGAGTTTCAAGCTTGGTCACCAGAGCCTTCTGGTCATCTGTAAGAGCATCGTACGCCTTACGAGCTGCAGTGATCTTTTCTTCGCTTTCCAGAGTAACCTCACCGATAGCAGCTATAAGAGCATCAACATTTGCAGCTGCCTGTTCAGCGGTCTGAGCATCCTTTAGTTCCTTAAGCTTGGCTTCCGCAGCAGTGAGAGTTTCGAGCTTGGTAACCAGAGCTTTCTGGGCATCTGTAAGAGCATCGTAAGCCGTGCGGGCGGCAACGATCGCCTCTTCACTCTCCAGAGTAACTGTGCCGATGGCATCTATCAGAGCATCCACACTTGCGGCTTCGAGCGCGTCAGCAGCATAAACTCCTGTGGGAAGCGTTGTGTCATCGCTCTCCTTTTCTATGCCGGTAACGGTAACGGTAACATCATTCTTGGGCTTGTACCAAATGCCGTCGTGTTCATCGTCGTAACCTTTCTTATACCTAAGTATGACGTACAGAACAGAACCGCCCTCGGGGAAGGAAAGGAACGACTCGCTGTCCTCGAGCGGAATAACATAAGTAAGTCCTTTTACTCCGCCTTCGCCGGTAATGTCATTATAGAATCCTTTGAATCCTTCTTCGTTTCCGGTCTTGATCTTGTCCGCGTACTTTCCGAGCATTATCTCGTTGTAACGGGCATCGCTGTTAGTTACGAGCACGAGAGTTGCTGTTCCGTCCTTGATAACGACCTTGCAGGAACCTGCAACGATCAATTTGTTGAACATTGAGAGCGAACTACTGATACCGGTGACCTTGTAAGTGCCGTCCGCATACGCGGGGGTCTCCCCGTCCGCGAATACCGATACCGGCGCCATGCACAGCACCAGTACCAGCGCCAGCAGCAGCGCAAGGCCCTTTCTTGCATTAAACTTCATAAACAATTCCTCCTATAAACAAGTCAGATATAAGTGACTTTAAAACCTACTGCAGATCGAAACGGACCGTGTACTCTATCTCGTGAGGCGTGCTCATGGCGGTGGTGTCGCCTATCACGGTAAACGACTTGCCAAGACCGGGGATCGGGAACGTAAAGGTCGAATTGCCGCCGGGGTTCTGGTTGTTATACTTTGTGCCGCTGACCTTCATGTAATCGTAACTCTGGCTGCTCCATGTTACTGTAACGGTCATCTTGCCGCCGCTTACGTGAAGCGTCGCGGGAGAAAGGATCCTGGCCTTTCCGGTACCGCCGCTGAATGAAACGTTTACCTTGTAGTCGCCGTCTGCAAGCCCGTCGTCCTTGGGGGTGTCGTCCGGTTTAGGTGTATCATCCGGTTTAGGGGTATCGTCTGGCTTGGGCGTATCATCCGGTTTAGGAGTGTCGTCCGGCTTAGGCGTATCGTCCTTCTTCGGGGTGTCGTCTTTCTTAGGCGTATCATCCTTCTTGGGTGTGTCGTCCGCAGTCTCAACCGGCTTGAAAGCGTCCGCTGCAAGTGTATCGGAATCCGCAAGCAATGTGCGGTCGTACCACTTTCCCGCTGCGTCCGCGAACGCGGAACAGGTAAGCACCTCGTTGAGGGACTTCGCTACTATCCTGAACGTGGTGTTGCCTTCGGAGTCGGTCTCGCCATCCACTGCACCGGCAGCGGATGCTGCTTCCGCGGCGCTTCCGGCGTACATCTTGCTGTAAAGATCACCCTCCACCTTAAGGATA
>JAILDA010000038.1 GCA_024689865.1 Clostridia bacterium | reverse complement strand
CAGGAACAGGATAGCCATCCAGGCAGACCTGCTCACCTCCGCGATGTTCGGAATAGACAACGTTCTGGCTCTTACCGGAGACTACACCACTCTGGGCGACAACAAGGAAGCAAAGCCGGTATTCGATCTGGATTCCGTCTCTCTGCTCCACACCATGACCACCCTTGAATCCGGCGTGGACCTGGGCGGAAACCCGCTCATCGGCGACGCTCCGTCCTGGGCTAAGGGCGCGGTAGTATCCCCCTGCAGCGATTCCGTGGACGCTCAGCTTGCCAAGATGGAAAGAAAGATCGCCGCGGGCGCTCAGTTCTTCCAGACTCAGGCTGTGTTCGATTCCGAGAAGTTCATTAAGTTCATGGAGAAGGCCTCCAAGTTCGGAGTACCCGTACAGATAGGCGTCATCATCCCGAAGAACGCCGGAATGTGCAAGTTCATGAACAACAACGTAGCCGGAATATCCATCCCGCAGGAGATGATAGACGAGCTGGCTGCCGACAAGGAAAGAGCTAAGGCAGGCATCACCGGTCTTGAGATCACGGCACGCATCATAAAGGAATGCAAGCCGTACTGCCAGGGCGCTCACATCATGTCCCTGGGCTGGGAATCCAAGATCCCCACGCTCATGGAGATGGCAGGACTGTAAGCAATTCTTCGGTCCGGAAACGACACGAAAAGACCTTCCCCGATGTACTTTCGGGGAAGGTTTTTTGTTGCATTAAATGTTATCCGGTCTTTGAGCGTTTTCAGTTTGCGGTATCCCGCGTTTTGCTGCGTATGCGTAATGCCGCCATGTACGCTAGCCGGTGATCCCGCGGAGCATGTTCGTAAGCGCCGCAACTTCGTCTCTCTTTTCGTAGAGCACGCAGCCGCCTTTGTGCTCTCCGCTTATAAGGCCCTCCGAACGCAGCTTTCCGAACAGTTCGGACTTAAGCGCCGCCTTAAGCGAAGTCTCCTTAACGTTAACGTCCGAGTACGGGGAGAAGGGGCAGGGCTCCGCTCCGCCGTGCGAGTTTATGTGGAAGAACTCGCGTCCGGCCGCCATGCATCCGCCCATCGCAAGCTCGTCTCCGGGGAAGGAGAGCATTACAGCGTTGTAGGTGTTTCTGAGGCGCGTCATTGCCTCGTCCATGTATTCGCGCTCCGCGTCTCCTGGTGCAAGATGCTCCGTCTTTTCGTCCACGGGAACGTATTCTATGTAGATCACCAGTTTGCAGCCCTTGTCCATAAGCGTGTCCAGGAACTGCGGGGATGTTACCTCGCGGATGTTGTCCGTGGTGACTGTAATGGACGCCCCGAATATCAGTCCTTTGCCGCTGAACTTATCGATGTTGCTCATCAGCTGATCGTAGACTCCGGTGCCTCTTCTAACGTCCGTGGCGATCTTTCCGCCTTCTATGCTGAATACCGGAACCAGGTTGCGGCAGCGGTCGAACAGGGCAAAGTAGTCGTCGTCCATGAACGTGCCGTTGGTGAACACAGGGAAGAGTATGCTCTGCGTCTTTCCGGCGCTTTCGATAACGGCTCTTCTAAGAAGGGGCTCGCCTCCGGCCAGCATTATGAAGCTAACGCCCAGGTCCTCCGCTTCTTTAAAGATGCGCTCCCAGTCGGACGCGCTGAGCTGCTCTGTGGGCTCCGTGTCTTCCGTGCCTCCGGTGCAGCGCGAGTAGCAGCCGGCGCAGTGCAGATTGCAGCTGCTGGTTATGCTTGCGATGAGGAATCCGGGAACGTGCAGATCTTCCTTTTCCAGCTCCAACCTCCGCTTGGAAGCTTTTCTGCTTGCCGCTGCGAACCTTGCCATGAAGGCGCTCTCTTTAGGATCTTTACGCGTCGCCTTAATGGTGTCCGCGATTATCTTTTCCACACCTTGTTCTATGTGTTTTTGAATGTCGAAATAGTCTTTCATCGTTTATTCTTCTTTTGTGAATATTACACAGTTTTTGTTATTTTGAGGTAGATATTTTACCTGAAAGCCAATAAATAGTCAAGAAATCGGGGAAGAGCTTACTGACAGTGCAGCCACGGTACTGCATTTATGCATTTTTGCAAAATATTAATAAAAGCATCAGGGAAAAACAAACAAAGGAATGCTTTTTGTGGTCTAAAGTGTTATATTTAAATAGTTAATATTCAAACGAAACCGAAAGGAGTAGTTACCTTATGGAACTGCAGATCAAAGACCTTGTCGAATCCATAAAAAAAGAAGGTGTAGACGTTGCTAAGGCCGAAGCAGAGAACATAATCGCAGAGGCAAAGAAGAAGGCTGCGGAGATCGTGTCCAAGGCCGATTCCCAGGCAAAGCTTACCAAGGAAACATCCGAAAGGGAGATAGCTCTCCTTAAGGAGAATGCTCTTGTAAGCGCCGAGCAGGCAAAGCGCGACGCCGTTCTTTCGTTCAAGGCCGCCATCCAGTCCGAGTACGAAAAGATCCTGTCCGCAAAGGTCAGTGATTCTCTGGGAGACGAAGCTCTTGCAAAGCTTATCAAGGCTGTCCTTACAGACGAAGACGCGTCCGCATACACCGCCGAGCTGAACAGCGTAAGCGACGGACTTAAGGCGCTTCTTGCAGACGAGATAAAGAAGGGCCTGGAGATAAAGCCTGTCAAGAACGTAAAGGCAGGATTCAGACTTGCGGCAAAAGACGGGTCCGGATATTTCGACTGCTCGGACGAGGAGATCACCCGGATGCTGATGCCGTTCTTCAAGGACCTCAGCCTGTAAAGGGGGCGCGTCATGGCTTCTTATTACTACCTGATATCAAGCCTGCCTACGCTTTCCGCGGACGGCGGAATGCCGTTTTCCTATGCGGAATTTCTTAAGATGTGCCAGTCTAACGTAAGCGAGGAGACCTATAAGCTCCTGGAAGGACTTACTCTTTCTTCCAAGGACGGTCCTCTTCTGGACGAATGGGGCGCTTTCTACAACAGCCTTACGAAAGAACTTAATTCGCAGAGGAGCGCAAAGCTCGGAAAACCTTATCCGGTGGTAACGGATAAGGAACCGGCATCCGCGGCGGTGGCATCCGCTGCAGTCGCGGCCAAAGACCCGCTTACGGCGGAGCGTGTGCTTCTGGACTACGAGTTCGACCAGCTGGACATGATGGTAGGCCTGCACAGTTTCGACGACTACGTGCTGTTCGGATATGCAGTAAAGCTTAAGCTTCTGGAACGCGTAAGCAGCTTCGTAAAAGAAAAAGGTAAAAAAGAATTCAACGATATTCTCAATGGCCTGGAAGATCAGGTCACGAGCTTATAACGGGGAGAGCTTTATGGATATAATCAAAGGAAAAGTAACAGGCATCAACGGAAACC
Source organism: Clostridia bacterium (assembly GCA_024689865.1). Lineage (GTDB taxonomy): Bacteria > Bacillota > Clostridia > Peptostreptococcales > Anaerovoracaceae > RUG13409. Next base: position 3,832 of record JAILDA010000038.1, on the reverse strand, counting down.
TTGCCAGCGTAAGCTTTACCGGATCGATCCGCAAGAACGAGGTGGGCTACATACTCGTGGAAGGCAAGCGCCTTAAGGGCGAGGTCATCCGTGTAAGCAGCGGAAGCGCAAGCATGCAGATCTACGAGATGACAAACGGCATAAAGGTGGGCGACGAAGTTGAGTTCACCGGAGAGCTGATGAGCGTAGAGCTGGGACCCGGACTTCTAACCCAGGTGTTCGACGGACTTCAGAACCCGCTTCCAAAGCTTGCGGAAAAATGCGGATTCTTCCTGGAAAGAGGCGTCTATCTGGACCCGATCCCGAACAAGGACTGGGAGTTTACTCCTGCCGTGCAGCCGGGCGACAGCGTAGTCGCGGGCGACACCATCGGAACGGTCCCCGAGGGACTGTTCACTCACCGCATAATGGTGCCGTTCACCCTTAAGGGAAACGACTGGACAGTTAAGTCCGTAAAGGAAAAGGGCGTCTACAACGTAAGATCCACCGTAGCCGTTCTGGAAGACCGCACAGGCAATACCAAGGAACTTTCCATGGTATTCACCCAGCCGATCAAGGAACCGGTAAAGTGCTACGAAGAGCGTCTGCATCCGGACGAACCGCTGATCACCAAGATCAGGTGCATAGACACCTTCCTTCCGGTAGCCAAGGGCGGAACGTTCTGCGTTCCCGGACCTTTCGGAGCAGGAAAGACGGTACTGCAGCACTTAGAGGCCAAGAACTCCGAAGCGGACGTCGTAATAGTGGCGGCCTGCGGAGAGCGTGCCGGCGAGGTAGTAGAGATACTTAAGGAATTCCCGGAACTGGAAGACCCCAAGACCGGAAGATCCCTTATCGAAAGGACCATAATAATCTGCAACACCTCCTCCATGCCGGTAGCCGCAAGAGAAGCTTCCTGCTACACCGCGGTAACTCTGGCCGAGTACTACAGGCAGATGGGACTGGACGTACTGCTTCTGGCAGACTCCACCAGCCGCTGGGCTCAGGCGATGCGAGAGATGAGCGGACGTCTGGAAGAGATCCCCGGCGAAGAAGCCTTCCCGGCATATCTGGACTCCACCATAGCGGCATTCTACGAAAGAGCCGGAAAGGTGCGCCTTAAGGACGGCAGCATAGCTTCCATAACCATAGGCGGAACGGTAAGCCCGGCGGGCGGTAACTTTGAAGAGCCCGTTACCCAGGCAACGCTTAAGGTAGTAGGAGCATTCCACGGACTGTCCAGAGAACGTTCCGACTCCAGAAAATATCCCGCGATCCACCCCATGGAATCGTGGTCCAAATACAAGGGCGTAGTAGACATGGACAAGGTCGAGAGGGCCCGCGCCATACTTATACGCAGCACCGAGATCAACCAGATGATGAAGGTAGTAGGCGAGGAAGGAACGTCTTCCGAGGACTACATAGTCTATCAGAAGGGCGAGCTCCTGGATGCCGTATATCTGCAGCAGAACTCTTTCGATCCCGTGGATGCCGTAAGCGTTCCCGAAAGGCAGCGCGAGGAGTTCGAGGTTCTCTACGACGCTCTCATGTGCAAGTACGACATAAGCGACAAGAAGGAGATAAGATCCTTCTTCAACCAGCTGAGACAGGAGTTCCTGGACTGGCACGGAACGATATACAAGACCCCCGAGTACTACGCTCAGGGCGAAAAGGTCTCTGAATCCTACAAGAGCAGAGCCGCTGTAAAGGAGGCGTAGGTCCGATGCAAAAGGTATACACTAAGATAGAATCCATAGTCGGCAACGTCGTTACCGTAAGGTCCGAAGGCGTAAGGTACGGAGACATCGCCATGGTAGGCGACAGCTTCGCCAACGTCATTAAGCTGGACAAGGACATAGTATCCCTCCAGGTATTCGCCGGCGGTCAGGGCGTAAGCACCACCGACCCGGTAAAGTTCCTGGGAAGGCCCATGATGGTATCATTCTCGGACGCTCTTCTGGGCCGCATATTCAACGGCGCGGGCGTTCCGATCGATAAGGGGCCGGAGCTTACCGGCAACATGATAACCATAGGCGGACCGTCCTTCAACCCGGCAAGGCGTATAGTTCCCAAGAAGATGATTCGTACCGGTATCCCGATGATAGACATGTTCAACACTCTGGTGGAAAGCCAGAAGCTGCCTGTATTCTCGGTATCCGGCGAGCCTTACAACCAGCTGCTGGCGCGCATAGCGCTGCAGGCGGAGGTAGACGTCATAATACTCGGAGGCATGGGCCTTAAGTACGACGACTACCTGGAGTTCCGAAACACCCTGGAAAAGGGCGGAGCCATGAGCCATACGGTAATGTTCGTGCACACCGCTTCGGATCCGACCGTAGAGTGCACGCTGGTACCGGACATGTCGCTTGCCGTAGCGGAGCAGTTCGCTCTTGCAGGAAAGCGGGTGCTGGTGCTCCTTACGGACATGACCAACTTCGCCAACGCGCAGAAGGAGATGGCGATAACCATGGAACAGGTACCTTCCAACCGTGGTTATCCCGGAGACCTCTACAGCTGCCTGGCTTCTCGCTACGAAAAGGCAGTAGACATAGAGGGCGCGGGTTCCATTACCATACTCGGCGTCACCACGATGCCGGGAGACGATGTTACCCACCCCGTACCGGACAACACCGGATACATTACAGAAGGTCAGTACTACCTTAAGGGCGGCAGGATAGAGCCGTTCGGTTCGCTGTCGCGTCTTAAGCAGAACGTAAACAGCAGCACCCGCGACGACCACCGCGCCCTTATGGACGCAATGATAAAGCTCTATGCAGCCTACAAGGAATGCATGGAGAAGAGGTCCATGGGATTCCTCATGACAGAGTGGGACGAAAAGCTCCTGAAGTACGGCGAGCTCTTCGAATCCAGACTCATGGATCTGAGCGTGAACATTCCTCTGGAAGAGGCTCTGGATCTTGGCTGGGAGATACTCGCGGAGTGCTTCGAGCCTAACGAGACAGGTCTTAAGACCGCGCTCATAAAGGAAAGATGGCCCAAGAAGGACGCTATTGCTTAGGAGAGCTTAATGGCTAACGTCAAACTCACTAAAAATGAATTAAAGACGCAGAAGGACCATCTTAAGCAGTACCAGCGCTACCTTCCCACTCTGCAGCTTAAAAAGCAGCAGCTACAGACCGTCATCATGAAGGTGAAGGCGGAGCACGAAAGGGTGGAGGAGCAGCGCAGAAGCGTGGTATCCGGTCTGGACGACTGGATAGCAGTGTTCGGCGAAAACGAGAGCTTCGCGGACGATCACAAGATCCAGCTGCTTGTGCAGCCGGACCGCGTGGAGTATACCACGGAGAACATCGCCGGCGTGGAGGTCCCCAATTTCAGGGAACTTACGTTTAAGGACGTGGAGTACAGCGTGGACGAGTACCCGCTGTGGGTGGACTACGCCGTTGTAAAGCTTCGCGACATAGCAAGGCTGGATGCTCTCTGCAAGACGCTCGCAACTCAGGAAGAACTGCTGGAGAAGGAGCTCAGGAGCACCTCGCAGCGCGTAAATCTGTTCGAAAAGGTAAAGATCCCCGAAGCCAAGGAGAACATACGCGTAATAGAGGTCTATCTGGGCGACCAGCAGACTGCTGCCGTGGTCCGCGGCAAGATAGCAAAGAAAAAACTTACGGAGGCCGCCAAATGATAGAAAAGATGAAAAAGGTCTTCGTTGTATCGTCGGCTTCCAGAAAAGAGCAGATGCTTTCATCCCTGATGGATCTGGGCGTTCTGCACATCGCGGAAAAGAAGAACGCGGACAGAGAGCTTCTGGACCGTTTCGCGGAACTTTCCAGAACAGACCTTATGCTTAAGGAATACGCGGAAAAAGGCCAGAAACCTGCCGCAGTCCTTT
>JAILDA010000093.1 GCA_024689865.1 Clostridia bacterium | reverse complement strand
GAAGCATTGAAGCTTGAATTATGGAAGAGATATGAGCATAACAGAGATGCCTATACCAATGCTAAAACTGAGTTCATCCGCAAGTGGACAGCAGAAGCCCGCATGAAATATGTCGACAGATACTTATAAATTCAAGTTTGTCGGGATAAAGTCTGATAATGAAAAAATCGCCCATTGGGCGATTTTGGTTTTTAGAGGGCACTTAGCTTGATCGCTGAATCTCATCTCGGATCAGTCGTTTGATGGTTCCCTGCTTGTTGTCGAGACCGGCAAGCCAGGCAAGAATAAGGGAAATAGTGGGACATACCGATGAACAAACGACTCTGCATAATTACTGTTTTGACCGTAGCGACAAGGCCGAAAGAGCCGCGATAATAAAGAAAGCGCTCAGCTGATAGGCGTGTGCAAAGTGCTGAAATGCTTGAGATTTCAACGTTTCAGGCAAGTGTATCCAAGTGTATCCAAACAAAATCGTTAAAAAAGCCGTAGTTCTGAAACTGTCTTATCGCTCGAAACCATTGAAATTACAACGAAAAAGAGGATCGTTTCCGATCCTCTTCAATGGCGGAGGGCATGGGACCTTTCAGGCTTCGCCTGCGGCTCGCCTTCTCGTGACCCACGCGTGGGCCCTCGTCCCATCCCCTCATACGAAAAGCAAAACAGGACGCAAAAGCGTCCTGTTTTACTTTGGCGGAGGGCATGGGACTCGAACCCACGAGGCCTTTCAGCCCTACTCGCTTTCCAGGCGAGCTCCTTAGCCACTCGGTCAACCCTCCGTGTCCAGTTGAGTGTCTTTTATGTGTGCCCGGCGGGCATCCAAAAAGAACTGTTAAATTCGACCATAAGAGTTTACAATAAGCACGGGGGAAAAGCAAGGACAAAATTTATGAAAGCGTTGTTTTTTGACGGAAATAAAGCAGAATACAGAGAGGATCTTCCCGTTCCGGTACCGGCGGAGGGGCAGAGCCTTATTCGCGTGCTGCTTGCCAACGTGTGCAGCACGGACAGAGAGATACTTAAGGGCTACAGACCGGATTTTAAGGGAATAATGGGCCACGAGTTCGTGGGCGAGGTGGCGGATAGCAGCGATGCGTCGCTGGTCGGCCGTCTTGTCGTAGGTGAGCTCAACGAGGGCTGCGGGCGCTGCCTTTATTGCAGGACCGGCCGCGAAAAGCATTGCCTGGACCGCAAGGTGATAGGAATGTCCAAGGACGGCTGTTTTGCGGAGTACATGACGCTCGCCACGCATCTTCTTCACGTGGTCCCGGATGGCTTGCCGCCGGAAAAGGCCGTGTTTGCGGAGCCTCTGGCTGCGGCTCTGGAGATAACGGAGCAGGTAAAGATGGATTCGTCTGCGAACGCTGCGGTAATAGGCGACGGGCGTCTGGGGTTCATGTGCGCGCAGGTGCTTGCGCTTACGGGCGTGGACCTTACTGTTATAGGGCATCATCCGGACAAGCTTAGGATGTTTAAACCGTACGCAAAGACCCGCCTGAGCAGCGACTACATCGGAAGTGTTCCGGGCAGCGGCGCCGTTCTTCCGGCGTACCGCGCGCTTACGGCAGATGAATGCTTCGAGTACGTTGTGGAGGCTTCCGGCGCGCCGGAGGGTTTCGATCTTGCCATGAACATAGTCCGCAAGATGGGTACCATAATCCTTAAGAGCACTTACGCAGGAAAAAAGGAACTGGATATGAGCCTAATCCCTGTAAACGAGATAACTGTAGTAGGCAGCCGCTGCGGTCCGTTCGGGCCGGCTCTTAAGCTTCTGGCGGAGGGCAGGGTGAGTTTTCCGGACGTGGAACTTTACGACCTTAAGGACTGGCAGAAAGCCTTTGGATCCGGAGCGTTCAAGGCAGGATTCGACTTCCGCTGAGCGCCGCGGATCGGGAATGCAGAACAAAACGCATTGCTGTCTGCGGACAATCATATCGATCTTAGAAACACCCGGGCAAGTGGTCTTGCGCGGGTGCTGATTTTATTGTAAAATATAATGAATGTATATTGGAATCTAATGATCTGTCCCGCAGCGCTGTTTCGGCGCGCTGCAGGGAGCAAGGAAAGGAACCTGTTTTGAAAAAGAATTCTAAAGCAATTAAGATATTAGTACTGTGCCTGGCGGTCATGATGGCTCTGACATCCTGCGGCGCTCCGGGCAACACCAACGCCGGCAACGAGCAGAACAGTGATCCTGAAGAGGCCATGTTCAGCATGCCTCTTCAGCAGTTCATCGATACCGCCAACAAGAGCTCCGGCCTCTGGGAAATGATGTGCTTCATGTTCCCGGAGCGCGTTGTCTACAAGGACGAGGCCGGCAAGTACGTGTTCGACCCCGTAGTAAGCGGTATGAGACGCAACAAGTACAACTGGGGCATTAAGATGAACGCCGTGCGCGGCATAGACGTCTCCAAGTACCAGGGCACCATAGATTGGAAACAGGTAGCGGAAGACGACGTTAACTTCGCATTCATCCGCATAGGCTACCGCGGTTACGAGAGCGGAAAGAACGCCATGGACGAGCGCTTCAAGACCAACATAGAAGGCGCTCTGCAGAACGGGATACCCGTAGGCGTGTACTTCGTAACCAAGGCCATAACTCCGGAAGAGGGCAAGGACGAGGCGGAGTGGATAATCAGGAACATAAAGCCTTACAACGTTACCTGGCCGGTGGTAATGGACTTCGAGGGCGCCAAGGACGAGACGGACAGGACCTTCTATCTTACGGCTGCGGAAAGAACGGAGATAGTAATAGCGTTCTGCGAAACTCTTAAGGAAGCAGGCTATACGCCCATGCTCTACGGCGGAGTAGGCACATACATGACCAAGATGAACATCACCAAGCTGGACGCCTACGACAAGTGGTTCGCCCAGTACTTCAACGAGCCCCACTTCCCGTACGCCATCCAGATCTGGCAGGCTACGGACGAGGGCACCGTAAAAGGCATCAAGGGCAACGTGGACATAGATTACGCAATGTTCAACTATACCAAGGGAGAGGACGAAGTACCGGGACAGGACGCCGGCGCTTCCAAGTAGCGTTCCTTCGGAGGGCGGAATGACCGAGGCGATCTCCGGAAAATTAGCGGAACTAAAGGCCAGAAGGCCGGCGGATCCCCAGTTCAAGAAATGGATGGACCAGAGCGACCTGTGGTGCTGGATGTATTCTCTGTACCGCATAACCGGCCGCAGGATATCCAGGAGCACCGTCGCGACAGTGCTGCAGGGGGATTTCCGCGACGACATTCCGCTGTCGGACTACGCCTTTGCGGGCAACTGCAGGGAGATGTACGCGGACATGAGGGGCAGCCTCTACATGGACGCGGATCTGGACGCCCGCATGCTCAGCCGCTGGGCAAAGCTGATAACATCCCCGGATACGCCCCGCCAGGACGGGACGCTATTCAGACTTAACAACCCCATAGTTTACGAATGGGAATTCATTCCGCCGCATTTCAGGGAGATAGGATCCCTTGCGGACGGGCTCTTAAAGTCCATGCAGCCCGTGGAAAGGCAGGATGATCCCCTGGACGCCGCCGCGCGGCTCCATCTGGAGCTTAACAGACTGTATCTCTTCGGCGAGGATACGGTGCTGCTGTCGCTTGCGGCGCTCTTTTATTTGTTCATGAAGCTGGAGCTTCCGTTCCCGGAGCTTTCGGCTACGGACACGGAATACAACAAGATGACGGCTCAGTACCTGGAAACACGCGACAGTTCGGCCTTCCGCGCCATGCTGGAGCGCAGCGTTTTCAACAGGCTGGATTCCGTACTGGATCTGCTTAAGCAGGCGGAGCCCGAAGATCAGGAGTGATACATTAAATGTCAGAGATAAAGCTGAACATAACAGAGAATTATCCCTTAAGCAGCTGCACCACATTCCGCTGCGGCGGACCGGCGGACAGGCTGGTGACCGTAAACAGCAAGGACGAGCTTCTTAAGGCCATGGAGCTTCCGCGGCCTATGATACTGGGCAACGGAAGCAACGTTTTATTTCCGGACAGCGGATACCGCGGAACGATAATCAAGTTCGGTCCCAAACTGTCGCGCATAAGCGTACGCGGAAAAGTCCTGAGGGCAGGTGCGGGCGCAAGCTTTGCTGCTGCGGCCAAGGCAGCATGCGCTAAAGGCCTTACAGGTCTTGAGTTCGCGACGGGAATACCCGGAAGCGTAGGCGGCGCGGTATACATGAACGCCGGAGCCTACGACGGATGCGTTGCGGATACGCTGTTCCAGGTAAAGAGCATCCCCGAACTGGAGGACTACGGTCTTTCCTACAGACACAGCGCTTTCATGGACTGCGGAGCCATAATTCTGGAGGCCGCTTTCAGGCTTAAGGAAGGCGTTCAGGCGGACATAGACGCCAAGGTGGCGGATCTTACCGCCAGAAGAAAAGAAAAACAGCCGCTGCAGTATCCCAGCGCCGGAAGCTTCTTTAAGCGTCCGGAAGGGTACTTTGCGGGCAAGCTTATACAGGACGCCGGACTTAAGGGCGCAAGCGTGGGCGGAGCCCAGGTGTCGGAACTGCACGCCGGGTTCATAATCAACAAGGGCGGAGCCACTTCGTCCGACGTTCTGGCGCTCATGAAGCTGGTGCAGGATACGGTGTTCGGCAAATTCGGAGTGATGCTTCAGCCGGAGGTGCGGATAATTGAATAGCAGGATATCTTTCGACCTTCATACTCATACCAGATACTCGCACGGCAAGGGAAGCATAGCGGACAACGCGGCCATGGCCGCAGGTCTGGGGCTTAAGCGGCTGGGGATCTCCGACCACGGTCCCGGATGCCTTACCTTCGGGATCGACCTGAACGGAGTGCCCTCCATGCGAAAGGACATAGAAAGGGCGTCCGAACTGTATCCCGGTCTTGAGATAACCCTGGGCGTTGAAGCCAACACGGCCAACGCGGACGGCAGCCTGGACATAAGCAAGGAAGACCAGAAGCTCTTCGACTACATAATCGCCGGCTACCACTATTCCTACCTCGGAAAGAAGCCATTTACAGGGCTTGCGGTGGTCCTGGGCGGCTGGGCCCACGAGCGCGGTCTTACCACCTCGCAGCACGCAAGGATACGCAATACGGACTTCATCGTAAACAGCCTGTACGAAAACGACATATACATCCTTTCGCATCCGGGCGACAAGGCGGACTTCGACATAGACGCCATTGCAAAGGCCTGCGAAGAGACCGATACCATAATGGAGATCAACCACCGTCACCATTGCCTTACGGTAGAAGGCATAAAGACGGCCATGAAATACAACGTAAGATTCATACTCAGCAGCGACGCCCATACTCCCGGCGCGGTAGGCAACGTGGAGAACGCGTGGGACAGAGCGGTCAAAGCCGGGCTGGAACCGTCGAGGATCATAAACCTCAGAGAGGAACAGTAATGGAGCTTATAATCGTTACCGGATTGTCCGGGGCCGGAAAGAGCCATGCGGCCAACTGTCTGGAGGATCTTGGGTTCTACTGCGTGGACAACATGCCGCCCAAGCTGATGTCGGACTTCCTGCGGCTTGCGGAAGACAAGGGCGAGTTCGGGAAGATAGCCTTTGTAACGGACGTTCGCGGGGGATATTTCTTCGGAGATCTTAACGCGGCTCTGGACGAGCTTAAGAGCGCCGGAAGGGATTACAAGATAATATTCCTGGAGGCTTCAACTCCGGTGCTGGTAAGACGCTACAAGGAGACAAGGAGGTCGCATCCCATGGCTCCGCAGGGCGACATAGAAGCCGGCATAGAAAAAGAGCGCGAAAAGCTTGCGGACGTTAAGCGCATGGCGTCCGTTGTAATAGATACGTCGGATCTTAAGGTGGCGCAGCTGAACGCTGTCATAAAGCGTTTCCTTTCCGCGGAGGACAAGGACAGCTTTACCTTAAGCATCATGAGCTTCGGCTACAAGTACGGCATGCCGGACGAGGCGGACTGGGTGCTGGACGTGCGCTTCCTGGCCAATCCGTTCTACGTTCCTGCCCTTAAGGAGCTTACCGGACGCAACAAGAAGGTAAGGGACTACGTGCTTTCGGACCCTAAGGCCGGCAAGTTCGCTTCCAGGGTGACCGGACTTATACTGGACCTTATTCCGAGCTACATTAAAGAGGGCAAGTACCATCTTACCGTTGCGTTCGGCTGCACCGGCGGCCGCCACAGGAGCGTCGTCATAGCCGAGACCGTAGCCGAAAGGCTGGAGGAGATCGGAAGGCTCGCCACTGTTAAGCACCGCGAGCTGTAATTTTCAAGCATTGAGACTGTCCGCAGAGTCTATCGCGTCGCATAGATCGGACTTTAAGACGTTAGTGTCGTCGTGATCGGGAGAAACAAGTGTCTTTTGCGCTGGACGTAAAAAAGGAACTCACCACTATAGCCGTAACAAAGAAATGCTGCCAGCTGGCTCAGATAGCCGGCTTTTTGCGCTTCGCGGGAAGCATCACCATTGCGGACGGGCGCATGGGAGTCCGCGTAAGCACAAATAACCCGGCTGTAGCAAGGCTTTTCATAACGCTTATAAAAGAGTATTTCGGGACCAAGGGATCCCTTTCCATAGACAACGCGGAGATGCCGCTGGCCGGAGGGCGCGTATACGAGCTCAACATCACCCCGGACATGAACGCGGAAGGAATACTTCGCGAGGCAGGGCTTCTGGGTGTTAAGGAAGGCCTCAACTACGTTACGGACGGTATAAGCGCGGAGGTTATAAAAAAACGCTGCTGCAAGAAGGCTTTCCTTCGCGGTGCGTTCCTTGCCTGCGGCACCATTACGGATCCTGCCAAGACCTACCATCTGGAGCTTCCCTGCGCAAGGGAATATCTGGCAGGCGACGTAAGAAAGCTTGTCAATTCTTTCGGCCTTAAGGCCCGCATAACGCAGCGCCGCGGCCGCTACATCGTATATCTTAAGGACGCCGAGCAGATCTCCGACTTTCTGGGGATAATCGGCGCGTCCGCCCATCTGCTGCACTTTGAGGACGTAAGGGTCACCAAAGACGTGCGCGGGAAGGTGAACCGCATAAACAACTGCGAGAGCGCCAACCTCCAAAGATCCGTGAACGCCGCCCAGAAGCAGATCGCGGACATAAAACTGATAGAAAAAAACAGAGGCCTGGATTCGCTTCCGTTAAAGCTGAGGCAGGCCGCTGTATTAAGACTGGAAAATCCGGAACTTCCACTGGCGGATCTTGCCGCTCTGGCGGATCCACCGCTGGCTAAATCCGGGCTGAACCACAGGTTAGCAAAGCTTTCTGAGATCGCTGAAAGCCTTGGAGGCTGAAGCGTCGGCTTTCTCTTCCTCATCCACGGGGATCTCTGAACCGGCGGGTATTATCTCCGTAACGCCTTCTGCATCTTTTATTAGATCGTACAAGAAAGTCCGTACCTCGTAGAATCTTTTGGATTCCGCGGGGGATTTTTTCTGGTCCTGACTTACTCCGAAATCGTATCCTTCGGTGAAGTCCGCGTAGAAATGGTCCGTGTCCGCGTCAAGAGCGATCATCTTGGAATAGCCCCGGCGGCTCAGCACGTTGAGCTTGTTCTTTATGATCAGGTCCTTAAGCTGATCCATTACTTCCGCCGGAAGGATGTAGGTGGTGCGCTCCATATCGGAGTTGTGCCATTCCTGCTTTTCTGCGACTGCGACAGCGTGATCTCCCTCAAGCCTGATCTCCAGCGAAGTGTGCCCGCCGGACATTCCTCCGCCGCAGCTCCAGCGCGCTTTTCTAAGAGTAAGGGCATTGAGCCTGCTCATTACTATCATTTGATAACCTCCTAAGACTGCTGCAGCCAGTACGACTATGATCAGAAGGATCAATATTAGTTTTTTAAGTCTTACTGTTTTCATGCTTTTATTTTACATCAACAGACTGTGATTTGGAATAGCTGTACAGTCCGGAGCATGTATTATATTGCGGCGGAATGCTGTGTACGAGGACACGCTCTCGCTTGGTTGGGAGCCCACCAGCGGTACTAAGCTCCGTCTGCGCCCTGCGGCTTGTCGGTCGCTAAGTACCGGGATCCCAAACAGTCCTCTTAACACAGCATCACCGCCGCATCAATTAACGCTCAGATCTTTGCTTTTTATTTCAATTGCTTCGTCAGCGTGGTATAATGAACAGAAAGGTGAAACAGATGTTTAAGAAACTGGATTTTATACTGCAGAAGTACGACGAGCTCAGCGTTACGGTCTCCGATCCCCAGGTGATCGCGGATCAGTCGCGCTGGCAGAAGCATATCAAGGAGATGGGCGACATGGAGCCCATCGTTTTGAAATACAAGGAATACAAGAAAGCGCTGGAGGAGAAGGACCAGACCCTGGAGCTTCTCAATGATCCGTCCACGGACGATGAGATGCGCGAAATGGCCAAGGAGGAGCTGGCGGACCTTCAGTCGAAACTGGAAACTACGGAACAGGAACTTAAGATACTGCTTCTGCCCAAGGATCCCAACGACGAAAAGAACGTCTATCTGGAGCTCAGAGCCGGTACCGGCGGCGAGGAAGCCGCGCTGTTTGCCGGAGATCTTCTTCGCATGTACATACGCTACGCGGAGCGTCACGGATGGAAGACGGAGCTTACGGACATCAACGATACGGGCATAGGCGGTGTTAAGGAAGGCGTCATAAGGATAATCGGAAGAGGCGCTTATTCCCGCCTTAAGTACGAGTCCGGCGTCCACCGCGTGCAGCGCGTACCGGAGACCGAAAGTTCCGGCCGCATCCACACTTCCGCGGCTACCGTAGCCATAATGCCGGAGGTGGAGGACGTAAACGTGGACCTGCGCTGGGACGACATAAGGGTGGATACCTACAGAGCGTCCGGTCACGGCGGCCAGTACATAAACATGACGGATTCCGCGGTGCGCCTTACCCACCTGCCCACGGGCGTGGTGGTGCAGTGCCAAGACGAAAAGTCCCAGCTTAAGAACAAGGAAAAGGCCTTCAACGAGCTTAAGTCCAGGCTCTACGCCTTCTATCAGCAGCAGCAGCACGACGAGCAGTCGGAGCTCAGAAAAGGACAGGTAGGAAGCGGCGACCGCTCCGAGCGCATACGCACCTACAACTTCCCGCAGGGAAGGGTAACGGACCACAGGATAGGTCTTACGATCTATAAACTGGACGCTTTCCTGGACGGCGACATGGACGAGATAATAGACGCCCTCATAACCAGCGATCAGGCCGAGCGCATGAAGGGCGAATGATGCGTAGCAGCATTGCTGCGCAAAGCAAAAGATACGCAGCGGCAGACCCCTGCATCTGAACGATAGATGATAGATACGCTTCTACTTTCAACTGAAGACGCGGACCTTAGGAAAGCCGCGGAGATAATAAAAAACGGCGGGCTTGCGGCCTTCCCCACGGAGACCGTGTACGGACTGGGCGCGGACGCTTTCAGTCCGGATTCCGCCAGGAAGGCCTACTCCGCAAAAGGCAGACCTTCGGATAATCCGCTGATCGTGCACATAGCAAAAACGGAGGACATTGGCAAGGTCGCAAGAACAGTCCCCGAAGAAGCGCTAAAGCTTGCAAAGGCGTTCTGGCCCGGACCTCTTACGATGGTGCTTCCCAAAAGGCCGGAGCTTCCCAAAGAGACCACCGGAGGGCTGGATACCGTAGCGGTGCGCATGCCGGACAGCGAGGCAACGCTTAAGTTCATAGAGTACAGCGGCACCGCTGTAAGCGGTCCTAGCGCCAACATATCCGGAAGACCCAGTCCCACAGCGTGGCAGCACGTTCAAGCTGACCTTGCCGGAAAGATAGACGCCATCATCTGCGGGGAACCATGCAAGGGCGGTATAGAATCTACCGTTCTGGATCTTACGGATCCCAAGGCTCCCGTAATACTAAGACCCGGGCTCATAACTCCGGAGATGATAGCCGCGGTGCTTAAGACGGAGGTCAGCTACGATCCCGCGCTGTTTACAAAGCCGTCGGACGACCCGGATTACAAGCCCAAGGCCCCGGGGCAGAAGTACAAACACTACTCTCCCAAGGCGGAAGTGGTAGTTTTCGAGGGCGATCCTGACTGTGTCTGCCGTGCCATGGACGCCAGACTGCAAAAGGAGACCGCCGCAGGCCGCAAGACAGGAACCATAAACGTTCCGTGCCCTAAAGAGTTCTTCGCTCAGCTGCGGCAGTTCGATTCCGAAGGCAAGGACATCATACTGATCGCCGCCCCGGACAGCGGGGTGCCGGCCGAAAAGGACGCATACAAGGTACCGTCCGGCGCACAGGCGTGCCTGGACGGAAAGACGCTGGATCCGTCCGTATACTTTTCGCTCATGAACCGCATGCTTAAAGCAGCGGGTTATAATATCGTAAAGGCAGGGGGACACAACATGAAGATAGCGCTTGCCGCCGACCACGGCGGTTTCGCACTCAAACAGGAGCTTATAGGGCATCTTAAGGACAGGGGATTCGAGATAGAGGACCTCGGCATCTACACTCCGGACCCGGTGGATTATCCGGAGTACGGCAAAAAGTGCGCGGAACATGTCATCTCCGGCAAGGCGGACCTGGGCATAGTCTGCTGCGGCACGGGCCTGGGGATAGGCATGGCGGCCAATAAGGTAAAAGGCATACGCTGCGCGGAGCTTGTTACGCCTTTCATGGCCGAGATGGCAAAGAAGCACAACCACGCCAACATGGTATCTTTGGGCGGACGCGTCCTTACCGTGGAAGAAGCAAAGAATCTGGTTGATATTTGGCTGGATACCGAAGAGGATCACGGCCGTCACGATAGAAGAGTAGCTCAGCTTAACGAAATGTAGTTTTGGAGGTAGTCATGGGCAAAGTTTATGTATTCGATCATCCGCTTATTCAGCACAAAACAGCGCTTTTAAGGAGCAAGGACACATCCACAAAGGATTTCCGCCAGCTCGTTACAGAGATCTCCACACTTATGACCTACGAGGCCACCCGCGACCT
>JAILDA010000092.1 GCA_024689865.1 Clostridia bacterium | reverse complement strand
CGCAAAACGCCTTGGAGTGTCAAAAGTGACCTACTGGAAGTGGGAAAACGGCAAAGCAGAGCCAAAACATTCACAGTTCCAGAAGCTCTGCGAAGAGTGCGGCGTTGAAGCGCAGGATATTTTTTTACCCAAGTCTTAACTTAAAGCAAAGGAGGAAACATGGCACTAATGTCCATCGCTGACATCCAGAAGGAGCTGGGCGTCGGCAGAAGGCTCGCCGAACGGTACGCCATCGAGAGCGGCGCGTGTTTGCCGAGATGCAAAGGTGGACCGTACAAGGTTCGGAGGGACCTATTCGTTAAGTGGTATCTAGGGGGAAAGAGATGAAGAAATTAGGTAAATGGTGGGAGATCCTGCTGGGCGGCGCGCTCATCGCAGGTCCGTTCATAGCAATTCTGGCAAGTATGTAAGGAGGAAATATGGCAATACCGGTACTCATTATGGGAAGGTCAGGTTCCGGCAAGACCTACAGTATTAAAAACTTTAAGCCGGACGAAGTCGGCGTCATAAGCGTCGAAAAAGGACGCTTGCCCTTCAAGAGTGATATTAAGGTCGTGAAGATTCCGGCATCTTTGGAGGCAGAAGCACAGACTGCTGCTCAGCTGGCCGTAGCAAGATACGCGTGGATCCAGATGGTAATAAAATCCAGCAAGGCCAAGTCTATCGTTATAGATGACTCGCAGTATCTTCTGGTCAACGAGCTCTTCGACAGAGCGAAGGAAAAAGGCTACGACAAGTATGTCGATATGGCCGCCAACTTCCGCGAGCTGGTGCACAGCATCAACAGGCTCCCGGAGGAAGACAAGATAGTCTACTTCCTGCATCACACCGAGGTTGATGCCAACGGAAGAGAGAAAGCCAAAACCATCGGCAGAATGCTCGATGAGAAGCTCGTCCTGGAGGGATGCTTCGATGTAGTGCTCTACTGCGAGGACCAGAAGTTCTTTACCCAGGCTAACGGACAGAGCTCCGCAAAGACTCCGGAAGGAATGTTCGACAGTGTGGAGATACCGAACGATTTGAAGATGGTAGACGAAGCGATACGTAGTTACTGGGGGATGAAGTAAATGACATTTGAAGAACGATTTGGGAAACTGCGGGAGTTTTGTAAAACCGCACACATATCAGAGGAAGCTATATCTCACTTAGTATATGAGGCTCAATTCAAACACTTCGAAGCCATGCAGGAATCAATAAGAAGGGCTGCCGAGCAGATGAGTCTAATAATACTTGAGAATAAAGGGGTGGAATTGGATTCTGATCGTAGCGCCATAGTAGAAGCTAAAGCCATCAGAGATCATATTATTCCAAGACTCTATTCCATAGCAGCAGACATCATTATGCAAAAGGATCCTGCTACTGAAAACTTTCATCGTGAAGAAGCGTTTCGCAAGGAGTGGTAACAAATGATTACCAGTACGCAGAAAAGCAAAAAACGCTTCTACATTCTCCTCAACGGCAGCCACGTTGGCGAGAGCTGGGCGGTGTCTGAAGCAAAAGCCGTCACAAACTGGTGGTGGAGGAACGTGAAGAACGAAAACATGTACTCACCACGTGATTATAGTCCAAGTGATTTCACAGCAATAGAGGTAAGGAGATTTAGAGCATGAACGAAATCAAAGGTTACAACAGTGCCGCAACAAGCGGTGAGTTTTCCAGGCTTCCGGCAGGAGGTTACATCATCAAGATCACCAAGGTCGAGGACGTTCCGGATAAGCAGTATCTTCGCATCATCTTCGATATAGCCGAGGGACCGGAAAAGGGCCGCTTTAAGGATGAGGAATACGACTACCGTCACTCCTTTGTCAGATCCTACAAAGAAAAGGCTCTGGGTATGTTCAAGGCCTTCATTAAGGCGGTAGACATCGCAAACGAGACCAACTTCAACGAGTTCATCGAGAAAGGCTTTGATGAGCAGCTCCTCAAGGGATGCCGTCTGGGAGTTCTCCTCGGCTACGAGGAATACGAGGCCAACGACGGCAACGTCAAAGAGCGCCTGCGTCTTGCGGCCTTCAAGACCCTCGAGCAGATCCGGAACGGAGACTTCACCGTGCCTGAGACAAAGACGCTGGAGAATAAAATCACCACGTCCGGCCCGGTGCCTGGGTTCACACCTATAAATGAAGCAGACGTGCCGTTCTGATATGTATGTCTATCTACATCATAGAAGATAGCCGTCAGCAAGCAGGTAAGCACGAAATAAAACACAAGCAGTTTTCGTCGATGGATGTTTTTTTTCACCGCTGCAAGCTCCCGGTGGGAGATTATTCGCTCCCACCAGAGCGAGCAGTGGACACGAAAGCGAGCATAAGCGAAATAGCCCAGAATATCGGCGGAGGCAAAGCGGAACACAAGCGTTTTATAAATGAGCTCAAGTTAGCACAAGATCTCGGCACGAAGCTATACATTCTTGTGGAGAACACCGAGGGCGTTGCGGATATAGATAGCCTTCAGTCGTGGAAAAACCCGCGCACTGAATACAGCCCGAACTGCATCCAGGGGCCACGGCTCGCAAAAGCGATGCACACGATCGAGGGACGTTATGGCTGCACATTCTTATTCTGCAGGCCGGAGGAAGCGGCCCAGCTAATCGTGAATCTGTTGAAGGAGTAACAATGGACAACATCTATGAATACATAAAAGACCGCATAACAGCCCGCGAAGCCGCCGAGCTCTACGGCTACAAGGTGGACAGATATGGAAAGATGTGCTGTCCGTTCCATCAAGACAGACATCCCAGCGCAAAGGCTGATGAGCGCTTCCACTGCTTTGTCTGCAACATAGATGAGGACGCCATCGGTTTCACATCAAAGCTGTTTGATCTGTCGCTGCATGATGCGGCAAAGAAGCTCGCGGCTGATTATGGCATAAGCCTGCCGGAACAGCGCAGGCAGAAGCCCACCGAAGTGAAGCCTCCAGTGTTAAGGCTAACGCGGGAACAGCTCGTCAATATGTATGCGGACAGCGTTTACGACGTCTACTGCGGATATTTCCGGATAGTCAGCAAATGGCTTCTTGATAACTGGTTGACCGATGATCCATACGCTCGGGAGCACTTCTTCGACATTATGGATATTCGGGACCGCCTGGAAGACCTGCTGGACGGCCTGTTGTACGGCACAACAGAAGAAAAAGAATTGATACTGATTAAAACAAGAGGGAGGGTAAACGATCTTGAGCGCCGAATCATCGACTTTGAAGGAAGATTTATGGCGAGCATTCTCCAATGATCTGTCCGAACGTATGCCCGGCGTCCAAGTTATTGAGGTTAAAGAGCCCGCAAAAGCTAAACCCAAGAAGTCTATCACCATACGCAAACTGAAGAGCGCTCAAGCTCTTCTGGCGGAAGACCATCCGGAACCAAAGGTATTCGTTGGACTTGACAGCAAGTTGCCGTTTCTCACCGAAGGGACTTGCGTACTATCTGCGAAGCCGAAGCTCGGTAAGTCGTGGCTCGCCCTGGCTATGTGCCTGGCGATATGCCAAGGGGAAGACTTCCTCGGCTATAAGACACGTAAATGCGCGGCATTATATCTCGACTTGGAAACAGCCGAGAGTCTGCAGCAGAAACGTATCCGCCAGATACTCAAGGATAAGCCAGTGCCGGAAAACTTCTATATCGACAGCAGTACCAACAAAATCGACGCCGGTTTTGTAGACCAGATAGAGGCATATCTGCAGGAAGACCCGGACATCGGCGTAGTCGTGGTAGACGTCTTCGCAATCATAAGGACGGACGCTAAGAGCAGCCGGGAGTCAGAATACGAACACGCATACCGTGACATAAGTCCGCTGAATGACCTCGCACGAAAATATCACATCTCGATAATTCTGGTCACGCACGACCGGAAGGCTGTGGATCCGGACGACGCCTTCTCAAACATTCTGGGAAGCACCGGCATCCAGGGCGCGGCCGGACAGATGATAGTTATGTTCAGGCGTAAGAAATGCGACCCGATACACATCTCAGTGAAGGGCAAGGCGATAGATGGCAACCCTGAATTGAACGTCAAGTTTGAGGAGGCAGAATGGACGGTCGTAGACGTTGCATCTGATGCGGAATCGGAGCGGCGCCGTGCACTTGAACAGTATCGCAATTCAGAGATCCGCGCGGCAGTTCTGAAGGTGTTGGAAGGCCCGGGTAAATGGAGCGGGCGTGCCAGTGAGTTGATTCTCGATGCAGCACGATGCGACGTCGGGCT
>JAILDA010000039.1 GCA_024689865.1 Clostridia bacterium | reverse complement strand
TCAATAAATACTGTTGCAGACGCAACAAACCATAAGTCTTCATAAGCTGCGCCATTCTGCCGCCATACTATGCGGTTGCCGGCTTATCAATGTTTCCTTCTCATCCTCTCCAGCTGCACCAGCAGAACGTTTATGTCTGCCGGGGACACACCGGATATCCTGGACGCCTGACCCACGGAGACCGGACGTATGTCCGTAAGCTTTTCGCGGGCTTCATTGCGAAGTCCCTCCATGGCCATGTAATCGATGTCCTCCGGGATCGTCTGTCCCTCCAGCTTCTTGAACTTTTCTATCTGCGCCAGCTGCTTTTCTATGTAACCGCGGTACTTAAGGCTTACTTCCACCTTGGTCCGCACGTGGTACGACAGCGCCGGACGCTCCGGATCCACCGCCGCAAGCGCGTCGTAAGTTATCTCCGGACGCCTAAGAAGCTCGGAAAGACTTACTCGGTTATCCACCGGAGTTCCTCCCAGACTCTCTATCAAAGGATTGGCCTCGGACGGCGCAACCGTTGTATTTTCAAACCTTTGGACCTCTTCCTCCATTGCTTTTTTATCTGCAAGGAACCTCTCCCAGCGCTCGTCGGACACCAGCCCAATGCTGCGCCCCTTCTCTGTCAGGCGCAGATCCGCGTTGTCCTGCCTAAGTATAAGACGGTACTCGGCGCGGGAAGTCATCATCCTGTACGGCTCGTTGGTGCCCTTGGTAACAAGGTCGTCTATCAGCACGCCTATGTACGCTTCCGAACGGTCCAGAACGAAAGGATCCCGGCCGTCCAGGTACAGCGCAGCGTTAATTCCTGCCATAAGACCCTGCGCGGCAGCCTCCTCGTAACCGGAAGAACCGTTGAACTGGCCGGCGCAGAAGAATCCGGGGTGCTGCCGGTGCTCCAGCGAAAGCTTAAGCTCCATGGGGTCTATGCAGTCGTACTCTATTGCGTACGCGGCGCGCATAAGCCTTATGTTTTCAAGGCCCGGGATGGTCTCGTAGAACTGCTGCTGAACGTCCTCGGGAAGCGAAGTGCTCATGCCCTGCAGGTACATCTCCTGTGTGGACAGTCCCTCCGGCTCCACGAACAGCTGGTGACGCTCTTTATCCGGGAAACGGTCCAGCTTGGATTCTATGGACGGGCAGTATCTGGGGCCGACGCCCTCTATCTGTCCGCCGAAAAGCGCCGAACGCCCGAAGTTGGCGCGGATTATCTTATGAGTCTCCTCGTTGGTATATGTAAGCCAGCATTTGGCCTGCTCTTTATCTATGTTGTCGTTCATGAATGAGAACGGCACCGGGTGAGGATCGCCCTCCTGCACCTGCATCTTGGAAAAGTCCAGCGAGCTTGCCAGACACCTTGCAGGGGTTCCGGTCTTAAAGCGGCGCATCTTAAAACCTTTATTTTTCAAGGCTTCTGCCAGTATGGTGGACGGCGACAGTCCGTTGGGGCCGCTCTCCACCACGCTCTCGCCGATGAAGATCTTGCCTCCAAGGAATGTACCCGTGGCGATGATCGCTGCGCGGCATTCGTAGTACGCACCGGTCCTGAGCAATACCCCTCGGACACTGCCGTCTCCGGCAAAATTGATGTCCACGGCTTCGCCTTGCTTTAAAAGAAGGTGCTCCTGGCTCTCCAGAACCTTCTTCATCTCCTCGTGATACCTGCGCTTATCCGCCTGAGCCCTCAGGGAATGCACCGCCGGACCCTTGGAAACGTTCAGCATCCTGGACTGTATGAAGGTCTTGTCTATGTTAAGGCCCATCTCGCCGCCCAGCGCGTCGATCTCGCGGACCAGGTGTCCCTTGCCCGTGCCTCCGACCGCTGGATTGCAGAACATGTTGGCCACGGCCTCCAGATTTATGGAGAGCAGCAGCGTTTCCTTGCCCATTCTTGCGCACGCCAAAGCAGCCTCGCAGCCGGCATGGCCCGCGCCTATCACTACAACGTCAAATTTTCCGAGCGTATACTTTTCCATCTATCTGATATCTCTCTGCCGGGAAGACCGCCTCGTAGCCCACGGAATACGGGCAGCAAAGATCATTTGCCCAGGCAGAACCTTCTGAAAACTTCCTCTATTACTTCGCCGGACGCGGTCTCGCCGGTTATCTCTCCCAGCGCGTCGAACGCGGCCCGCACGTTAACTTCTATAAAATCCATCGCTTCGGACGCCTTGGTCATGCGCGCAGCCTCCGAAAGCTCCTCGATCGCCTTGTCTATGAGCGCTATGTGGCGCACGTTGGTAACAAGCACGTCCTCTTCGCGGCGCACTCTGCCGCCGGTAACGAACTCCTCGATACTATCTTCCAGTTGCAGAAGACCCTCGCCGGTCTTAGCCGAGAGTCTGACAATGCGGACTCCGGGAAGAATGCTGCAGATCTCGTCTTCGATCGTCGGTCCGGAGGATCCTGCCGCCGGAAGATCGTCCTTGTTGAGTATCACGATCACCGGACGGTCCTTGGCCATCTCTATAAGCTCCATGTCCTCGGCGGATATCCCGGCGCTGCTGTCCAGCACCAGAAGCAGAAGCTCGGCCCGGTTGAACGCGTCCTTGCTTCGCTCTATTCCTATGCTCTCTACCTTGTCCGCGGAGCTGCGTATGCCCGCCGTATCGACAAAGCGGATGGCTATTCCGCGCAGCGATATCTGCTCCTCTATGGTGTCTCTGGTAGTGCCCGGAACGTCAGTTACGATGCTGCGGTCCTCCCTTAAAAGTACGTTCATCAGGGAAGACTTTCCTACGTTGGGTTTACCCACGATCGCGGCCAAAAGTCCCTCTCTGAGTATGCGTCCTTCCTCGGATGAAGTCTTTAATTTTATAAGCTCATCGTTTATTAGCGATATACGATTCAGAAGCCGCCCGTACGTAAGCTCTTCTATGTCTTCGTCCGGGTAATCCATGTTTACGGCAAGCTCCGTAAGCAGGTCCAGAAGCTCCGCGCGCACTGCACGTATCTTCTGCGAGAGGCTTCCTTCCAGCTGACCCACCGCGCAGTCGAAGCTGCGCGCGCTCCTTGCTTTTATTAGGTCGATCACGGCCTCCGCCTGCGCCAGATCCATGCGTCCGTTAAGGAAAGCTCTCTTGGTGAACTCCCCCGGTTCCGCCGGCTGCGCTCCGTTTTCCAGCATCAGCGACAGTATCTTCTTATACGACAGAACGCTGCCGTGACACTGCACTTCCGCTACGTCCTCGCCGGTGTAGCTCTGCGGCCCCGGCATGAAGACAGCCAGACATTCATCCGCAACGCTGCCGTCTTTCGGGTCCACTATCCTGCCGAAATACATGTGCCTGGGC
This sequence comes from Clostridia bacterium, assembly GCA_024689865.1. Taxonomy (GTDB): domain Bacteria; phylum Bacillota; class Clostridia; order Peptostreptococcales; family Anaerovoracaceae; genus RUG13409. The sequence goes on along the minus strand of JAILDA010000039.1, from coordinate 4,170 downwards.
TGCGGGATCCACGGTCCCGTGTTTCCCAAGACCTGCGCTGCAGGGCTTTCCGGTGCTGCGTCGTTCTGCAACTGTTTTGCGGTCGCCAACCCCTCGCTGCTGCTCTGCGTCTGTCCGTTCCTGCCCGGCACGAATACTTTTCTGAGCACGTCAAGACTGTCCGGACCGCTCATCCGGACTATGCCTATGCCGGCTTCGCCGTATGCAGTTGAGATAGCAGCTATGGTAGTCTCGCTCATGGGTTTAGGTTTACTGAAGCGGCCTTTGTTTTCCTGCTTTGTTTTTATACTGAGTTCCGGAGCGGAACGCGAGTGTTTTCGAAGCGCTTCGGAGCGGTAGAAGAGACTTTCCGCTAGGGCTTTTCCGGGAGGCCGTTAGGAACGAGCCGACCGGATAAAAGCCTCGGAAAGGCTCGGCGTGAAGCCGCGGAGCGGGCAGAGAAAACACTCGTTCCGCTCCGGAACAACGCCCCTAAAACAACGGCGGGGCAAAGGCCCCGCCGGTAACGTTTATTTCTTTGCGGGCTCTATTATCACCCTTCTGTGCGGCTCGCTGCCTTCGCTTCTGGTAACTACCGCGGGAACCGTCTGCAGAGTAGTGTGGATCACCTTTCTCTCGTAGGGGTTCATCGGCTCAAGCCTTACGCTGCGTCCGGTCTTAACGGCCTTCTCCGCAAGCTTGTACGCCAGCTTCTCAAGCGTCGCCTCGCGCTTTGCCCTGTAACCTTCGGCGTCCACGACTACTCTTATGTACTCGTCCTCGCCCTTGTTTACCACAAGGCTGGTAAGATACTGGATGGAATCCAGCGTCTGACCGCGCTTTCCGATTATCGTACCGGTGTCCGCGCCGTCTATGTCCGCGTAAACGCTGTCCGCGTTAGTTGCTACGGTAACTGTGCCGTCCAGACCCATCTCCCTGATAAGGTCTTCCAGGAACTTCTTAGCCGGATGATCCGGAGCGTCCGTCAGATCCGCAGGCTTTGCGGATACGGAAGGAGCTTCTCCTTCTATCTTGAACTCTCTCTTGGGCGCGCGCTGCTTTCTGTCCTTTTTTCTGGGCTTGTCAGACGCACGCTTTTCTTTATTCTCTTCTTTTGCCGCAGGTTTAGGTGCCTCGGGTCTTGTTTCTTCTTTCTCTATGATCACCGGCTTTTCCGGTTCGGCCGGCTTTTCGGGGGCTTTCTCTTCCACCCTTACCTTTGCGGGCTGAGAACCTATTCCGAAGAATCCCTTGGACGGCTCTTCGAGAACGGTTATCGTTACCTGATCTCTGGTAAGCTTAAGGTCCAGAAGCGCAAGTTCGACTGCGGAATCAATGCTGTCGCCCCACTTTTCTGAATATCTCATTATTCCTCCAATTTTATAAAGCGCCGTCTTTCTTCATTCTCTTAAGAACTTCGGCTTCCGCTTCTTCCTGAGCCTTCTGCTTCTTTCTCTTCTTGTTGAAGATGAAGGACTGAACGATCATGAAACAGTTACCTATCGTCCAGTAAAGAGCAAGACCCGAAGGGAAGGATCTTCCCATAAGGAATATGAGCACGGGCATGAAGTATTTCATTCCGGCCATCATTCCGTTTCCCGCACCTTCAGCACCGCTCATGGATACCGCGGAGGTAAAGTAAGTGGTGATACCTGCAAGTATAGGCAGCAGCCAAGCGTCCGGCTGGCTCAGGTCGCTGATCCAGAAGAACGATTCGTGTACGGCCGCTATCATGTTCTGACTTGTCATGTAGGTAAGCGGGTTTCTGAGAAGTGCAAACAGTCCGTAGATTATGGGGAGCTGGATGAGAAGAGGAAGGCATCCGCTGGTGGGCTTGGTGCCTGCCTGCTCGTAGAGCTTGCTTATCTCCTCGTTCATCTTTTCCCTGTCTTTAGCGTATCTGGTCTGGATCTCCTTCATCTTGGGCTGGAGCTCGGCCATTTTAGCGCTGCTTTTTATCTGTTTTGCATAGAGCGGAAGAAGACAGAGTCTTATCAGAAGCGTAAGAATGATGATCGAAACACCGTAGCTGTTTACTACGGAGTATATCCACTGCATAGGATATCCGATTATCGTTGCAAAAAATCCTGTGATTGCTGCCATTTTTCCTCCAGTTTAAGGTACCGGATCGTAACCGCCGGGATTGCCGGGGTGGCACCTTAAAATTCGCTTGATCGCCAGCCATGTACCCTTAAGGGCGCCGTATTTCTGTATCGCCTGCATGGCGTATTCCGAGCAGGTAGGATTAAACCTGCAGACTCCCGGAAACCTGGGCGATATGTAACCACGATAGATGCCTATCAGGAATAAAAGAACATGCTTCATGGTCTTAGATACAGCCTTCCCTCTTCATTGCGGCCTCGATAGATTTTTTCACATCCGCACACTTCAGATCTTTAATGGTACTTCTGGCTATAAATAAAAAATCTTTTCCTTCCTGCAGCGTGTATTCGCTGACTATCTGGCGGAAGGATTCTCTCATTAAGCGTACGGCTCTGTGCCTTTGTACGCTGTTCCCAACCTTTTTGCTTGCCAAAAAGGCCCTTCTGCTGTAAGGAAGTCCGTTTTCCGTGTGAAGCATTACTACACATCTGGACGGAACAGACTTTCCCTTTTTAAAAAGCCTGTTGAAATCTTCCTTGTTTCGTAGGATCTTAGGGTCCTTCATTACGCGGTAAGGCGCTTTCTGCCTCTGAGCCTTCTTCTCTTGATAACGTTTCTACCGTTCTTGGTAGCCATTCTCTTGCGGAAGCCGTGCTCCTTAGCCCTCTGACGGTTCTTGGGCTGCAGTGTCATTTTTCCCTTTGCCATGATGTTTCCTCCTTTCCCTGATGATACTATTCCATCTTAAGAATTAACTTGCTTATTATATAAGTTGATTTTGCCGTTGTCAACATAATATACATTACCGGCAGGCATTATCTCCATCAGTCCCTGCTCTATTCCGGTGGCAGTTACGAATATTTGAACATCCTTCATAGCCTCTATAAGATATTTCTGCCTTCCGACGTCCAGCTCGGAGAACACGTCGTCCAGAAGAAGCACCGGATTCTGGCCTGTCTCCTGCTTTATGAGCTCCACTTCCGCAAGCTTCATGGAAAGCGAAGCCGTCCTCTGCTGGCCCTGCGATCCGTATATCCTTATGTCTTTGCCGTTTATGAATATACCCAGGTAATCCTTATGAGGACCTACGCTCGTATATCCTCTTACCCTATCGGTCTCGAAGGACTCTCTCAGTTTTTCTTTAAAACTCTCCCTGTCCTTTATGTCTGTTTCGTATCTAACGGCAAGTTTTTCCTTTCCGTTGGAGATGTCCTTATGGATGCCTCCGCATATTCCGTAGAGCCTTTCGGTAAACCTTTTCCGCTCTTCTATTATGCGAATTCCGTAATTTACTAAACTTTCGTCAAATACTTCGAACAGATCTCTGTCTATGGCGTCTTCTTTTAAGTAAGAATTGCGCTGCTTAAGTATTTTCTTATAGTTGCCCAGATCGCTGTAGTACATAGGTTTTATCTGGCAGAGCTCCCTGTCTAAAAACCTTCTTCTGTGCTCCGGACCATCCTTTACTATCCTGAGATCTTCCGGTGAAAATACTACTACATATACATTTTCAAGAAGATCCACGGTCCTGGAAAGCTTAAGACCGTCGACCTTTATTATCTTTCCTTCCTGGTTATAGACTATGTCTATCTGAGTTTCCCTGTCTTCTCCCATAACAACGGAAGAAGCCCTTGAGAGTTCTTCCCCAAAGGCTATCATTTCCTTGTCGTTCGTAGTCTTAAAAGATCTTCCAAGGCCCATTATGAAAAGACTTTCCAAAAGATTTGTTTTTCCCTGGGCGTTGTCTCCGAGAATTATGTTCAACTTCGGATCAAATTCTACTTTCTGATCTTTATAATTTCTGAAATTATGAAGTTCTACACTTTTAAAGTACATCTATCAGACAGCGATCCTTACAGGAAGCACCAGATATGTATAGTCGTCTCCGTCCGTCTGCTTAATTAGGCAGGAACTTACGCTGCTTCCCATCTCGAACTTTATCTCTTCGTCGCTTATTGATTTAAGAACATCCAGTATGTATTTTGAGTTGAATCCTATTACAAGATCCTTTCCGGACACTTCCGCTCCTACATGCTCGTTTACCATGCCTTCTTCGGATCTTGAGCTTATGTCCAGGCTTCCTTCTTT
>JAILDA010000031.1 GCA_024689865.1 Clostridia bacterium | reverse complement strand
AAAAGAAAAGATGGTGATCTTGGTTGACGACGTCAAGTATACCGGGCGCACCGTAAGGGCCGCGCTGGACGCGGTGAGCGCTCTGGGAAGACCGGCTTCCATACAGCTTGCCGTCCTTATAGACCGCGGCCACAGGGAACTGCCCATAAGGGCGGATTACGTAGGCAAGAATGTTCCGACGTCGAGGAACGAGATAGTCTCCGTGCAGGTGACCGAATTCGACGGACAAACGTGTGTGAACTTATATTCAAAATAAAGTAAGGAGATTTCAAAATGAGTGAGAAAAACGGAGCGATCTACAACGCCAGGGAGCTTGGAACAGGCAAGACTCTGGTACTGGGACTCCAGCATCTGTTCGCCATGTTCGGCGCCACGGTGCTCGTCCCCATCATCACCGGCCTCAGCGTTTCGGCCACGCTGCTCTTCGCGGGCATAGCGACGCTGTTCTGCCATCTTGTCACTGGAGGAAAGGTGCCTGTATTCCTTGGTTCCTCCTTTGCGTTCCTGGGCGGATACGCGGCAATAGCGCCGACTCAGCTTGCCGACGGTTCCCCTAACCCGGAACTGTCCAGACTTCTGCCTTATGCGTGCGTAGGCGTTGCCTGCGCAGGTCTTCTCTACCTGGTGCTTGCCATCATCTGCAAGGCAGTAGGCAGCCACAGAGTAATGAAGTACTTCCCGCCGGTAGTAACAGGTCCCATAATCATAGCGATAGGCCTTAACCTTGCGCCTTCCGCCATCAACAACTGCGACGACAACTGGTGGATAGCCATCGTTGCGATAGTAGTAGTAATAGTCTGCAACATCTGGGGCAAGGGAATGATCAAGATCATCCCCATCCTTCTGGGCGTACTTGCTTCCTACATCGTAGCGGCGATCACCGGCAACGTCGACTGGACCCCCGTAGCCGAGGCTAAGTGGGTAGGACTTCCGGTAGCCATGGAGAACACCGTGTTCGGCCTCTTCAAGGGCGGCGTTGACGGCAACCTTATCGTAAGCGCCATCATAACGATAGTACCCATCGCTGTAGCCACCATGATGGAGCACGTAGGAGACATCTCCGCCATCGGCTCCACCGTAGGCAAGAACTTCATAGACGATCCGGGCCTGCACAGGACCCTCATCGGAGACGGCGTAGGAACTACCATCGCTGCTCTGTTCGGAGCTCCGGCTAACACCACCTACGGTGAGAACACCGGCGTGCTTGCCCTCACCAAGGTATACGATCCGTTCGTAATAAGGCTCGCGGCCATCTACGCCATAGTGCTTAGCTTCTGCCCGAAGTTCGCCGCGGTCATCAAGGCCATGCCCTCCGCTACCATCGGCGGCGTATCCCTGATACTCTACGGAATGATCTCCGCTGTAGGCGTACGCAACGTAGTCGAGAACAAGACCAACTTCCAGGAGAGCCGCAACGTAATCGTAGCAGCGCTCATCCTTGGCCTTGCGATAGGCATCGGTTACAGCGAAGCCGGCTCCATAGCGATCGGCTCCGTACACCTCTCCGGCCTTGCGGTTGCTTCCATCGTAGGACTCGTGCTCAACGCCATCCTGCCCGGCAAGGACACCACATTCGCCGAGAACCCCAACGACCAGCTCTCCGGCTCCCTCGGAAAGTACTGATAAAGGGGCATATCTCTCAAAACTCAAAAAACAGCAAAGGCGGGTCCGAAAGGATCCGCCTTTTTGCGCGGTATTTGCAATATTACTGATCAGCGTATAGAATCATAATTGCAAAACAACTGACTTCGGAGACGATACAGGCATGAAGATACTGGTCATAGGCAGCCCCGGTTCCGGTAAAAGCACTTTTGCCAGAAAGCTCAGGGATATCACCGGCCTGCCGCTGCATTATCTGGATATGATCTTCCATCGCCCGGACAGAACGACGGTGGGCAGGGATGAGTTCGACAAAGCGCTTAATGAGATACTCGCCGGAGACGAGTGGGTAATAGACGGCAACTATTTAAGGACGCTGCCGCTGAGGCTTTCCGCTGCGGAAAAGGTGTTCTTTTTCGATCTTCCCGTGGAGGAGTGCCTTAAGGGTGCGGAGAGCAGGATAGGGACCAAAAGGGAGGATCTCCCGTGGATGGAGACCGAATTCGACGAGGATTTCCGGCGCTACATAATCGACTTTCCCAAAGATCAGCTGCCGAAGATCGAACGGCTCCTGGAAGACTGTAAGGACACGAAAGACATAGTAGTATTCAGGTCCCGCGAAGAAGCGGACCGCTGTCTGGAAACGTTGTCTGCGAAAAAAGGAAAAATGACAGCGGAAGAATTGTGGAAAAGGTCCGGACTTACCGGAAAATACGAAGCCTGGGCGTTCGGCGGCGAACCGGATGAGCTTGCTGAACTGGTGAAAAAGGACATAAAAACGGCCACGTGTTCCGCGTTGTGCTTTTACGAGCTGGAGGGCGAGGATCTTCCCAAGGCCGGAGAATACAGCATAGTTTTAGATTCCAAAGGCAACGCTGTCTGCATCATCAGGACAACAAAGGTCTACACCGAACGTTTCGACCGGGTGAGCGCGTCGCATGCCTACAAAGAGGGCGAGGGTGACCGTTCACTGGAGTACTGGCGGAAGGTCCACAGGGATTTCTTCAGGGAGGAATTGAGGACGATCGGCAGGGAATTCGACGAGAGTCTGATGCTTGTCTGCGAAGAATTTGAATTGATTAGATGACCGCAGTTTACGAAAGCCGGAGGCCGGTCTTATTTTACCCAAGAGCCAGTTTCCTGCACTCTCTGGCAAGCTCGGAAAGGGTGCTGCACGGCACCATCTTGCAGAGGACGGACATGGTCCGTACGCTCCTTAGGTGCTCCCATTTCCTCTGCGGGATGGGGTTCATCCAGATTATCTCGCCGGCAAGAGAGGCCGCGCGGATGACGCTCTTCTGAGCATCCTCCAGCCTTACGGTCTTGGCGTCGGAGATTATAAGAAGGGTGGTCTTCTGGTCCAGTACGGGAGGCTTAACTGCGCAGATCCTGTCCAGCGCGGATCCCAGATCCGTGCCTTTGCCGTACAGGCCCGTGCGCCTTACGTAGCTTACGAACTGGTCCATGTCCTGGAGCGCAAAGGGATCCACCTCCGCGGTCTCCTCGGAGAACAGGAACACCCTGGAGCTCTCCGAAACGTCGGACATGCTCTTAATGAAGCGCAGGGCGAATTCCGAGAATTGTATCATGGAGCCGGACACGTCGCAGAGCAGCACGAGTCTGCGGTGTTTCGGCCTTTTTCTTTTGTATTTGAGCCTTATAAGGCTTCCGCCTGTCTCCAGGCCCTTGCGGATGGTGCGCTTAATGTCCAGCGCCCCCGCGGACGAAGACTTGTTCTTCCTGGCGGAAAGCTCGCCGTTTATCTGGCGGCTGATGCGCTGTATCATGGCTACGGCTCTGGGCATCTCGGCATCGTTTATCTGCGAGATGTCACGGAAAAGAAGCCCCAGGTCCGGGTCTGTCTCCTGCACTCCAAGATCCGCGTCTTCCATCATCAGCTGCTGCTCCATGATGGACTTCATGAATACGGAACGTATGAAGCCTTCGTACAGTTTGGGATTGCGTTCGGCGTTGTCGCGGAACTTGTTGATGAACTTGCGGAGGCGGTCCTTTTCTTCCTCCGGAAGCGCTGCGTAGCCGCCTATGAAGTCGTCGTCCGCGTTAAGAAAGCTGTGCTTCTTAAGCTCTTCCGCCGCTTCCGCCCGCCTTTTTTCAAGCTCCTGCTGATCCTCCATTGCCTTCTTAAGGTTGGCCAGTTTTTGCTCGGAACTTACGAAGAAGGCGTCGAAAAGCCTGTCGAACGCGGAACACTCAGCCTGGGACTTTGCGCATATGGTCCGAAGCACTGCCTTTACGCTTTCCCTTTCGGTAAAACCGGTAAGCTCCAGCGCTCTGCAGGCGTCTTCCGCTTCTTTTGTGCCAACGGAAAGACCCTCCTGAGACAGGAGGCGTACAAATTCGGCTATTCTGGAAAGATAAAGATCGTGGTCCATGGAATGGAACCGTCAGTTGTGGTGATGGTGGCAGTGGTGTCCGTCGTGCCCTTCGCAGGGCGTGCCATCCGCATGAACGTGTCCTTCACAGGGCGTGCCGTCCGCATGGGTATGGCCCGCGCAGCCGCAGCCGGTATCCAGCTGGGCTATGTCTTCCTCGTTCTTAAGGATGAAACCTGCGGTAAGTCCGGCGGCTTCGGGTGTAAGATCTGGGACCCCAAGAGCCTCCAGCGCCGCTATCCAGTCCAGGGTCTCGGCTATGGAGGGCTTTTTCATGATGTTGTCGTTCTCGCGGAGGTCGTGGACTGCCTGAGCCACGGCAAGAGCAAGCCTGTCGGATACGTTGGGCATCTTGGCCTTTATTATGGCGACTTCCTTCTCTATGTCCGGATAGTTTATGAAAAGATAGGCGCAGCGGCGCCTTAAAGCCTCGGAAAGAGGTCTTGTGCGGTTGGATGTGAGCACCACGAAGGGCGTGCTCTTTGCCTTTACGGTACCTATCTCGGGGATCGTAAGCTGGAGCTCGGAAAGCATCTCCAGAAGGAAGGCCTCGAACTCTTCGTCCGCCTTGTCTATCTCGTCTATAAGAAGCACCACGGGCTTTTCGGAGCGTATGGATTTAAGCAGCGGCCTTTCCAGAAGGTACTCCTCGCTGAACACGGACTTGGTGAGCTCCGTCTTGCTCTGCGGCTGGGACTGTCCCATGCCGACCTGTATGGAAAGGAGCTGCTTCTGGTAGTTCCACTCGTAGATGGACTTGCTCTCGTCCAGACCTTCGTAGCACTGAAGCCTTACCAGCTCTCTTCCAAGAGCGTAGGCCATTACCTTGGCTACCTCTGTTTTGCCCACGCCGGCGGCGCCCTCTATGAGCAGGGGTCTTCCCAGCGCCAGGGACACTACCAGAGTAGTTATGAGAGTCTCGTCGTATATGTAGCCGGCTTCGTCCAGCTTCTGCTTAAGTTCTTTAGGATCTATTATCATTTACAGTATTTCGTACTTTCCGCCCAGGGCCGCGAAATCCTTAAGGAAATTGCGGTATATCTTTTCCGGGCAGTATTCGTTGTCCAGTATTATGGGTTTGGTAAGCTTTGCCGACGCAAGGGCCATGGACATGAATATCCACGGGTCTCTGTGGCAGTTTATCTTAAGGTCTTCCGGGTACTCCGGCTTGCCCGTTCCGTCTATGTGAAGGCCGTCCTTCTTAAGCGTGGTCTTCTGGCCCAGAGCATTGCAGATCTCCGCCATTACGGCAAGTCTGTCGGACTCCTTGCTGCGCAGCTGAGGCACTCCGCTTATCGTAACGGTAGCGCCTTTTACAGCGGACATTGCAGCGTAGAAGCTTGCAAGGCTGGGGCAGGTGGACGCGTCGAAGTCCAGCTCCGCGTAGTCCTGAGCGATGAACGGGAACTCCTTTGCAACGTCCCTGTAAAGCTGCGGAGAATCCGCCGGAAGGTCCGTAATGATAACATCGCCGCTGCGTTCGCCGCTGGCCGCTCCCGCCGCTACCCAAAGCGCCGCCAGGCCCCAATCGTTCTCCGTGGTTATCTCTCCGGGAGAGTGGTAGTACTGCCTGCCGGGTATGAAGTACCCGTAGTCCGTGGTCTCTATCTTAACTCCGAAGTCCGCCAGGGATCTTATCGTAAGGTCTACGAACGAACTGTCGATCAGGGGGGATGCAAGCTTAAGAGTGCTGTCGCTTGCAAGCAGAGGCAGAGCCATAAGCAGCGCGCTTATGAACTGCGATCCTTCGTCGCCCTCGAACACGTATTCGCCGGGTTCCAGCTTTCCCTGCATGGAGAAGGGCATGGAGAATTTGGTAAAGCGTACTCCGCGTATCGCCATCCTGCCTGTAAGGGGGAACAGCGCTCTTCTGGGAAGATTGCCGCTGGCCTTGCATTCCGCGCGTATTCCGAACGCCGCGGCAAGAGCTATTGCTATTCTGGAAGTGGTGGCGCTCTGGCCGAAGTTGAACTCCGCTATCTGCCCCATTATTCCCTTGGGGAAGGGGGTCACGGTAACGTCGGTCCCGTTTCTGTCTATTACGCAGCCCATGGCTTCCAGACAGCTTATCGTGGCGTCCACGTCCTCGCAGTCCGGAACGTTATGCACCGTGGTGGGCTTTGCCGGAACGCTGGACATGAAAAGCAGCCTCTGCGCGTGCGCGTGCGACGCAGGGGCCTTAAGCTGCCCGCTGAATACCGAAGGATAAATTCTGATCATGGTCTTCCTCCCAAGCGATTATACTATTTTTTCATCGCAAAGACAATCAGCATTAAAATGTGCTATAATAAACTATCTATGCAGTCAAGGAGGCGGCCATGCAGATCAGCGACAGCAAAATGGAGTATCTTAAGCTTCTGGCAAAGACTTACAGGTCCGAAAACGAGACGGAAGCCGAGATAGTAAACCTCATGACCATACAGAACCTGCCAAAGGGCACGGACTACTTCATGAGCGACATCCACGGAGAGTACGAAGCCTTCGTGCACATACTCCGTAACGCCTCCGGAACCATCAAAAGAAGGATAGACGAAGTCTTTCCGGACATGGACGAGGCGGAGCGCAGATCCTTTGCCACTCTGGTCTATTACCCCAGGGAAAAGCTGGAGATGATCCTGCCGGAGTTAAAGGACAAGAAGGAGTTCTACAGGACTACTCTCAGAAGGCTGGTAAAGCTTCTGGAGATCTCCACGTTCAAATTTACAAGATCCTACGTCAGAAAGCGCATCCCGGAAAAGTACGCCTATACCATAGAGGAACTTCTCTACGGGACCAGCGGAGAAAGCTCCTACGGCGGCATAAACCACAGGGATTACATCATAGATTCCATAATAGAGGTGGGCTGCGCGGACGATTTCATAAGGATCATCAGCGGCACCATCGCCAGAGTTTCCATATTCCGCATGCACATACTGGGAGACCTCTACGACAGAGGTCCCGCGGGCGAAAGGATAATCGATACCCTTATGCTCTACGACAACGTGGACATCCAGTGGGGCAACCACGACGTGCTCTGGATGGGCGCGGCGGCAGGCAACAGGGCGTGCATCGCCAACGTAGTAAGGAACTGCACTAAGTACGACAACATCCACACGCTGGAAGTGGGCTACGGCATAAGCCTGCGTAAGCTGGAGACCTTTGCATTAAGGATGTATCCCAAGGCGGACAATCCAATGATGATCGCGGCGGCCATGATGCAGTTCAAACTGGAAGGCCAGCTGATAAAAAAGCACAGTCACTACGAGATGGAGTCCCTCCTCCTGCTGGACAAGATAGACTACGAGAAGGGCACCATCAACATAGAAGGCAAGACATACAAGCTCAACAGCAGGGAGTTCCCCACCATAGACCCGGCGGATCCCTACAGGCTCACGAACGAGGAAGAAGAACTGATGCAGGAGCTGGAGAAGGAGTTCGCGGAGAGCCGCATCCTCCAGCAGCACACCAGATTCCTGTTCGATCACGGCAGTTTCTACAAGGTGCTCAACGGCAATCTGCTGTTCCACGGCTGTATTCCCCTTACGGAGGACGGTGAGTTCGACCCCATCAACACGGAGGACGGCCACAAGAAGGGCAAGGAGTGGTTCGACTATGCGGAGAAACTGGTACGCACCGGCTATTTCAGCAAGGGCGGCCGCGACAAACAGCGCGGTATAGATCTGTTCTGGTATCTGTGGTGCGGCTACAAGAGCCCCATGTTCGGCAAGGAGAAGATAACCACCTTCGAAAGGCTCTTCATAGACGATAAAGAGACCCACGTAGAGAAAAAGAACCCGTACTACGACCTCTACGACCGTGTGGACGTGGTGGAAAAGCTGCTCAAGGAGTTCGGCGGCGATCCGGAGAACGGAATAGTCATCAACGGCCATGTGCCGGTAAAGAAGGGCAGCAGCCCGGTGCACGCGGACGGCAGGCTGATAGTAATAGACGGCGGTTTTGCCAAGGCCTACCAGAAGACTACGGGCATAGCGGGCTACACGCTGGTACAGAACTCCAACGGGTTCCTGCTTTCTGCGCACGATGCTTTCACCACAAAGGAGAGAGCCATCGCGGAGGAGCTGGACATAAAGACCATACCTGTCCGTGAAGAGCCGGTAAAGAACAGGATAAGAAACAAGGATACGGACGCAGGCAGGGCAAGGCAGAACGACATAGAGAATCTAAAGCTGCTGCTGGAAGCCTACAAGGCGGGTATCATAAAGCAATAAGGGGATTAGGGGAGACGCGGGTCCGCCGGGGGGCGGCCTGCGGACGGTTGTAATTAATGGCAGAAGATAGTAAAGCTAAAAAAACATTCGTTGCCGGAGCTGCGCTTCTTGGCGTAGCGGGAGTGCTTGTAAAAGTGCTGGGGGTGTTCTTCAGGATACCCCTCACCAACATCATAAGCGCGGAAGGAATGGGGTACTACCAGACGGCATATCCCATGTACATCCTTATGCTTACGGTGTCTTCATCGGGCCTTCCCACGGCGATATCCAGGATGATAGCGGAAAGGCGCTCCGTAGGCCAGTATTACGAGGCATACAGGGTATTTAAGGTGTCGTTCAAGGTAATGCTTGGCCTCGGCCTTGCAACGGCGGTGCTGGTATTCATACTGGCGCCCTGGATAACCACTGTCCAGAACGAGCCGGATGCTGTTTACGCGCTTCGGACCACGGTCCCGGCGCTGCTTCTGTGCCCGGTAATGAGCTGCTACAGAGGCTACTTCCAGGGGCAGAAGTCCATGGCGCCCACGGCAATATCGCAGGTAGTGGAACAGGTCTTCCGTGTCGGAATAGGTCTGGCGCTGGCGTCGCTGCTTATGGCCAAGGGCAAACCGCATGCGGCAGCCGGAGCAAGCTTCGGTGCAAGCGCAGGAGCGCTGTTCGGCCTTATTGCGGTGCTGTTCATGTTCGTGCGCAACAAGCCAAGCATGGTGGCGGAGATAAGGGAGTCCGGACGCAAGCCTGTTCAGCCGGTACGCGGAATAGTTCGCGATCTTCTGGCCATAGCCATACCCATAACCATAGGCGCGTCCATAATGCCCATCCTCAACTGGATAGACACGCTTATAGTAAAGAACGTGCTGGTAAACATAGGCTATACGGACGTTGCCGCCAGGAATCTCTACGGCGAGCTTTCCGGCATGGCTTCCCCGATAATAAACTTCCCGCAGGTGCTTACCCAAGCCATTTGCTTAAGCCTTGTGCCTGTAATAACCGACGCGTTTAAGCGCGACGACATGGCTTTCGTCCGCAAGAACAGCGCTCTGGGGTTAAGGTACGCCGCCCTGGTGGGACTGCCCTGTTCCGTGGGCATGATAGTCCTG
>JAILDA010000097.1 GCA_024689865.1 Clostridia bacterium | reverse complement strand
GGAGTGATTCCGGAGTAGAGCAGCATGTCGCCGTCATCCGGATCGAAGCAGTGGATGTAGGTGTACGGATCGCCGTAGTCCGGGCCCCAGCCTGCGGAGAACGCAACGTCCATGGAGTTGTCTTCACCAACGGTGTTGTTGAAGAACGCGTCGTTCACCTGCTCGCTGTTGTCCATGAATATGAGGTCGATCTTTACATAGTCGCCGATAGCGTCCTCGATGGACTTCTGCATGGCCAGCGCCATGTTCTTGCCCATTTCGTCGGTGCCGTCTTCAACTACGTCGAGGTGTACCGGCCATTCCTTTACGGAGTCGCCGAGCTCGGCCTTAGCCTTTTCCATGAACATCTTAGCTCTTTCGGGGTTGTACCATGCATCCTGTCCGTCGTTCAGGTTGATTCCCTTGAGATCCGGGTTGACCTGCTCGATGTACTTGGTTACGAGGGAGCCGAAGGACTCGCCGGTGCTGAGAGCGGAGAAGGTGTAAGGAGTAAGGGTGTTCCTTGCTCTGTCTTCTGCGATCTCGCCGAGGGCTACTTCGTAGTAAGCCTTCTCGGAATAACCAGCGTAAACGCCGAGACGGAAGTTCTTGTTCAGGATAGCAGCCTTGGTGTCTGCCTTCTGCTGATCGGTGGTCTTGGCTGTGGTGCTCTTGGTGGTATCAGAGAACAGAGCGTATGCCTGTCTGTCCCAGTTGAATGCACCCCAGAAAGAAGTGGAGGTGGTCATTCCCTTGAACATGTTGTCCTTGTAGTTCTTTTCAGCATCTGCTACCATTTCCGGCTGTCCGAGCTGGATAGCGGTGGTGGTAACTTCGCCGTTCTTGAACATGTTGTAGTTCTGCATCGGGTCCTTACCATCAGTGTAAGTAACAGTTACGTGCTTAACGTGGACGTTGTCCTTGTCGTAGTAGTTCGGGTTGGCGTCGAACTTGACTTCCTGACCTGCAACTACGGAAGAAAGGATGTAGCATCCGTTGTAGAGGATGGATGCCGGATCCACAGCGCCGAACTTGTCGCCCTGGGCAGCCAGGAACTCTGCGTTCAGCGGCCTGAGGATGTTGTAGGTGGTGAGACCGTCGAAGTAACCGATACCGGTGTTGAGGGTATAGGTAAGCTTGTTGCCTTCGGCCTTGATGCCTACGTCTTCCCACTTGCCGGTTCCGTCAGCATACTCTGCGAGACCCTTGATCATGTCCTTTACGAGACCAAGAACGAGGGACTTGGAGTCTGCGGCGTGCTTAAGACCGGTAACGAAGTCTTCCGCGGTGACCTTTGCGTAAACTTCGCCGGAAGCGGTGGACCAGGTGGCGTCGTCACGGATGGTGAAGTACCACTCGGAAGCGTCCTGATTGGAGCTCCACTCGGTAGCCATGCCCGGTACGAGAACGCCGTGGCTGTCCTGGGTGAGGAGTCCTTCAGTGAAGTTTGCAGTGAAGTCTCCGTTGGTGCTGTGGTTATCATAGAGATAATCCAGTGTGGTTACGTTGAATGCATACAGCAGGCTGTAAGAATCAACTTCTTTTCTTTCTGCCGGTGCAGGTTCGGTATTACCGTTGTTTGCCGGCGTGTTGTTTGCCGGAGTTCCGCACGCAGCAAGTCCGAAGACCATGATGAGAGCGAGAATCACAGCAAGCACTTTACTTACTTTTCTCATTGTTAAAACCTCCTGAAAAGCTAGTTATCGATTAAATAACGTCTTATATTATGTATAAATAGACCGCAGTTTGTCAAGTAAAATTGAAGAGTTGCCGATTTTTTTGTGGTGAGCACATATTATTTACATAATATGACATAAAAATTGTTGCCCAAATACAATTAAACCAGCCTCAAAAACAGGAAAAGCGGCCTTTCGAGCCGCTTTTCTACTATAATACTACAGTTTTTTTTCGGCAGTATTATGCGCAGCCTTTCCTGCCGCTTAACTGCCTGCTGTCAGCACAGCTGAAGCGTCTGCCTTAAGAGCACCGGATCAGATCTTCTCTACATCTATTCCGGTCTTGTGGCCGTTGATGTCGAACGTTTCCAGACCGCTCTTCGCGGATATGCCGTCCGCCAGAGTCTCGGACATGATGTAGTCCTTAAAGCGCTCTATTGCTGCGGCAACGTCCGCGTCCGCGTCCACGAAGATGTTTATGCGGTCCATCATCTCGAAGTCCTTGGCCTTTCGCATCTGCTGGATCTTGGATACAAGCTCTCTGGCCAGGCCTTCGGCCTTAAGGTCCTCGGTGACCTGGGTATCCAGTATTACGCATACGCCGTTCTCCAGGGCAACGTCGAAGCCTTCCTTAGCCTTTACGGAGGAGCTTACCAGCTCCGGAGCTATGTCCGTAGCCTCGCCGCCCAGATCCAGGACCAGCTTGCCCTTCTCCGCCAGTTCCGCAAGAGCCTTCTTGGGATCCAGCTTGGCTATTGCTGCGCCGAACGCTTTTACCTTTGCTCCCAGCGCGGGTCCGGCAGCGCGGAAGTCCGGCTTAAGGGTATAGTTGATGTAGTTGTCCATCTCCTTTTCGAACTTGATGGCCTTAACGTTAAGCTCTTCTTTTATTAGGTCGGACATGTAGCCGATCTTTTCCTCGAACTTGCCGTCTATCAGAAGCTCGGACAGGGGCTGGCGCACCTTTATGCGGGTCTTTTCGCGGACACCGCGTCCCATGGTGACTATCCTGCGGACGATGTCCATGCGCTCTTCCAGTTCGGAGTCCAGAAGCGTAACGTCGGCCTTGGGGAAGTCCGCAAGGTGTACGGATTCCGCTCCGGTAAGGTCCGTATAGATCTCGTCGGAGATGAACGGAGCTACGGGCGCCATTATCCTTGCAAGGCCTTCCAGCACCTCGTAGGTGGTGGCGTATACGGCCTTCTTGTCCTCGTCCATGCCTTCCGCGTAGAATCTTCTTCTTGCGCGGCGGATGTACCAGTTGGACAGGTCTTCCTGAACGAAGTCCTGAACTATCTTTACGAAGCTGTTGTGGTCGTAGTTCTCCATCGCTTCCGTGGCGTCGGCCAGGGTGCGGTTGTATCTGGAGAGTATCCAGCGATCCAGCTCGGGGCGCTTGCCGTAAGGCACGAAGCAGTCCTTGGCGTCTATGTCGTCCGTGTTGGCGTAGAGCACGAAGAAATTGTATACGTTGCGCAGCGTTCCGAAGAACTTGCCCTGAATGTCCTTAAGGCCTTCCTCGTCGAACTTGGTGGGCAGCCATACGGGGCTTACGGACAGCAGGTACCAGCGGGTGGCATCCGCGCCGTACTTGTCGAACAGAGCGAACGGATCCACGGTGTTGCCCTTGTGCTTGGACATCTTCTTGCCTTCTTTGTCCAGGACCAGGTCGTTTACAAGAACGTTCTTGTACGGGGCCTTGCCCTTAATGAAGGTGGAGATGGCCATAAGGGAGTAGAACCATCCTCTGGTCTGGTCTATGCCTTCGCAGATGAAATCCGCGGGGAAATATTCCTTGTCGAACTCTTCCTTGTTTTCGAACGGATAGTGCATCTGGGCGAAAGGCATGGCTCCGCTGTCGAACCAGCAGTCCATTACCTCCGGGATACGGTTCATCTTGCCGCCGCACTCGCACTTTATGTGGACGTCGTCCACGTACGGACGGTGCAGCTCGATGCTTTCGTCTATGTCCTCCATGGCGAGTTCCACAAGCTCCTCGCGGCTTCCCACGCATACGATCCTGCCGCAGTCCGGGCAGCGCCAGATGGGAATGGGAGTTCCCCAGTAACGGTTTCTGGAGATAGACCAGTCCTTAACGTCCGCAAGCCAGTTGCCGAAACGGCCCTCGCCCACGTAGTCCGGGTGCCAGTTTACCGCAGCGTTGTTTGCTACCAGCTGGTCCCTCAGGTCCGTCATGCGGATGTACCAGGACGGCTTTGCGTAGTAAACGAGCGGTGTGTCGCAGCGCCAGCAGTGCGGATAGTTGTGCTCCAGCTTCTGCTTGTCGTAGATCTTGTCTTCCGCAGCCAGCCACTTGATTATCTCTACGTCCAGACCCTCTTCCATGATGAAGCGGCCATTCCAGGGAGTTGCGGTG
>JAILDA010000027.1 GCA_024689865.1 Clostridia bacterium | reverse complement strand
CATATCTTCCGGTCTTTTATTGCAAGGAAAGACCCCGCGCAGGACGCGGGGCCGTTTATATCTGCAAGTATGAGAGTACGGAGCGTTATTCCACAGGACCGCCTGTCTCCGGATAGTCCGGGTTGTTTATGTAGTAGGCGTAGTATTCCTCGTAGGTTATCCCAAGCTTCATTATCTTTTCAGCGTGTTCCACACCCACATAGCGGTAATGCCAAGGCTCGTAGACGTAGCCGGTTATGTATTCGCTGTCGGGAAGGTAACGCAGGATGAAGCCGTATTTCCAGCAGTTCTTGATAAGCCAGGCGTATTCCGGCGTACGCTCGAAATGCGATTCTTCCACAGCGGTGTTGATGTCCACGGCAAGTCCGGTCTCGTGCTCGGAGCTTCCGGGGCGGGCGGATTCCCTGTCTGCCATTTCCTGTCCGTGAGCGTCCACCCAGAACTGGTACTGCCAGGTCTGAAGGCTGTGGCTCCTGTACGGGGAAAGGCTGCGAAGGCTTACTCCTGCTTCTTTTCCGGCGTCGACCATTTTTCTGAAAGCCGCCGCAGCCGTAGGTTCCATGGACCCGTTGCCATAGCCCGACAGGCTCTCAAGCTTGGGAGAATAACCCTCCGGAAGTTTGTTGTACTTGTTGACTATCATCAGGTAACCCTTGCTTGTGTCCGTGTTCACCATTTCCGTGTAGAAGGGCTTGTCTATGCCTGCGTTGACCGCGCGGACAACTTCCTCCAGGGACTTGTCCGGGTTCTTGGCGCGGTAGGCTTCGTATTTTTCAAAGTACTCGTCTATGAAGTACTTTTCGTTTGCGTAGTCCTTTGCATGCTCAACATGGGCGACGATCTCCTCCGGAGTCTTGTCCGGCCTCTTGGCGCGGTACTTCTCGTAATCCTCGAAGCGTTTTCCGTCGTAGTCGGGTGACTTGGAGTAGAGCAGGGACATGTTTATGTAATTTACCGTGTATGCCGCGTCTTCGGCTGTGCCGTCCTGACGGTGGTACAGATAGAGGTCCAGATTTTCTTCCGTATAGCCGTCCGTTGCGCGCAGGGTAATTACCCACGGGTCGTAGTTGTGCAGCAGGTCGGTAACGTTTTCGCCTTCGCCGAGCCCCTTAAGATAGTCCGCGAAGTGCTCTTTCTGGTAACGGTCGGATTTTGCGATCTCGATGATGCCGCTCTGAGCCGGGACCTCCGTAAGCGCTTTCTGCTCCTCTTCGGAGAAGAGTTGCTTTATATCGGCGATCTGCGCCTTGTCGTAACCAGCGCGTCCCAGCTTGGTCTCCGTGCGGGTCAGGTACCAAGCGGCGCCTCCGGCGATGACTATCACGGCAAGGACTACGGGCAGTATTATCTTAAGTTTGCTGTTCTTCTTTTCCATCTTGCAAAGCCTTTCGGATGTCTGTTTCAAAGCATTTGAAGTATACACCCGTCCGAGCCTTCAGGTCAAAGGTTAGTTAAGATCGAATCTGGCGTCGAATCCGCTGCGTCCGTGGCTGAACAGGAGCTTGTAGGCGCCCTTCGGCAGGTTTACGCGTATGTTTTTCTCGTTACACTCTTCCGCTGTCATGGACCAGACCTCGCTGCCGTTTTCGTCCACGATTTTTACGGTAAGAGGCTCGTCGGACTTCATTTCCAGGTCTATGTAATAGTTGTCCCTGTACTTTACCTCGAAACTGTTCCATTCGGCGTCGACTGCAGGTACGTCCGACGACGCTGCTTTCTGAAACGTTTTGAGATCCGGACGGGTCGAGGAGAGGGCCAGGAATGAACCGAGACCTATCACCACTACGGCGAAGAATACCGATAATAAAGCTCCGTCGCGGCGGTGGATGCGGCCGGAATCCGGATCGTTCATTATGAGGCCGCCTCTTATCAGCACGGCGCTCTCCACGGCGAAGGTAAGCAGCAGGGCCAGTCTGGGCAGTTCCGGCATGCGTATCATCTGGATCAGATTGTAGACCGCGAATAGACCTATAATGCCGCCGACGATGAGCGCTAAGCGGGCCCAGCGGTTGTTCATCTCGTGCAGGGATTCCCTGTCCGTAAAGATCTCGTAGGCTTCTTCCGGCAGGGAAGGGTCGTAGATCTTGCGGAAGTAGTGCCAGCCATTGAAGGTGGAATTAATGTATTCCCAGCCCTGTTCGCGGAAGGTCTCTATGTAGAGGCCCATGTTCTCGATCTTCCCGAAGTCTATCTGGTAGCGGTACTGAATGTCCGGGTTCTTTTCGAATCTGCTGTGAAAACTTCCGCCTTTGACCAGCTGCCAGCCCTTTTCGGATGCTTCGTTAAGATCTTCTATTTCTTTTCCGTAGTTCCATGCGGAATACATTTTGTAACTTGTTCTGTATTCAGGTGCCATCTTCATACCTCCTCAGCGTTTTCGAGCATACGCCTCAGCCTTGATATCTCGGCTCTTAGGGCACTGCGGCCCTCGTCGGTCAGAACGTACAGCCTGCGCCGCTCCGGTCCTCCTTCGGCGGACATGACCTCGCGTATCCATCCTTTTTTTATCATGTTGACAGTCGCTCCGTACATGGTGCCGGAGCCTATGGTAACGTCTCCGCCGGAGAGCTTTTCGGTCATCTGCATTATTCCGTAGCCGTGGGTAGCGCCTTTTGCCAGGCACAGCAGAATGTAGTAGTAGCTTTCCGACATGGGTTCGCTTCTTTTCATGTATGTCACCTCCCGATATGTCGTCTGTCGACAGTATCGTAACACGACATATGTCGGGTGTCAACATATTTTTCAAAAAAGTTTTTGCCCCAAGTTTTCTTTGCTTTATCGCGCGCCGGGAAATATAATAATCGTATGGATGAAAAGAAGAAAAAGACCGCGGAATGCGGCAGGACCATCGTAAAAAGCGATAATTACAAGTATTTCGCACATAAAGAGTGCGAATATTTCCCTTGCCACGAAGGCGCCGATCCGGAGAACTTCAACTGCCTTTTCTGCTACTGCCCGCTGTATTTCCTGGGAGATAAATGCGGCGGAGGTTTTACCTATACCAAGAAGGGCGTCAAGAACTGCACAGGCTGCATCCGCCCGCATCTTAAAGAGAACTACGAACTGATAACCCAGCTCCTGAAAGAGGCTTGCAAGGAAGCCGCCGCGGGCAGAGCCGCGCAGGAGGAAGAGAAATAGTTTCTGCTGCATCCCGGAAGTGCTGTCCGCCGGCAAAAAGAAATGCCTGCGAAGCGCTGAAATGCTTTGCAAAGGACGCCGTTATCCTGTATAATATTTGGGCTGGCTATCATAGCCATCGGTTTTAATGTGTTCATAATTTTTTAAAGATAATCTAGGAGGAAGCTCGCACATGAAAGGCTACACAGGCGCAAACATCAGAAACATAGCGCTCCTCGGACATGGCGGCACCGGGAAGACCACGTTCCTGGAGGCCGCGCTGCTCGCGACGGGTGTTATATCCAGGCTCGGAAAGGTCGAGGACGGCAACACCGTATCCGACTTCGACAAGATGGAGATAGAAAAAGGATACTCCATCTCCACGACCATAGTACCCGTTGAATACAACAAGACTAAGATCAACTTCCTCGATACGCCGGGCGTATTCGATTTCGTAGGCGAAGTTAATTCCGCCATCAAGGCTGCGGAAGCCGCCGCGATCTTCGTGGACGCTTCTTCCGGCATCCAGGTCGGAACAGAAAAGGCCTGGAACATATGCAAGAACAACAACGTTCCCAGGTTCTTCATCATCAACAAGACCGACAAGGACAACGTGGATCTTCCTGCCGTTATAGATGCTCTTAAGAGCAAGTTCGGCACCAGCGTAGTTACTCTGGACGACAAGGACGCTCTCAACGAGGCAGTAGCCGAGACCGACGAAGCTCTCATGGAGAAGTACTTCGAAGGCGAAGAGTTCACCGAAGAAGAGTTCAACAAGGGACTCATGAGCGGCATCGCAAGCTGCAGCATCGCTCCCGTAGTCTGCTGCTCCGCAGTAAAGGGCACAGGCGTTAAGGAAGTTCTGGATGCATGCATCAAGTTCGTTCCTGCTCCGGGCGGAGCCGCTAAGACCGTGGACGGCGAAGAAGTCGCATACGGAGACGGCCCGGTCGCTGCTTACGTATTCAAGACCATCGCAGATCCGTTCCTCGGAAAGATCTCCCTTGCCAAGCTCATCCGCGGCAAGCTGGTCCCCGCACAGATCGTTTACAACGCAAGAGCCGAGAAAGAAGAGAAGCTCGGTTCCATGTTCTTCCTCCGCGGCAAGACCCAGGGCGAAGCTCCCCAGGTCCTCCCCGGAGACATAGTAGCCTTTGCTAAGCTCCAGTACACCCAGACCGGCGACACCCTCTGCGAGAAGGCAAACCAGGTAGCATTCCCGCCGGTAGAGTTCCCGCAGCCCACGCTCTTCATCGCGGTAGAGTCCAAGGCCAAGGGCGACGACGCCAAGGTAGCCGCAGGCATCACCAAACTTAAGGAAGAAGATCCGTCCTTCAGCTTCGAGAGAAACGCCGAGACAAGGCAGTCCCTCCTCGGTACCCAGGGCGAGATCCAGCAGGGCATACTCCTTGCCAAGCTCAAGGACAGATACGGCGTAAGCGTAGAGACAGTTCCTCTTAAGGTAGCTTACAGAGAGACCATCAAGGGCACGTCCGACGTCCAGGGCAAGCACAAGAAGCAGACCGGCGGTTCCGGACAGTACGGCGACGTATACATCAAGTTCGCTCCCTCCGCGGAAGAGTTCGAGTTCGCGGACGAGACAGTCGGCGGCTGCGTACCTAAGCAGTTCATACCGGCAGTCGAAAAGGGACTCCGCGAGTGCATGGAGAAGGGCCCGCTAGCAGGCTGCAAGTGCCAGAACATTAAGGCCACCCTGTACTACGGTTCCTATCACGCTGTAGACTCCGATGAAATGTCCTTCAAGACCGCTGCTTCCATAGCGTTCAAGAAGGGTATCCAGGAAGCCAAGCCTTGCCTGCTTGAGCCAATCATGCACGTAGACATCGTAGTTCCGGACGAGTACACCGGAGACGTAATGGGCGACATGAACAAGCGCCGCGGCAGCATCCTGGGCATGGAGCCTATGCACGGCGGACTTCAGAAGCTGATGGCGGAAGCACCGCAGTCCGAGCTCGCGGACTACGCTATAGTCCTCAGAGCAATGACTCAGGCCCGCGGAAGCTTCACCATGTACTTCGAGCGCTACAGCGAGCTCCCCGGCAACGTTGCCGAGAAGGTCATCGCCGCTCACAAGGCGGAGCTGGAAGAGAAGTAATTCTCAGAGCGGAAAGCAAAAAACAACAAGACCGGAGCCTTCGCGGTTCCGGTCTTTCATTATCTGAGTTTTTGCGCAGCGTATCTTTAACAAAATACGGTGCGCATGCTGTGCTCAAGGACACGCTCCCGCTTGGTTGGGAGCCCACCAGCGGTACTAAGCTCTGTCTGCGCTGCCGCTTGCCAGTCGCTAAGTACCGGGATCCCAAACAGTCCTCTGATCACAGCATGCGCCCCGCAATGATAGCGGAGCATCCGCTGCGCTATATTCCCTGATAATCGTCCGCCGTTATCGTCTCGTGCGGCTTCTTTACGATGAACTTTCCGTCGTCCCACGGGCCGGTAAGCAGCTGCTCTATGTAGCTGATGGTCCCTTTGTAGACTCTGCGTTCGAATCCCAGAAGGTTTGCGACCTCTTCCGTGCTGTTCCACAGCTCATCTATCGGAGAAGTGCCGGTATCGATCAGCCCTACAGTCTTGTAGTGGGCGTACATGCTCTCCAGAATGGATACCGCGATGTCTTCGCCGTACTTCTCCACGGAGCGCTGATACTGGCTCATTATGGTACTTTCGCCTTTCAGCCAGCCTTTTGTAAGGAAGAACGCGCGGTCCTCCATGGACAGACGGGTCTTCTTTCGAGTAGAGCCGATCAGCAGCGACAGACAGTCGTCCACCTTGGGCATTACCAGTTCGAAGTGGCCCGCTGACATGCCTATCAGCGAGTTTCCGCACTGGCCTATGCACAGCAATACCCGGTCTGCCTTTACCTCCGCGAAACGTTCCTGTACTGCTTCGGCAAGCTTTTTCGGTCTTTCGTGGAGGCCGGATTCTATGTATTCCACCGGGTATTCCAGCCCGGTGTTCTTCATGGCGAGCGTAAGCTCTTCTTCAAGTGTTTTGCAGGTGATGATCGAGGTCTTCATTGAATGGTCCGTCAAATGTCTGTGCCATTTTTGCCAACAGATAATAGTATAATTCTTACGGAGACCGGTAAACGGTGGACGGAGCCCCCTGATACTATGTATTAGGAGGATGACACTATGGTAACATGGGAATCGATCACGGCAGCAGCCACGATCGGGCTGCTCATAGTTAGTATAGTCGCCCTCATCAAACGAAAATGATGATGAAAAAACTTCCGTCCCACTCCTGAGCAAGGAAAAACGGAAGTTTTAATTGACCAGGGGGTTCCGTTCACACGGTCTCCTTTGCGTACAGACTATACCACATTTAAAGCGGGTCAGTCAATAAAGCCGGAAGCTATTTTCTAAATGATATGTTCTCTTTACGACCACATTCATTATCAGGACTGTTTTATATTGCGAAGCTGCTGGAATTGCAATAAACTATAAAATAAGGGGATGGGAAAGGACTAACCATGGCAAACAAAAAAGACAAAACAGTATTCGTGTGCCAGAACTGCGGCTTCGAAAGTCCCAGATGGATGGGTCAGTGCAGCGCCTGCGGAGCGTGGAACTCGTTCGTGGAGGAAAAGCTTGCGGAGCCTAAGGAGGGCGACAGCAGAAGGCGCACCGGTCCCGCGCAGAGCGGAAAAAGAAGCAGGCCGGTAGCAATAGACAAAGTCGTCTCCGGACAGACCAGCCGCATGGACACGGGCATTTCCGAGCTTAACAGAGTGCTCGGCGGAGGGCTCGTCCAGGGCAGCCTGGCCCTTATATCCGGCGAGCCCGGCATAGGCAAGTCCACGATAATAATCCAGGCCGCGGCCAACATAGCGCAAAAGTACGGCACCGTGCTCTACGTCTCCGGCGAGGAGTCCGAGGAGCAGATAAAGATGCGCGCGGACAGAGTGTGCAGCGGGGACCTCAGCCGCCTGATGCTTCTGTCGCAGACCAACATGGACGAGATCCTGGCGGCAGTAGAGGAGGTCCGGCCGGTATTCCTGGTTATAGATTCCATCCAGACCATGTACACGGACGATCTGGACTCCGCGCCCGGAAGCGTTTCCCAGGTGCGCCAGTGCGGCAACCTGCTGATGAACATAGGCAAGGGAATGAACATCCCCGTGTTCGTGGTGGCTCACGTTACAAAGAGCGGCGAGCTTGCAGGTCCGCGCATCGTGGAACACATGGTGGACGCGGTGCTGCAGTTCTACGGAGAGCGCACCCAGGACCTGCGCATACTCAGGGCGGTAAAGAACCGTTTCGGTACCACTTCGGAGATAGGCGCCTTCGAAATGAGGGAGGAAGGTCTTGTTTGCGTGGAGAACCTTTCCGGAACATTCCTGGAAGGTCTGGCTGACAGCGGAGAGGGCGCGGTAGCTACCGCAGTCTGCGAGGGCACCAGACCGCTCCTTGTGGAGATCCAGGCTCTGACGGCGCCTTGCAGCGCGGGCTTCCCCAGACGGACCGCCATAGGGATAGACAGCCAGCGTCTGGGCATGATAATAGCCGTTCTGGAGCGCAAGGCCGGAGTTTCCCTGATAAACCGGGATGTATACGTAAACGTTGTCGGCGGGCTTAAACCGGAAGGCACAGGTACGGATCTTGCCGCAGCCGTCGCCATATGGTCCGACGAAAGAAACGTTAAGATACCGCCGGATACACTGGTGATAGGCGAGATAGGTCTTACCGGAGATCTGCGTCCGGTGCAGGCCGCGGAGAAACTTATAAAAGAGGCTTCGCGCCTTGGATTTAAGCGCGCCATACTTCCGCAGCGCAACATCGCAAGGGCTCAGCGCGCGGCTGAGGGCATGCGGCTCATAGGCGTAAGGACGCTTGCCGAAGCTCTCACGGCATCTTCACAGATTTCACAAAAATAGCGGTTAATATAATCGGTATAAAAGTCATCACCGTAAAATATTGTCAGGAGACGCAACATGGCTAAGATACTCATAGTGGACGACGAAGCGAAGATCAGAGAAGTAATACGCGAGTACGCCCAGTTCAATAAATACGAGACCGACGAGGCAGAAGACGGCATGCAGGCCGTCGGCAAGTGCCTCAACAACGATTACGACCTTATAATCATGGACATCATGATGCCCCGTCTGGACGGATATTCCGCCTGCAAGGAGATAAAGAAGCAGAAGGACATTCCGATCATAATGCTTTCCGCGCGCGGCGAGGAATACGACAAGCTCTTCGGATTCGAGCTCGGAATAGACGATTACGTGGTAAAGCCGTTCAGCCCCAAGGAACTTATGGCAAGGGTAGCCGCAGTCCTGGCAAGAAAGAACCGCGGAGCGGACGCCGCCAAACAGACGCTGCTGGTCTCCGACGGTCTGGAGGTCAATACGGACTCCCGCACCGTTTCCGTGGACGGCGAAAAGGTGGACTGCACGCTTAAGGAATACGAGATCCTTGCGTACCTTATGCGCAACAAGAACATAGCGCTCTCGCGCGACAGGATGCTCCAGGACATCTGGGGATACGATTTCTTCGGGGACGACCGCACCATAGACACCCACATAAAGAATCTGCGCGGAAGGCTCGGAAAGTACAGAGACAAGATCACTACCGTAAGAGGCATCGGATACAAGTTTGAAGACTGAAACAGAAAAAACAGTTAAACAGGAAAAAGGACGTTCTGTAAGCACCTTAAGAGGCCGCCTTGCGACGTCCTTTATCATCTTTGCCGTCTTACTGATGGCGCTGCTTTGGATATTCCAGGCCGTATTTCTGGACAGGTACTACGAATTATCCATGAGCAGGCGCTGCAGCAAGGCGGTAAGTTCCGTATGCGATTATTACGCTTCCGGCGGTCCGGACATTTCCTACGACAGCTTCATGACTTTCCTGGGCGAAAAGACGGAAGCCAACGACATCTACTTCTGGATAGAGTCCACGGACGGGACTTTCTACATCTCTTCTTCCGAGGTGCAGACAGTGCGCATACGCGCCAACACCAGGCAGCTGCTGGCTCAGGCCAGGAACATGCTCAAACAGAGCGGTCTGGAAGAAGTTTCCTTTACGTCCAAGGGTCCGATGGAGGGCGGCAAGGATTACATATATGCCAGATACGTGGAGAGCGAGGACAGAAACCCCGTCTACATATATGCTATAGCCACGCTTACGCCAATGGGACCTGCCGTGGGCATACTGCGTTCGCAGCTTCTGATAGTTACAGCCATAGCGCTTATAGTAGGCATAGTTGTCGCAAGGTATACGGCAAAGCGCCTTGCCAGGCCCATATCCGACATAGAAAAGAAGGCCAGAGAACTTGCAAAAGGCAACTACGACGTGTCGTTCGAGGGCGGAGATTACAAGGAAGTCTCGGATCTTGCCGAAACGCTCAACCAGGCAGCCGCGGATCTTAAGGCTTCGGACGCTCTGCAGAAGGACCTGATAGCCAACGTGTCGCACGACCTGCGCACGCCGCTCACCATGATAAAATCCTACGCGGAGCTGATAAGGGACATCTCCGGCGACGACCCAAAGAAGCGCGAGGAGCACCTGGAGGTAATAATAAACGAGACGGACAGACTGGACGAACTCGTGGGCGACATACTTACTCTCTCCAAGATGCAGGCAGGCGTAATGGAGATGGAGATGACGGACTTCGACATCCAGGAAGCCGGCGAATCCGTGCTGTCCACATATAAGGTAATGGAGAACGAAGGATTTACCATAAGCTTCCGGCCGGTCCCCGGTCCCGTCATTGTCCGCGGCGACAGGCACAGGATACAGCAGGTGATAGCCAACCTTCTGTCCAATGCGGTAAGATACAGCAAGGACAGGAAAGATGTAGCGCTCAGCTTTTCCAGGAAGGCAGACCGCATAGTCTGTTCCGTAGAAGACAAGGGCATAGGCATCGCGGAGGAGGACCTGGAAAAGATCTGGAACCGCTACCAGAAGGCCAGCAAGCAAGGCGCGAGAAGCACTCAGGGAACCGGTCTGGGACTGTCCATCGCTTCGGAGATACTGCAGAAGCACGATGCCGAATACGGCGTGGAGAGCAAGCCCGGAGAGGGCAGCAGGTTCTGGTTCTCTCTGCCGGTGAATAAATAAACGCAAAATAATGCAAATATATGTTGACAGCGTGTATGTTCAGTAATAAAATACCCTGTTTTTGATTTATTGACTATTTTTCTACAATGGAGTATAATCTCCATTGGAGGTTAGTCAAATGTTTGCAGTCGGCGACAAAGTCGTATACCCCATGCACGGGGCGGGACTGGTCGAAAAAATCGAAGACAGGCAGATCCTGGGGGAGACCAGAGCGTACTACATCATCAGGATCAAGGGCGGAAACATGCAGGTCATGGTCCCCGTGCGCGGCGCGGAGGACATAGGGCTGCGCTTTGTGGTAGATCCCAAGGAATTCGACGAGATCTACAAAGTCCTTGGTTCGGAATCCACGC
Source organism: Clostridia bacterium (assembly GCA_024689865.1). GTDB lineage: Bacteria > Bacillota > Clostridia > Peptostreptococcales > Anaerovoracaceae > RUG13409. Next base: position 5,317 of record JAILDA010000027.1, on the reverse strand, counting down.
CCATGGACGACAACTGGAACCGCCGCAACCGCGATAACATGGAAAAGCTTAAGACCGGAGACCCGGAGCAGGTGGCGGAAGTGATACGCAACCTCGTAAGGGTGGACAGGGTAAAGAAGCTCTCCACCGGCGAAAAGAAGCTCCTCAACACGGCAAAGCAGATACTGTGTTCGGAGATGACCATGGTCCTTAACGTAAACGATTCGGCAGCTTTAGCACTCATAGACGGATCGATCTGAAAAGATCGGAGACGTCGTGTTGATATATACAATTAAATAACCAGGAGGATATAAAATGCTCAAGAAAGTGTTCCGCATCGTCCTTACGTTCTGCGGAATGCTGCTGGGTTACGGAGTGTCGACTTATCTCGTCGGGAACTGGGACGTCCTTAAAGGACTCCTTGCCGGTGAACAGACTCTGGTCATCGTTTCCGCGACTATTTTATTCGGACTTATTTTTTTCTATGTTTTCTCGGCACTCTCCAGAAAAGGGCAGACGGTAGCAAATTCCGTGGCGTCGGAGCTTTCTGAAAGGCTCTCCACCGAGGATCTGCTTCCGATAGTAGTAGGTCTCATTGCCGGTCTGTTGATCGCTTACCTTATCTCGCCGATTATTAATGGGATACAGGCGCTGCAAGTGTTCAACCTGAACGTGATCCTGACCGTACTGCTGTACATCGCCTTCGGAACTTTAGGCGTCGCGGTGGCGAAGAGATTCGCGCCGGAAATCCGTATCCCGTTCGTGGGGCAGGGAGCGTCTAAAGACCAGCAGAGTTCAAAACGTAAGGCCAAGGGCCGCACGGGCGCGGCTCCCAAAATACTGGATACCAGTGTAATAATCGACGGCAGGATAGTCGACATCTTAAAGACGGGCTTCATAGAAGGGGACATAGTCATCCCCAGTTTTGTGCTCGTCGAGCTCAGACACATTGCAGATTCTTCGGATCCCCTTAAACGCAACAGAGGACGCCGCGGTCTTGACATACTCAATAAGATCCAGTCCGAATACGGCATAGAGATCTACGAGACCGGTTCCGACAAGTCCCTGGAGGACATACCGGAGGTAGACGTTAAGCTCCTTAAGCTTGCCCAGAACATGAAGGGCGTGGTGGTGACCAACGACTTCAATCTTAACAAAGTTGCGGCCATACAGGGCGTTCCCGTTCTTAACATCAACGAGCTTGCCAATACCTTAAAACCCGTTGTCCTTCCCGGCGAGACCTTAAGGGTGTTCCTTGTAAAAGAAGGCAAGGAAAACGCGCAGGCTCTGGCTTATCTGGACGACGGTACCATGATAGTCGTGGAGAACGGCAAGAAGATGATAGGGCAGACCGTGTCCACCACGGTCACCAGCGTGCTTCAGACATCCGCGGGACGGATGATATTTGCAAAACCTAACTGAAACATGCGCAGCATTTCTGTTATAATAGCAGCAGCGGGATCGGGCAGCCGGATGGGCGGTCCGGTCCCAAAGCAATATCTGACCATAGACGGCCTTCCGGTCCTTGTAAGGACTGTCAGGGCTTTTTGCAGTATTAAGGACATGCGCGTCATTGCAGTAATGTGCCCTCCGGGAGACGTTCGGTACTGTCAGGACATGCTTGCTGAGCACCTGCACGCCTGTACTTCCGGGGTGGGCGTAGTTCCGGCAGTCCTGGTGCGCGAAGGCGGAGACACCAGGCAGGAGACCGTAGAGAAGGGCCTTGCCGCTGTAGGGACGGAAGATCCGTACGTGCTGGTGCACGACGGGGCCAGACCGTTCGTCAGCGCGGAAGTAACTAACGGCGTAATTTCAGCCCTTAAGGCCGGAGCCGATGCCGCGGTGCCCTGCGTAAAGCCCAAGAGCACCATACGCACGGCGGAAAAGACTCTGGACCGAGGCAGTCTGTACGAGGTCCAGACTCCCCAGGGATTCAGGACGGAAGTTCTGGTCCGCGCGTTCGAAAAAGCAAGGCAGGACGGATTTGCCGGGACCGACGAAGCAGGTCTTGCGGAGCGCGCCGGCGCTAAGATAACCATAACGGAAGGCGACTACGCCAACATCAAGATAACAACCAGGGAGGACGTTCCAGACATGATGCGCTGCGGAAACGGTTACGACGTTCACAGATTGGTCGAAGGCCGGAAGCTGATGCTCGGATGCGTGGAAGTGCCTCACGAAAAAGGTCTTCTGGGGCATTCGGACGCGGACGTGTGCGCTCACGCGATAGCGGACGCGCTGCTGGGCGCCGCGGGCCTGCGGGACATAGGTTACTGGTTCCCGGACAACTCGCAGGAGACCGAAGGCATGGCCGGAAGCGCGCTGCTTGCCCAGACCGTTCAGATAATAAAGGACCGCGGCTTTGCACCGTACAACGTGGACGCAACGATAGTTGCGCAGCGGCCTAAGCTTGCGCCCTTCATAGACAGCATGAAAGCCGCGACTGCCGCAGCTCTGGGCATACCGGTGTCAAGCATAAGCATTAAGGCCACCACAGAGGAAGGCCTTGGAATAACCGGCAGCGGCGAAGCAATAAGTTGCTTTGCCACGGCCACGGTAAGATAGTCCGGCACCAAGTCCGGCAAGGTGTATTAACTAAGATATAAACGCGTTCGCGGCAAAGCGCGGACGCTTCTGTCCAACGAAAGGATGTCATAAAAAATGAAAGCTTCAAAGATGTTTCTGAGCACGCTTAGGGAAGTTCCGTCGGAGGCGGAGATCCCCAGCCACATTCTGCTTCTGCGCGCGGGCATGATCAAAAAGCTGGTTTCCGGCGTATACGCGTTCATGCCTTTAGGCTTCAGGAGCCTCAGAAAGATAGAAGAGATAGTCCGTCAGGAGATGGACGCCGCAGGAGCTCAGGAAGTGCTGATGTCCGCTCTGCAACCCGCGGAGCTGTGGCAGGAATCCGGCCGCTGGTACGCCTACGGACCGGAGATGTGGAGGCTTAAGGACAGGAACGCACGCGAATTCTGCCTGGGACCCACCCACGAAGAGATCTTCACGGACGTTGTCCGTCAGCAGGTAAGCAGTTACCGCCAGCTTCCGCTCAACCTTTACCAGATCCAGACCAAGTACAGGGACGAGGCGCGCCCGCGCTTCGGACTCATCCGCAGCCGCGAGTTCATAATGAAGGACGCGTATTCCTTCGACCGCGACGAAGCCGGTCTGGACGACAGCTACAAGGCAATGTACGCCGCATACGAAAAGGTCTTCGACCGCTGCGGACTTAAGTACCGCGCCGTAGAGGCAGATTCCGGAGCCATAGGCGGAAACAACTCCCACGAGTTCTGCGCCCTTTCGGACGTAGGCGAGGAGGAGATAGTCTACTGCGAGCACTGCTCCATGGCAGCCACCGCGGAGCGCGCTGCGTTTAAGGACGAGCCCGGCGCCGCCGTAGAGGAGCTTCCGCTCGAAAAGAAGCACACCCCGGGCACCAAGACCATAGAAGCCGTTGCGGAATACCTGGGCCTTGAGCAGAAGCAGACCATGAAAGCTCTGCTGCTCCAGGCTTTCGATCCGGAGGATCCGGACGCAAAGATACGCTACATAGCGTGCTTCATAAGAGGAGACAGGCAGCTTAACATGACCAAGCTGGTCAACGCTCTGGGACTTCCTGAGTACGCGGTCCAGTTCGCGGACGAAGCCGCCATGTCCGGAGAGACCGGCTGCGTGGGCGGATTTACCGGCCCCATAGGCCTGCACGACTGCACGATCGTTGCGGACACAGAGCTTGTTAACACCAAGAACCTCTGCGCAGGAGCCTGCGAAGCGGACCACCACTACATAAACGTCAACTACGGACGCGACTACAAAGCGGACATCGTTACGGACATCAAACTGCTGCAGGCAGGAGACCCCTGTCCGGTATGCGGAGCTCCCGTCAAGAGCGCCAGAGGCATAGAAGTAGGCCAGGTATTCAAGCTGGGAACCAAGTATTCCGTGCCCATGAACCTTTGCTACAGCGACGAGAGCCAGCAGGAACACCCCGTTCTGATGGGCTGCTACGGCATAGGAGTTACAAGGACTCTGGCTGCCGTAGTGGAGCAGAACCACGACGACAACGGCATAATCTGGCCTATGAGCATAGCTCCTTATCATGCTGTAATAACCGTCATCAATCCTAAGGACGAGGTCCAGATGAGCCTGGCCGGAAGCATATTCGCAAGGCTGGAGGCCGCTGGCCTGGAAGTAGTCGTGGACGAAAGGGAAGAGCGTCCCGGAGTCAAGTTCAAGGACGCGGATCTTCTGGGTTTCCCGATCAGGATCACAGTCGGCAAGAAAGCCGCGGACGGCATAGTGGAATACAAGCTGCGCCGCGGAGGCGACAACACGGACATGACAGCGGATCAGGCCGCGGACGCCGCAATAGAACTGTACAATAAAGAAAAATAGACGCAACTAAGCATGTCCGGACCTGCATTACGGTCCGGGGCATAAGGGGACACGATCATGAAAGTATACAACACCCTTACAAGAAGAAAAGAAGAGCTGGTGCCGCAGGATCCCAAAAAGCTTACGATGTACGTCTGCGGACCCACGGTCTACAACTACATCCACATAGGCAACGCAAGGCCCATAGTGGTCTTCGATACCATGCGCAAATACCTGGAGTACCGCGGCCAGAAGGTAAAATACGTCCAGAACTTTACGGACGTGGACGACAAGATAATCAACCGCGCCAGGGAAGAGGGCATATCCGCGCTGGAGGTGGGCGAAAAGTACATCGCCGCCTATTACGAGGACGTAAAGCAGCTTAACGTGGCGCCCGCCACAGTGCATCCCAGAGTAACCCAGACCATGCCGGACATCATAAAGTTCGTGCAGGGTCTAATCGACAAGGGAATGGCCTACGAGGTAAACGGCGACGTGTATTACCGCACCCGCAAGTTCCCCGGCTACGGCAAGCTCTCCGGCAAGAACATAGACGATCTGGAAGCCGGCGCCCGCGTAGACGTAAACGACATAAAGGAAGATCCGCTGGACTTCGCTCTGTGGAAGGCCAGAAAATCGGAAGACGAGATCGCATGGGAGAGCCCCTGGGGAATGGGACGTCCGGGCTGGCACATAGAGTGCTCGGCAATGTCCAAGAAGTACCTGGGCGAGACCATAGACCTGCACGCGGGAGGCGAGGACCTTCAGTTCCCGCACCACGAGAACGAGATAGCCCAGTCCGAGGGCCTTACCGGCAAGACTTTCAGCCGCTACTGGATGCACAACGGCTTCATTAACATCGACGGCGAAAAGATGTCCAAGTCCGCGGGAAACTTCTTCCTGCTTCGGGACGTTCTTAAGGAGTATGACGGCGAAGTGCTGCGCTACTTCCTGCTTTCCGCCC
>JAILDA010000011.1 GCA_024689865.1 Clostridia bacterium | reverse complement strand
GCAGGAGCTGATAGCGGACACTTTCCCGCCGGAGTACTGCACCGTAATAGACGGAGGTCACGACGTTGCGGACATATGTCTGGAGCAGCGCTTCGACAAGATCTTCTACACAGGTTCGCCGGCCGTAGGGCGTCACGTCATGGAGATGGCGGCAAAGAACCTGGCTCCTGTAACTTTGGAACTGGGAGGAGAGACCGGAAACTGGGCAATAATACGCAAGGACGCGGACCTTAAGGACGCAGCGAGGAAGATAGCGTTCTTCAAACTTTTGAACAGCGGCCAGATATGCATAAACGTAAATCAGGCGGCAGTTGCGGAAGAAGTCGCGGACCGCTTTGTAGAAGAGCTTAAAAAAGAGTTCGAAAGACAAATAGGGCAGGATGCGCTGAAAAACGCGGAATACCCTCGACTGATCTCGGAAAAAGCGTATAATAAATGCGCGGCCGAAGCGGAAAAGTACAAGGACCGCATCGTATTCGGCGGAAAAGGGGATCCCAAGGCTCTCAAGTTCCAGCCGACCATCGTATATCCGGTCGGAAAGGATGAGGACATAGTAAAGCATGAACTGTTCTGTCCGCTGCTTCCTGTGGTAAAATATAAAGAATCGGAGATCGACAGCCTTCTGGACACGATCGCGGACCGCGAGCACGGCCTGGCACTGTATGTGTTTACAAAGGACAAGGCCTGGGCAAAGAAAGTAATGTCTTCCCAACAGTACGGCGGAGGCTGCGTCAACGAAGTCTGCCTGCACCTTATGGTAAAGGGCGTTCCGTTCGGCGGCACCGGCCATTCCGGGATAGGAACGTATCACGGAGAGTGGGGGTTCAGGGAATTCACACATCCGTCCACGGTGCTGTTCGGAAAGACAAGGTTCAACCTGCCTCTGCGGGAACATCCGTACACAGGCGAAAAAAGCAAGTTCAAAATGAAGCTGTTAAAGCTTTTTGAAAAATAGACCGCTGCGGCGCCCCTGCGCCAAGATCCAGCGGCAGCAAACGAAAGGAGCTACATCATGACTTACCCGGTAGAGATAGCGGGATTACACAGAGAATTACCGCTCTGCAAGGTCGCGGACGACCTTTACATTGCTGCGTTCATCTGTTTCGGAGATGCGGAGGTAACTGTAGCCTGCGCAAGAGAGCTGTTAAAGCTTGTTCCGCCGGAAGATTACGATTACATGTTTACCGCAGAGGCCAAGAGCATTCCTCTTATCCACGAGATGGCCCGCCAGTCCGGCGCCAAGAAATATTTCGTGGCAAGGAAGAGGCAGAAGGTCTACATGCCGGATCCCATACACGTGGAGGATCATTCCATAACTACCAGCGGCACCCAGACTCTGTTCCTGGGCAGCGACGACGCGGCGCTCATTAAGGGAAAGCGCATCCTTATCCTGGACGACGTAGTATCCACCGGCGGATCGCTCAAGGCCATGGAGCACCTTGTGGAACTTGCAGGAGGCATCGTTACCGGACGTGTTACCGTGTTTGCCGAGGGCGACGCAGGCGAGAGATTCAACATTAAGTATCTGGGCAAGCTGCCGCTGTTCGGCGCGGACGGAAAGCCTAAGGAATAAACTTTTTGAGCACAGTCCGTACGATCTGCAGCGTCCATAATATGGAAAATAATAAAGTCGACACAATAAAAGATTATGTAAATAATAATCAGACCGGAAACAAGGACGCTTCAGCAGAGTCTTTTCCGGACTTCGAGTACGCCGTTACAGGCATCTGCATAGGCTGCGGAAAGTGTCTGTACGTGTGTCCGGCGGACTGCATAGTCCACGACGGCGTGCCGTACTACATAGATGCGTCGAAATGTTTAAGTTGCGGCAGCTGCAGGGACGTTTGCCCCGTAGGCGCCGTAAGCGTACTGTAAAACAAAGACCACGCATTGCTGCGTGGTCTTTTTGTGTGTTTTTTGAATTACTATCATCCGGCTTGCCTTATTTTCCGATCATGCCTTCGTAAGACACTTTTGCGGCTTCCGGATCCATGTTGCATTTAAGGTTCCATAAGCTTACCGCGCCGAGTATCTTTTCCGCCGTCGCAAGCGTTGCCGCAGTCTCGATCGGGTCGTCCGGCCGGAACACGAAACGCAGGATGCTAGTCCGGGCATCCCGGATGTCCGCGGGCGTCAGTTCGTTCTTTTCGCCGCGCGTAAGGAAGCATATATGCTTAAGCGGCGCGGACAGATTGCCGCCTATGTGATGCTTGCCGTTCCAGGGCGTTCCGTAGATGACGGCTGTTCCGTCCGGCATCACCCTGACGAGCGGCTTGTCGTCGTTGATCATCGTTACTCTGTCCCCGAACACCTGCCTCCACAGCCGCGTGTGAGTGCTCTTGCCGGTGCCGCTGGGCGCGCAGAACAGGAAGCCATCGCCGTCCACCATCAGGGACGATCCGTGGATAAGGACAATGCCGCGCATCGCGAGCGCCGAGCATATCTTCCTGTAGAGTGCCAAGCTCTCGTAGTAGCCCTCCGAGTGCGGGTTGGGGTCGTACTTTCCGTGCCTCACCGCCTCGGAGCTGATGTCCTCCGGCGTCACCGTAACGGTCAGGTCCTCCGGCCCGTCCGTAAGGTAGTCCCTGCACATATTCAGAGAAAAAACGTAATTGACTTCGCAGCGGATGCAAGTGTCCGCCATCAGAAGCTTGAATTCTGTCATATCTGTCGCTGCGTCCTTCTGCTAATCTATCCCAAGATACTCGGACAGTTCCCGGTACTCCTGCAGGGTCTGTCCGTCGGTCTTGATGGACGTCTTTATCTCTCCGCCGGCCCGCCTCCTGCTGTCCTTGTCGAACACCTTGCCCCATCTTTTGACCCACATCACCGGCAGGAGCCAGGGATGCTTCTTCAGAACGGGGTAGGCGATGGTCATGTACTCGTAAGGCATGAAAATGCGCTGCATGATGTACCCGAACGTTCCTTTTTCCCGGGTGTTGATGGTGGCCTTGCGCTTGTCATCGCCGTAGAGATACCCGGTCAGCACGAATTGCTCCAGGTACTCGTTCTCCGTGGGCGTTCCGTCCATCCACGCATATATCAGCTTTTTCATCCTGTCTTCGAACTGCGAAAGACCGCATTCCGCAAGCAGTTTTGCGCGTCCTTCCCTGTCGGCGCCGGGCAGCCGGTCCAGAAGCCACAGGTCTATGAGCCCGCGTACGGAGCATCCGCCGGACAGTTGGAAATGCTTTTCCATGTGAGCCATGTGATAGACGTAGAAGTCTGCGTCGCTGAGCATGTAGCGGTGGCCGCCGCCCGCAGGATCCACGACCGCGCGGTCCCAGATCCCGGAGAACAGCTCCACATAACCGATATCCGAATCCACCTCGTGGAAGAGCGACCAGTGCGTCTCCACGTGTATGCGGCTCTTGGGCGAATACAGGTTGCTGTGATTCGCGGAATTGGCCTCCGTCCATTCCTCGTAACCCAGCTCCTCCATAAGCAGCCGCTTGGCTTCCTGTTCCTGATCCCCGCGGAAAAGAACGTCTATGTCCGCGCTCGTGCGCATCCAGCGCGCAGGGTAGAGCCCCCGCATAACTGAGCCCTTCAGCGGTATGAAGTCTATGCCCCGCTCCTGGAAAAGCTTGCTCATCTGCGCAAGCTCGTGGTCCATCTGTTCCACGCGCCACAGCGACGCAATATACTGCTTCAGCGCCTTTTCGCTGCTGCAGGCGATGCCGTTCTTTGTAAGCACGTCGTATACGAAGTGCGAAAGGTCCTGCTTGGAAGCAAGCTTAAGCAGGGCGTCCATGTCCGCGACGCCAAAACCGTCCGGCAGGGGTGTGCCGGCCATCTCGTAACGTATTATGCTTAAGAATTCTTCCTGTACAGGTGTCCTCATGTTCTGCCTCTTCGGGATATTATACAGCATTTTTGAGTTTTGAACAGTAAAAAGAAAACGAAGGCCCGCGCGGACGCGCAGATGCAGCAAAAAGTCGCAAAGCCCGGAACGCCTCACTGCGCCGGAAATGTTGACTATTCAGCGGTTTCCTTGTATTCTATATTCATTGTTTCGTTATATGCGTCGCGCGCCGCGCGGAAAAACATGGCAGTAAAGAACAGCAAGACAAAACAGCAGGCATCCGATCAGAAAAAGGGTCTCGGCAAAACGCAGGCAAAAGGGCAGGGCGGCAAGACCGGCTTCAGGTTCGGCAAGTCCGGCAAGGACGCCGGGACCGGCTTTAAGCTTGGTCTGGACCTGGAGCCCGGCAAATACGGAAAGACCGGCATAATAGTGCTCGCTGTCTGCGCCGTCGTCTTTATCGCTGCCATCCTCTGGATATACTCCGGTCCCATACTCAACGGCGAGGAGAACATCTTCTGGATCTACGGCGACGAACGCATAGATTTCAACTCGGCCGTGGTAAAGGAGATCACAAAGGACGACAAACGTCAGGAGAAGACGGACGAAGGCGCCTACACCGGCAGCCAGGAGCTCTCCGTGGTGATCAGCGGCGGCCATTACAAAGGCAGGAGCATTACGGCCTACAACTACTTCGGACCCTTAAGCGGCGTTCCGGTAAAAGTGGGGGACAGCGTAATGCTAACCATAAAGACCCACACGGACGGAGAAATAAGCGCCACGGTCTACGAGCTTAACAGGATACCCGTAATAGCCGTTTTCATAGTTCTGTTCTTTGTTGTTGTGGCCCTGGTAGGAGGCCGCACCGGGATCAAATCTCTGGTGGGGCTGATAATAACCATGGTGTGCCTTTTTGCCATACTTATCCCGCTGCTGGTAAAGGGCGCGCCTACCATATTTACAACGTTCGTGGTCTGCGCCTTTGTGGCAATGGTAAGCTTTGTAATACTGGGCGGCGTCCACAGGAAGACCATAAGCGCTTTCCTGGGCACCATGGCCGGAGCTCTTCTGGCGATGCTTTTCGGCATGACGGTGCAGGCGATAGCAAGGATAGACGGCTTTAGGCTGGACTCCGCGGAGCCTCTGCTGCAGCTTAAGTACGTAGGGGGAGTAGTCCGCATAAAAGGCCTTCTGGTAGCGGGAATAGTGGTAAGCGCTCTGGGCGCCGTAATGGACGTTGCCATGAGCATCTCTTCCGCGCTGGAAGAGGTCCACGCGGCAAATCCGTCGCTTTCTGCCAAGGAGCTGTTCCGCTCCGGCATGAACATAGGCCGCGACATGGTAGGCACCATGACCAACACCCTTATACTTGCCTTCCTGGGAAGCCAGTTTTCGCTAATAATATTCCTGTTTGCCAGGAACATGACATTCAACCATCTGGCGTCCACGGCCTTCATTGCGCTGGAGACCATAAGCGGCATCTCGGCAAGCATTGGAATGGTACTTGCCATACCGCTAACAACGCTTATTGCGTCCACTCTGATAGTCAGTAAAAAATAAATTCGATTCAGATCCGCCATCCGGCCGGCTTAGGCAGGAAAAGGGCAGCTCCGCGCAGCAGCGGGGCTGTTTTTTATTGCATTTGTTGATTATTTACATAACACAAAAAATGACGCTGTTTCCCTTGGTTTTTCTGTGTTTCCGCCATGTTGCGGACGGACCTCGAAAACGTCTGAAAATGCGCAAAAAAATTATTTAAATACTTTAATTAATCGTATTGCGATTGGACAGTTTGTCCTCTATAATAGGAAACGGTGTTTTATAATTAACATTCATAT
>JAILDA010000070.1 GCA_024689865.1 Clostridia bacterium | reverse complement strand
GTTTATGATACTCACACCGTGACCCTGACAGTCAGCGTGAAGGACAATGGAGACGGAACGATGACGGCAACAGGCACCTACAACGGCGACCAGAAGTTCATAAACACCATTGAAGTTCCGGACACCGGCGATCACAGCCAGCTCATTCTCTGGTCCGGCATACTGATCGCATCTCTGCTCGGAATAGCGCTCCTGGCAGTGATCAAGCGCAGGAAGCCCGCAAAGCACAGCAGATAATGCAGGTGCCTGCAAAGTAAAAACACTAAGATTCCCATAGTGATACAGAAGAGCCGCACACGTGCGGCTCTTCTTTTATTGTTTATTTCGCATCCGTTTGATATAATTTTATTTGGAAAGATAAAAGCATCAGAATGGATCATCAGGCGCCGGCGCGGCGCAGGTCAGGCAGAAAGGTGAGCGCAATGAAGATCGGTTTCATCGGACTGGGCATCATGGGCAGACCCATGGCAAAGAACATCATTAAGAAGGGTTATACGGACCTTCTGGTCACCGACCATCATCAGGAGAACATAGACGAGCTGGTCGCCTGCGGCGCAAAACAGGCGACGGAAAAGGAGATAGGACAGACCTGCGACGTCGTCATGACTATGCTCCCGAACTCTCCCCACGTAAAGTCCGTAATGCTCGGCGAAAGCGGCATGGTCAACTACATGAAGGCCGGTCAGGTCTTCATAGACATGAGCTCCATCAACCCTGTCGCGAGCAAGGAGATAGCGGCCGAGTTGGCCAAGAAGGGCGTGGAGATGCTGGACGCTCCGGTCTCCGGCGGAGAACCCAAGGCCATAGACGGAACGCTGGCGTTCATGGTAGGCGGAAAGCAGGAAATGTTCGACAAGTTCAAGCCGTTGCTGGAGACGATGGGAACGTCCGTCGTCCTCTGCGGAGACGTAGGCGCGGGAAACACCACAAAGCTGGCCAACCAGATGATAGTAGCCTGCAACATACGCGCGGTGGCGGAGGCTCTGACTCTTGCGCAGATGGCGGGAGTCGATCCTCAGAAAGTATACGAAGCCATAAGGAGCGGCCTTGCGGGATCCACGGTCCTGGACGCCAAGGGCACAATGATGATAGCCGGAAACGACAAGCCCGGATTTAAGATAGACCTTCACATTAAGGACCTTACCAACGCGCTGGACTGCGGACACTCCGTGGGAGCGCCCATGCCCATGACAGCTTCCGTACGGGAAGTGATGGAATGGATGCACAGCCACGAGGGCGGCGGAAAGGATCACAGCGCCATAGCCCAGTACTACGAGTATCTTACGGGCATAAAGATCGGACGCTGACATATTTGTATGATCTACGGGGCCGGCTGAGCTTAAGCCGGCCTTGAGGTTTTTGTGAGGACAAGCATGGATGCAGCTCTTAGAAAAGATGCCGATACAATAGTGCGGGAAAGCATAGCCGCGGTACTTCCGGACGAAGCGGTAAGGAAGACCCTTAAGAACTACCGCGCCTCCGCGGGACGGACGATCCTGGTCGCCGCGGGTAAGGCAGCCTGGCAGATGGCCAAGGTGGCGGCAGACGTTCTGGACCGCGTGGACGGCGGAATAGTAATAACCAAATACGGCCACGTAATGGGGGAGATCCCCGGTGTGGAATGCTGCGAGGCGGGCCATCCCGTCCCGGATGGGAACAGCTTCGCCGCGACCGCAAAGGCGCTGGAACTGGTGCGGGGACTGACCGCGGACGACACGGTCGTATTCCTGCTGTCAGGAGGCGGCAGCGCTCTGTTCGAACTGCCTAAGGTCCCCGGAGAAGAACTGCAGGACATTACCCGGCAGCTTCTTGCCAGCGGGGCCGACATAGTGGAGATGAACACCATACGCAAGCGTCTGAGCAACGTGAAGGGCGGCCGTTTTGCACTTGCCTGCGAACCCGCCAGAGTGCTGAGCATAGTTCTGAGCGACGTTCTGGGAGACCCCCTGGACATGATAGCCAGCGGTCCGGCGTACCCAGACGGGAGCACCTGCGAAGAGGCTCTGGCAATAGCAGAAAAGTACAAACTGAAGCTTTCCGGAAAAGCGCTGGAACTGCTTAAGGAAGCGACGGCACTGACGGCCCCACGGACGCGGCCGGAGGTTACGTGGACTGCGATAGCCTGAGGGAACTGGAAGCCGCCAGGCTGTCCGTTTCGGAAGTGCTTGAGAACAACGACGCGTACAACGCGCTGAAGGCCATAGATGGACTGATATTTACCGGGCCTACGGGTACGAACGTCAACGACGTTTCGGTGGCGCTGCTTCGCTTGCCAAACAACGCAAAAACGATATAATTCAAATATATACAACAACCGGACGATCATATAAACAAGAAATCAATGAAGACCGATTACATCAAGACCCTGCATGCGAATTATCAGAACACGCTCAACTCTTTCATGCGGGAAGTACCCGACAAGAGCCTTATGGATTTTGCAGCCATGGACGCGTTCGTCCGCTCCTGTGCCGTCAGCATCTGGGCCAGGGGAGCCGCGGATCCGGAGGATTGCCGCGCGGTCCTTTGCGAGATCTATTCGCTTCCGGCTAACCGCAGGTACTACGACCGCGGCGAGACGGATAAGACTCTGGACTTCTACAGGACTCACAACGCGGACATATCCGTACCGGATTTCTTTGTAAAGCTTGTGAAGTACGACGTTCTGCATAAGACGAGCTTCAGCCGTCTGCTGGCCGAGATCTTCGAGGTGCTGTTCATACAGTTCGCCGTGATAGACGAGCGAATGGAGTACGAGGAGGCGACGCAGATCACCGCGCTCTACGAAAAGCTGACGTACCATTGCAATCTCAACAACGTAGAGGCCCGCCGCACTAAGGACCTGGATCCGTTCAGTCTGGTTGAAGGGGGCAGAGAAGTGGATCTGTCTGACACCACGCCTATACAGATCGGCGGCGAAGGCAAGGATCCGGACGCGCTGCAGGAGCTCGAGGAGCTGGTCGGTCTGGAGAACGTAAAGACAGAGATCAGAAGCATAGTCAACTTCGCCAAGATACAGGCCATCCGCAGGAAAAGAGGACTTAAGCTGTTCCCGATATCCTACCATCTGGTGTTCATCGGCAATCCGGGTACGGGCAAGACCACGGTCGCAAGGATAGTCGCCAAGATATACAAGCAGCTTGGACTGCTGTCCAAAGGACATCTTGTGGAGGTTGACAGAAGCGGGCTCGTTGCGGGCTACGTAGGGCAGACCGCAATCAAGACTCAGGAAGTAATAAAAAAAGCCATGGGCGGAATACTGTTCATCGACGAGGCGTACATGCTGAGCAGCGAGCGGGATGTGTTCGGGCAGGAAGCGATAGACACTCTCCTTAAGGCGATGGAGGATCATCGCGACGACCTTATCGTGATCGTGGCCGGTTACGAGTCCCTGATGGAAAAGTTCGTAGCGTCCAACCCCGGCCTTAAGTCCAGGTTCAACAGGTTCATCCATTTCGACGATTATACTCCGGAGCAGTTGTTCCTGATCTTCTCCGGATTCTGCAGCAAGAACCAGTACATTCTGTCGGAGGATGCGGAAGCGCTTGTAAAAGATTACTTCCGCCGGATCTTTGAGCTGCGGACCGAAAGCTTCGGAAACGCCCGTGCGGTAAGGAACTGCTTCGAAAAGATGATAACCAACCAGGCGAACAGGGTAGCACAGCTCAGCGAAGCCACCATCGAGCAGATCCAGACCATAGAAACAGAGGATCTGGCGTTCCTTGAGGCAGGCAGGTAGCTTATACCGGCGGAACGGCAGGATGATCCGGGAAAAACTGAAATAATAAAAGGCCCCGCAGCTGCGGGACCTTTTTGTTTGTCGATGTAAGGATCAAGCCTTTTTCTTTTTTACGGCAAAGAATACAGCCGAAAGTATGGTGCCGAGCACGGAGCCTGCCGCGGTAAGTATCAGCGGAAGCTGGGACTGGCCGGCAGCGTAGCCGGAGCGGCGCACGAAGAACCATACGACGAACAGTATTACAGCAAGTATGCAGAGCGCAAGGTCGCTGCGACTGATGAAGCACGCAAGCGCCAGGACCAGAAGCGCCAGAAGCATAAGCGCCGTGGATATTATAAGTCCGCGGAAGCTCTTCTTGGCTTCGGCAGGAAGATCCTGCTGCATGCTCATTATATAAACATATATCGAATATCCTAAATAGAGCAGGTCTATTACGCAGCCGATCCCCATCACAACGCGCGAACCGGTGAGCGCGCCGATCAGCAGCACAAGGCCGGCAATCGCGGGAACGGCAGCGGCGATCATCGCGACTATGTCTCCGCTCTGCAGAACGTTGCTTGATATAAGTCTGCGTACACCGTTTACAGGCATCCATAAAAAGCAGATCGCTATAAGTATTCTAAGAGCCATATTCTTTCTTGTTTTTTCCATGTGAGTACCTCCTATGCAGGTCTGATTCATTATAATGTGCAGACAGCGTCCGCGTCAATCATCTCTGCGGGGGTGACATGGATCAACGGATAATAAATAATTCATCAATAGTGCCTAGGGGAGTTCGCGTATCTGCTGCGCAGATCCGCCGTCCTGCGCAGCCCCGCTGTCGCTTGCGGCTGCTTGGACCAGCGGCTGCTCGGGAGTCCGCCGGACTTCCTCGCTTACGCCGCTGCCCTTTCGGGTCCGACTCCCCCTGTAGTAAAGCTCAACCAATTAAAAACACCGCTCAAGGCGGTGTTTTAATTGGTAGTGCCTAGGGGAGTCGAACCCCTGATTCCAGCGTGAGAGGCTAGCGTCTTGACCACTTGACCAAGGCACCGTATTCAGTTGTGCTCCGAAGCGGAGCAATAGTGATTATACAGACAAACCAAGGCTTTGTCTACTGTTTTTTTCCTTGTATGTAAAAAAGTTTGCGCACAGGCAGGACGTTACGGATCAAGTGTCGTCTATACCGATCGTTCCGTAATTTTTACGGCAATGCGTACTCCGTCGGCGGCAGCGGACATTATTCCTCCGGCGTATCCCGCGCCTTCGCCGGCGGGGTAGAGACCGTGGATGAGTGCGTTTTCCGCGAACGGCGCAGCGCTGTTGCCGGAAGCATGGGGGCCTGCGATGGCCTGAAGCGTTTCAGAGTCTCTCTTTATGCGCACGGGGCTGCTGGATCGGCTCTCTATGGCAGTAAGAAGGGCGTCGGGGGAGTCGAACCCCTTAAGTTTTCTGCCGAGTTTGGGCAGGGCCTCGCGGAGGGCATCGGAAACGAATCCGGGCAGACATTTTGTAAGGTCTGTCTGCGCAGCAGCCGGTCGATCGCAGCCCGTATCGGCAGAGGTCGTCCGTTCGCCGGCTGCGCCGGGTCCTTTTCCGAGGAACGATCCTACTGTCTGCTTGGGTGGCTTTCCGCCTCCTAGATTGTAGGCCAGCTGTTCGTATTTTTCCTGGAAGGCGACGCCGGTCAGAGGGTGGTCGCCGCGTTCTTCCGGATGCGCTGCGCTGAACGGTTCTTCCGATGCAGCGTTATCCGCAGCGTAATCTTCCGGCAGCACATCTGCAAGCAGGGCGGAGTTGGCCGTGCCGGAGCCGCGGTCCGAGTTGCTCATTCCGTTTACCGCAGTCATTCCCGGGACGGAAGACGCGTCTATCACATAGCCTCCGGGACACATGCAGAAGGTGTACACGCCGCGTCCGGAAGCAGTCTTTACGTTAAGCTTGTAGTCGGCAGGCCCTATGCCAAGGTCCTCGTGGAGGGCGCCGTACTGCGCAAGGTCTATAAGGCTCTGCGGGTGCTCTATGCGCACGCCCATGGAGAAAGGTTTCTGCTCCATCTTAAGGCCTTCTGCGTAAAGTTCGCGCATGGTGTCGCGCGCGGAATGACCCAAGGCCAGGACCACGGTGTCCGTGCCAAGCATCTTTTCCGAGCCGTTCTGAATGTATCTTATGCCGCGGACAGCGCCGTCCTCTGTTATCACTTCCGTAAGCCTGCAGCCGAAGCGGACCTCGCCGCCCAGGGCTTCTATCTTTTTTCGTATGTTAACTACAACGCTGCGCAGGACGTCCGTGCCTATGTGCGGCTTCTGCTTGTAAAGGATCTGAGGCGATGCGCCGGCGTCCGCGAACCGCTCCATTATCCAGTGTGAGTAAGGCGACTTTGTTCCGGTGGTAAGCTTGCCGTCGGAGAACGTTCCGGCTCCGCCTTCGCCGAACTGCACGTTGCATTCCGGGTCCAGAGGACCTCCGTTCCAGAAACGCTCCACGGCCGCGATGCGTTCTTCCATGCAGCCGCCGCGTTCCAGTACTACGGGGCGCAGTCCGTACTCCGCCAGAGCAAGGGCCGCGAACATGCCGCAGGGGCCGAATCCTACTACTGCGGGACGGCCTTCCGGATGCCTCTGTAACGGCTTTATTTCGAATCTGACGGGGTTTTCTGCCGTGCAGCGTATATTTGCCCTATCGCACGCTTCGATAAGCGATTCGTCCGATTTTCGGCTTACAAGTTCCAGACTGAACACTCTGTAAAGCACCGGTTTTTCCCGGGCGTCCAGAGATTCCTTAACTATTCTTACGGAATCTATCGCTCCGGCTTCCAGACCAAGCAGCCGCTCCGTCTTGCGAAGCAGCTTGTCCGTACTTGTTCCCAGCTTAAGTTTTATTCCGTGGACAGTTATCATTACGTCTCCTTTTCGACCTAATTATAATATCATAAGCAGCGGGAAAATGTTAATATATACCTGAAAGGTCGTCCTGCGTGGTCCGGACTTTTTCTCCGCCGGACGCAGCGGGCAGGAACATGGCGGCCCGTGTTCCGGATACAGGAAGGAAAGGTAAATACCATGAAAGTACTTATGATAAACGGAAGCCCCCGCGCAAACAGCAATACAGGACTGGCGCTGGAGGAAATGCGCAAGATCTTCGAAGAAAACGGAACGGAGGTGGAAGAGTTCTCCGTGCGCGGAAAGCAGATCACCGGATGCCAGGCATGCGGCGCCTGTTATAAACTTGGCCGCTGCGTTATGGATGACATGGTCAATGAGATCGCGTCCAAACTGGCCGGAGCCGACGGGCTCGTTATCGCAAGTCCCGTGTACTACGCCTCCGCAAACGGTACGCTCATATCCCTGCTCGACAGGCTGTTCTACAGCTGCAGCGCGGATCTTACCATGAAGGTAGGCGCATCCGTGGCCGTCGCCCGCAGGGGCGGCTGCTCCACCACATTCGACGAGCTTAACAAATACTTTACCATTGCCGGCATGCCGCTGGCATCTTCCAGCTATTGGAACATGGCCTACGGGACCAGACCCGGCGAGGCAGCGCAGGATCTGGAGGGCATGCGCACCATGAGGGTCCTTGCCCGCAACATGGTGTTCCTGATGAAGTCCATAGCCCTGGGAAAGGAAAAATACGGCATGCCTTACCGCGAGCCCCGCGTGATGACCAACTTCGTAAGGTGATGCCTAAGACTGAGGATAAGAAATAAGCCCCGCTCTGATACAGGCGGGGCTTTAAAGTGCGTTTTTCATTATCTGCAGAATCCCTATCACGAGCTGATGGGTGGTTTTGCAGTATCCCTATCGCGAGCGGATGCGCAGATCTACAGTATCTCTTTTGCGAATTTCTCCAGCGGGTTCTCCGCAAGTTCTTCTATGCGGCCTTCGTCCACGGCTCTTGCAAGGTCCGGGTCTATGGCCATCTCCGCAACGTGCGGTATGCCGTACTGCACGGCAAGCTTTTTAATGTGGCTCTCGCCGAAGGGGCGTATAATCTTTCCGCAGTCCGGGCACTTTATGTAGCTCATGTTCTCCACAAGGCCTATCACAGGGATGTTCATGAGGTTGGCCATGCGGACGGCTTTCTCCACGATCATACCTACGAGCTCCTGCGGGCTGGTGACTACTACTATGCCTTCCAGAGGCAGGCTCTGGAATATGGTGAGCGCCACGTCTCCGGTCCCCGGGGGCATGTCTATGAACATTACGTCCTCATCTTCCCAGAGCACCTCGGACCAGAACTGTTTTACGACGCCGCCCAGCATGGGTCCGCGCCAGACGACAGGATCCGACTGGTCCTCCAGAAGAAGGTTGAGCGACACTACGTCTATGCCCAGACCGGTCTTTGCGGGTACAAGGCCCAGCTGGCTGCCTGTAAGCTGCTGCTTAAGGCCGAACGCCGTGGGGATGGACGGCCCTGTAATGTCTGCGTCCATTACGGCTGTCTTAAGCCCAGCCTTTGCGGAAGCGCAGGCCAGAAGGCCGGTTATCATGCTCTTGCCCACGCCGCCTTTTCCGGAGACTACTCCGAAAACTTTTTTAACGCTTGAGTGTTCGTTAAGATAAGCCCTGAAATCGGGCTCTTCGCGCTCGCCGCAGCCTTCCACGCCGCAGCCCGAGCAGTTGTGATCGCAGTCTGCCATGACAGTTGATCCTCCTTATGATCTTATTTTTTCGGTCCCGGAAGGGCGCCTCATCCGGTTCCTGCCGGAGCGGATATAGCGGCCCGTCCTTACCTGTGACCGGTATCAGTCGTTGTACAGTATGCAGGAGCTGTAGGTAAGGGTGTTGGGACCGTAGTTGTACTCCAGACCCGCCTTCTTGCACTCCGCGGCAACATAAAGGCCGTAGGCCTCCATGGATGTGAAAGCCTTGTCCGGGAACCTGCAGGGCTCGTCCGGATAAGCGCACTTTCTGCAGAGACTGCATCCGCCGGCTCCCATGGGAAGGCATTCCGGATCGTAGGCGCGCATTAGCTCCACCGCTTGTGCGAAGCGCTTCTTGTGGCTTTCCGCGGCGTCCAGCATGTTCTCTATGTCGAAGCTGTCCTCCAGCTGGCGAGTGGTCTGGATCATCACGGCCTTAGTATACTTTTTTGCCTTCTCCACAGACTTGTTTATGTCCCCGCAGGCGGGAGGGCATACCCAGCACTTGTTGTAGTAATTGCACTTGTCGGCGGCACACATGTCGCGGACGTCCTGGCGGAAATCCAGCTGCGCGGGGTCGAACAGCGTTGCATGCTCGAAACCTATCTCCAGCATTTGTTCTTTGGTTGGGACAGTTTTAGTCTTATCATCCGGCATTTCATTCTCCTTTGCGTTCAGCGCGGAAGGGTTATCCTGCGTTCCTTGCTTGCTCTGTAGAGTACGAACCTACGGCCCATGGACTGCACGTATTCCGCGTTCAGCTTTACAGCCGTTACGTTTGCGGCTTCCTTGGGCTGCGTTTCGGCGCCCTCCTGGACCTTGACCTTTACCAGTTCGTGGGCGGTAAGGTAGTCGTCGATCTCTTTAATGACTGTGTCCGTTATCCCTGCCTTGCCTATGTAGACGGCCGGCTGAAGATCCATGGCCAGTCCCTTAAGAAATGCTCTTTGTTTTCCTGTAAGCATATCGTTCCTCCGGGTACATTATACCATAGGGGACGGCGCTCTAAATCATTAATTTATGACGGTGCAAGGCACCGTGCGGCAAGGACTGTTTGGGGTCCCGGTCCTTTGCGATCGGCAAGCCGTAAGGCGCAGCCGGAGCTTAGTACCGCTGGGGGGTCCCCAACCAAGCGGGAGCGTGTCCTTAAGCACGGTAACTTGCACCGTAGAATAATTATATAATGCGCCGTCCTTTCGGCAGGTAAAGGCACCGCACGGTGCGGGATGCCTTACTGCGCCGTTGAGAAAGGCGCGGATATGCGGTACAATAGTATAATAACAGGCAGATGCGGCATGGGTCAGGAGATCCTGCAGGGAACTGCCGGAGGAGAGCAAAGTGACAGAAACAGAAAAGCGCATCGCGGCAAAGATACCGGGCGAAGACACAGGCATAGAGATAAAGAAGAGCGTATGCCCCGTCTGCGACAGAGCCTGCGGCATCAACGCCTACGTTAAGGACGGAAAGATAATCAAGATCGAGGGCTGCGAGACCAGCCCGGGAGGCAAGGGCTTCCTCTGCCCCCGCGGCATCTCCGCAAGAGGCTACATCTACAAGAAGGACCGCGTGCTGTACCCGCTGAAGCGCGTTGGCGAGCGCGGAGAAGGCAGGTTCGAGCGCATAAGCTGGGACGAGGCTTACCGTACCATTGCGGAAAAGCTGGGAGCGGTAAAGGCTCAGTACGGGCCGCAGGCGGTAACCGTATACAGCGGTCACACCAAGTGGTACAGGACCTTCGTCCAGAGGTTCGCGTATTCGTTCGGAACGCCCAACTACGCAACGGAATCCAGCTGCTGCTTTACCCACGGTTACATGGCTGGCAAATCGGTCCTGGGCTTCAACGTGGGTCCGGACATGAAGAACGCCGGCGTGTTCCTGGGGTGGTCGTACTGCCCGCACAGAGACCCCCGCGACCTTAAGGCTGTCCTGAGTTTCAAGAAGAACGGCGGAAAGCTTATAGTCGTGGACTGCAGACGCACCCAGGCCGCTGAGATAGCGGACATCTTCCTTCAGCCCATTCCCGGAACGGACCTTGCGATCATACTCTGCATGGCCAACATCCTTATAGAGAACGGCTGGATAGATAAGGAATACATAGATAAATACGTTTACGGCTTCGACAAATTCAGAGCCGCGGCGGCTAAATACGGAAAGGACAACATAGAGGCGCTCTCCGGAGTAAAGTACGAGGACATCTACAAGGCCTGCGAGCTGATCCACGGACACCTGCCGATGGCCATCAACAAGTTCAACGGGCACCATGTAAACGGCTTCAATGCCAACAGGGCGCTCTACGCTCTGTCGGCAATAACAGGCTGCTACGATGTTAAGGGCGGCCAGTCGCCCAAGCCTTTCGCGTTCCAGCACATGGGCGGAGGCTTTAAGACTCTGGACAGAGAATTCTGCGAGGCCAAGAGGCCGCTGTCGCCTCTGCCGATAGGCTGCGACAAGTTCCCGCTGTGGAACTGGTACGAGCACGAGGCTCAGGCGATAAGCATCCCGGATTCCGTGCTTAATGGAGAACCGTATCCCACAAAAGCGATAATGGCCTTCGGGCTGAACTACCGCATGTGGCCGGATTCGCAGCGCATGAAGGAAGCCTTAAACAAGCTGGATTTCTTCGCGGACATGGACCTGTTCCTTACGGACACCGCTAAGATGGCGGACATAGTGCTTCCGGCTGCGTCCACGGTGGAGCGGAGCGACCTTAAGTTCTATCCGGGAGGGTACATGTGGTATCCCGCGCCGGTGATAGAACCGCTGGGCGAGTCCAGGCCGGACGAGCAGGTAGTGTGCGACCTTGCGGAGATAATGGATCTGGATGATCCGGTGCTGCGTTCCGGAGTTGTCGCGACTTACGATCACATACTCAGAGACTTGTCGTTTAAGATAAAGGACGTAAGCGGACCGGATCCCGTAAAAGTGGCGGACTTCAAGCCCTGGCAGCCCATGCAGGCGCTTACGGCAGGGCTTCCTACACCTACGCGCAAGATAGAGCTGTCCTGCTCTGTAATAGAGGATCATCCGGAGTGGGGGCTCTGCTCCGTTCCGGACTACATGCCCGCTTTCGACGAAAAGGAAGCCGCGGAGTATCCGCTGGTGCTTGTGGCAGGAGCCCGGAACAAGAACCGCTTCCACTCCAGGCTTACCAACCATCCGTGGGAGAGGGCGGCCGCCGGCGAGATAGACATTCAGATCCATCCGGACGACGCCGCGGAGCTTGGGATAAAGGACGGCGACAGGGTAGTCGTGGAGACCCGCACCGGCAGCATAGAGCTTAAGGCAAGCGTAACGGAAGTTTCCCGCAGAGGAAGCGTAAACATATACCACGACGATCCTTCCGCGCCTGCCAACGATATAATTCCTTCGGACCGCAGGGATCCTTACACCGGTTTCCCGGCGTTCAAATCGTCCAGATGCAGGATCAGAAAGGCGGCATCCAGATGAAGAAGATAGTTTTCAGAGAAGAAAAATGCGCAGGCTGCAACATATGCTCCATAGCCTGCATGGATCAGAATGACTACGATCCTTCGTGGGGAACGGAACCTTTCAGGACTTCCGGATGCGTGCTTAAGGATGGAAAATACAAGAACTGGTCCACTTCGTGCGTGCACTGCGGGCGGTGCATAGACGTCTGCCCGCTGACGTGCATAAGCCGCGACAAAGAGACCGGCATGGTGGTCGTGGACGACACGGACTGCATAGGCTGCGGAGCCTGCAGCGACGCCTGCCCGGTCTCCGCGCCTAAGATCGTGGACGGCAAGATGCGCAAGTGCGACGGCTGCAACGAAAGAATAAAGGCCGGGATGCTCCCGGCCTGCGTAAGGGCATGCCCCACGGGCGCTCTGTCCTTCGAATAACTGTTATCTAATAAGCTCTATCGTAAGAACATCCTTGACATCGCGCCTTGCGTCGGTGTCGGACAGAATGATCAGGCGCGGCTTGCCTCCGTCACCGAGTATGACGTAGACGTCCGCGTCTTTGTTTATCTCTTCGTATGTTAATTCTGCGGAGTAGGAATCCCCGGCGGTGACCTTTACTTTGTCGTATTTGGCAAAGCCTTTAAGGATATCCTTCAGTTCCATGCCTTTGGCATCTATCTTCAGAGTCTTCCCATTGGCGCGGGTGACCGATGCCTTTACGTCGGTCAGGTCCAGCGTCTTAAGATCGTAGGTCACGTTAGTGCCTTCGGCGGTGATGATGACTTCGCTCGCCCTCTTCTTCGGCTGACCGTTGCTTACGACGACGGCAAGCACCGCGGCCAGGACTACCAGCACGGCCAGGATGATGAGCAGAGTCTTTTTCTTCATGTTTCGGGACCTTCCTTCTTAACGTTCTGTCTGTCGTTCGCGAATACCGGCCGCAGTCGTTTGCAGAGTAAGGCAGCGATGAAGCCGCAGACTATGCCGCTGATGCAGGCAGTGCAGCAGTAGAGCGCAAGCACCGGTCCCACCAGACCGAACACTATCACGTTGGCCGTAAGACTTGAGGCAACGGAGGCCAAAGCGCAGCATATGACTATCCGCACGTCTTCGGACATGCCGGTCCGTTCCGGAAGAAGCACGCAGAGGTCTATCACCAGGCCGGGGATAAGGTATCCCAGAGGCGCCAGCGCCCCCATGCTTCCTACGTTTCCAAGAAGGAAGGCTATGCCGCTCTGTACCAGCCCCATAAGCATCCCCGCGCCGAACCGCTTAACTATAAAAGCTGCCGTCACCAAAAACAGCAGCGAAAAACTGGTCCCGATCCCGCCGGGAATGTGGAGATTGTCCGTAATAAGGTTTGCCGCGGGCGCTATCAGCTTCTTTGCGATAATGCCAAGATCGCAGCATACGGCCATGAAGATTAAGTACTTAAGGCTTATGCGCTTCAACTGATCTTCCTTTTCAAACACGGAAGGTCGGGCTGTTTCCGGCCCGGCCCCGGCCGGGGGACCGTAGCAGGCGCCTTAGGTCCGAGGGCTCGGAGGATCGTGTATTCGTATGTTTCAGGGATATGTCCCTGATAAGGTCATTATATTACTGATGGCGTTCTGCCGCAAGTGCGGTAAACTTTTCCAGGTCTTCCGGAGTGTTGCAGTTCAGCAGCTCCGGCGAATCGTCCGGAAGTTCCAGGAGCACGGGCGGATGATCGCGGAACAGTTCCCGTACGGCAAGCCTGTCGCTGTTTACCAGCGCCAGCGCATCCTCCGCCAGGGACTTTTTGTAGACCCCTATGAGCGGCTGGATCCCCGATGGCGAGGCCAGTATCACTATATCCGCGGAGCTTTCTTCCGCGGTCCGAATAAGCTTTCCGACGGATTCCGCACTTACGGCTGCGGCGTCCACGCTGAGAATGACGCAGCATTCCGCGCCCGAGGCGCTGAGCGCCGAAGCAATCGCGCACAGGGGACCTTTGTCCGTCAGCAGATCTTCCACCAGCCTTGCGTCCGCGGGGATGTTCCTGCCGTTTCCCGGCGCGTCGCAGACCATAAGGTCTTTAATTCCGGCGGCCCTAAGCTTTTCCAACTGCATCTCAAGCAGAGACCTGCCGTTTATGACCAGAGAGGCCTTGTCTTTTCCCATCCTTTTGGATCTTCCGCCGGTTAGCACCGCGCCGGAGAACTGTTTCTTTTCCATAGCTTTTTCAGTATATCATCCTTTGCGGATATGATAAAATAAAATATCAGAGCATATCGCCCGAGGCCGGAGGACCGGAACGGAGGATAACAGGAAATGACTGCATACGATGTATTGATTATAGGTGCCGGAGCGTCGGGGCTTGCGGCTGCGGCCGCGGCGTCAGAACGCGGTCTTAAGACTGCGCTGCTGGAAAGAAACGACGCGCCCGGCAGAAAGATACGCGCCACGGGCAACGGAAGGTGCAACTACAGCAACGTCGACGCTCCGCGGAGCGCTGTCGTCGTGGAGCGCTTAAGACAGCTTGCGGGCATAGAGCCGGCCGTGGAAGAGGGCAGGATATACCCGCGCAGCTTCGAGGCCGCGACAGTGGCGGAAGCCCTTGCAAATGCTGCGTCGGGAGCGGATCTCATCCTTAACGCCAGAGCAGTATCCGCGGAAAAGAACGGCGGAGTTTTTACCGTAAAGACCGAGGACGGCAGGGCCTTCGTTTCCCGCGCCCTGATTCTTGCGTGCGGCGGAAAGGCCGGCATACAGTACGGCTGCTACGGCGACGGCTACAAGCTTGCAAAGGCATTCGGACACAGCGTGGAAAGGCCTATCCCCGCTCTGGACGCCATGGTCTGCGCGGAGGATCTGGAAGCTCTTCACGGCATAAGGGCGCTTGCAAAAGCAACGCTTTCCATGGAGAGCGGGATAAGCTGCGGAGGAGAATTCTGCAGCATCTACGCATCCGGCAATGCAGGAGCAGACAGCCGGGAAAGACCGGAACTTCCGGTCAGCGAAGAGGGCGAGGTGCAGTTTACCAGAAACGGCATCTCCGGGATATGCGTAATGGATCTGAGCAGATATCTAAGGCTGCAGGCAGGCACGGTCTACATTCTGAGCCTGGACTTCTTCCCGGAAAAGACTGCGGAAGAACTGGAGAAAATGCTTACAGAAAGACGCCGCACTTTCGGCACGGGTCTTAAGGGCCTTGTTCCCGAAAAGCTTGCGGAATACATAGAAGAGCCGGGCAAGGGACGCTCTGCCAAGGATCTTAGTTTTATAGTTACCGGAACAAGAGGGTGGAAGACCGCGCAGGTAACGCGCGGCGGAGTTCCCCTGTCCGAGGTGGATCCGGAGACCTTCGAGTCCGTGCTGTGCAAAGGTCTGTACATTACCGGAGAGCTTCTGGACTACGACGGACCCTGCGGCGGCTTCAACCTTAACTGGGCGTTCCTGACAGGTCTTGCGGCGGGCGGAAACGCCGGAAAGGAAGACTGACCATGTCCGAAAAGAAATGGACAGAGCAGCAGAAAAGGGCCATAGAGGAAAGAGGCCGCAACCTTCTGGTATCCGCAGCGGCGGGTTCCGGAAAGACCGCGGTGCTGTCAGAAAGGGTCTCCCGGCTGGTGGACGAAGGCACGGAGCTGGAGTCCATGCTTATAATAACGTTCACAACGTCCGCGGCAGGAGAGATGCGCAGGCGCATACTCGAAAAAGTTCCCGATCCGCTTTTTTCCAAGACTCACATCAGCACTTTCAGCTCCCTGGCCATGGACATCTACAGGGAGTATTACCACATAATAGACGTGCCGCCCGGGCTTGGCGTGTGCGACGAATACAAACAGAACATTTTCAGGAACGAAGTCCTGGACGAGATGTTCGAGGCTCTTTTCGAAGCGGACGACAAGGAGTTCAAGGACTTTCTGATCCACAACTGTTCACCAAAGAACAACGAAGCCGCCAGGGCAATGATCCTGGATCTTTACACATTCATCCAGAGCATGCCGGATCCAATGGACTGGCTGTCCAAAGTGGAGTCCGGGGAGTTCCTGGACGCGGACGCGATATTGGCGGAGGCTGCCGGGGATGCGGAAGACAAGCTCCGCGAGGCTTTGGGCTGCTTCGATCAGGCTTCCGGACTGCTCAGACAGCCGCTGGTCGACGGAGTGGCTTCCATGCCCAGGCTTGCGGAAAAGGTGGAGGAATACAGCGGCAGGATACGCAGCATTCTGGAGCTTTTCGGGGCCGGCGACACGGACAGGGCGGTGCAGGCACTGGCGGAACTAGCCGCGGCCAGCATGCCGGCGCTTTCCGCGAACAAGGAAGAAAAGCCTGGGTACCAGCGCATAGCGGAAGAGGTAAAGACCTGCCGGGACGACGGAAAAAAGTCGCTTAAGGAAGCCGCGGCGCTGCTTGCCGGCGTGGACAAAGAAACGCTGAAAAAGGAGAACGAGCTTCTACTTGCGCAGCTTAAGAGCATCTGCAGGTTCACCAGGGAGTTCTCCGAAAGATACAGCCAAAAGAAGCTGTCCGCAGGCCTTATGGACTTCTCCGACGCGGACCATTTTGCGCTGCGCATACTGGAGGATGCGGGCGTGCGGCAGGAGCTCCGCGACCGTTTCGACTGCATATTCGTGGACGAGTATCAGGACTGCAACTACGTACAGGAGGAACTGGTAAAAAGGCTCAGCCGCGGCAATAACGTTTTCATGGTCGGCGACGTAAAGCAGAGCATATACAAGTTCCGTCTTGCCGAACCGGGCATATTCATACAGAAATACAAGGACTATTCCGCGGGCCTTGTAAAGGATTCCGCTGCGATAGACCTTAACATGAATTTCCGTAGCAAGCGTCCCGTCATCGATCTGGTAAACAAGGTCTTTAAGGACATAATGACCGAGCGTACCGTGGGCATGGAGTACGACAGCAGGTCCATGCTGTACGGAGGACCGGCCTCCGGCGACGGACCGCTCTACGATCCGGAGCTATACCTTATCTCCAAGTCGCTTTCGGAGGAGTCCGAGGCGGATCAGGAGATAGCGGATCTGAGCGCCGTTGAACTGGAAGCCCTGAACGCGGCCGAGGTGATCAAGAAATACCACAAGACCCCGGTGCCTTCCGAAAAGGGCACCGTTCCCCTCAGGTATTCCGACATGGCGGTTCTCCTGCGCTCAGCAAAGAACGCTGCGGATACGTACTACAAGACATTTACGGACATGGGCATCCCTGCCTTCCTTGCCGGGGGCGAGGGCTATTTCGATACGCCCGAGATACAGATATTCCTTAATTTCCTGCGGATAACGGACGATCCTGCCCAGGATGTGCCCCTTATAAGCGCCATGCATTTTTCCGGCAGCGGTTTTTCCGCAAAGGATCTGGCGGAGATAAGGATCGCGTCGCCTGCCGGCAGAAAGAGCTCGTATTACGACGCGCTCCGTCTGTTTGCTGAGGAGCCCCGAAACGACGGATACGAACCCCTCAGGCTTAAGGCTGCGGCGTTCCTGGAAAAGATCCGCGGATGGAGAAAAGCGGCCGCGGCGCTTCCTCTTGCGGACTTCATATGGAAGATGCTCTCGGAGAGCGGTGTTTCGGATTTTGCCATGGCTCTTCCCGGAGGACGCCAGAGGATGGCCAACCTTCGCGCCATGGCGGACAGGGCGGCAGCCTTCGAGCAGGAGTCTGCAGAAGGCATAGGTGGGTTCGTCGCGTACATGGAGCTTCTTGCGGGAAAACAGAGCGTAGGTACGGGTCAGGCAGCTGTTCTCTCGGAGGCGGATGACGTAGTCCGCATAATGACTATCCATAAGAGCAAGGGCATGGAATTCTCCTTCGTGCTGCTTGCCGGAATGGCATCCGACAGGGACCGCGGAAGGGAGAAGAGCGCTCTGCGCATCCACAAGGACATAGGTGTGTCGCTTAAACTTAAGGACCCCCGCACCGGAATAACGGCGGTGCCGCTGAGCAGAAGACTCATAGAACTTCGCAAGAAGCGCGAGAGCCTTGCGGAGGAGATAAGGATACTCTACGTTGCGCTTACAAGGGCCAAGGACATACTCGTAATGAGCGCGGCAGTGTCCGACGCTCCGGCGTTCGCGCGCTCCGCGGTAAGCAGCAGTAGACGCCTCAAGTCCTTCCTTAACATGGTGTACGGGTGCATCCCCAAGAACAACGTGATAGTAAGGGATAAAGAATCGTTCGGAGCCGTAAAGGACGACCCGCGCAGGGCAGAGATAGTTCGCGGCATACGCTTCGGATTCGACGTGGACGAGTCCAAGCTTCCCATGGACATGGCTGCAATAAGGGAGCGGCTCTCGTTCCGCTGCGAGCCGGATCCTCAGGAACTGCTCAAGAGAAAATACAGCGTATCGGAGATAACGGCCATGGCGGCTCCCAAGACGCACGTGCGCGTAAAGTCCGGTACCGGACGGGCCGCTTCCGACGCGATCACCAAGGGCAACGCTTATCACAAGGTGATGGAGCACATACCCTTCGTGCCGGAAGGCAAGAGCCCTCGGGACATCGCAGCTTTCATAGAAGAGCTTATAGGAAAGAACATACTCAGCGAAAAAGAAGCATCCCTGGTGGATCCGGAGCGTATTGCGGCGTTCTTCATGTCCGAGCCCGGAAGAAGGGCTCTGGCGTCGGAGGAGATCCACAAGGAATCGCCCTTCATCCTGGCCACAAAGCTGGACGGAAGGGACGTAGTGGTCCAGGGCGTAATAGACTGCTGGTTCCGCGAAGGCGACGGCTGCGTGCTGGTAGACTACAAGAGCAGCTACGTGGATCCCAAGGACCCGGAGTCCTCCAAAGAGATACTTGCGGAGCGCTACTCAAAGCAGCTGGAGCTCTACAAAGAGGCTCTTCAGACCATAGGCGGAATGCCCGTCAGGAAGGCCTATCTTTACCTTTTCGGGATCGACGATTGTCTTATTAGTTAAAAACGGTACACACATTTACCCGTTCCGTTGACACGTGTAATGTCAGATGCTACGATACCTTTGCTTTCGTTGTTTTCGGGGAAGAAAGGAGAAAGACATGACAGAAGCACAGGCCGGGACAGGCCGCACAGCCCGCTCCGCAAACGGTTCCTCAACGGAAAGCACAGATGCCGTCAGCTTCACCATACTGGAGCATCTGGGAGTCTTAAGAGCCAGCGCTTCGGGCTGGGCAAGAGAGCTCAATTACATTTCATGGTGCGACAGACCGGCCAAGTTCGACATCAGGGACTGGACGCCGGACCACAAGAAGAGCTCCAGAGGCATAACGCTTACGGATTACGAGATGAACAAGATCTGTGAGTGGGTGGGTCAGCGGAACGCAGCCGTAGCCGCAGCAGAAGATGGACACAGGTAAGAACAGCTCCAGCATATTCGGAAGTCCCGCGGAATACAAGATGCTCGTCTTGAAGATCTCGGAGTATCCGATCAATAAAGAACTGCTCAGAAGGTACATGCAGGACATAGCTCCGTCCGGCTGTTTCGTAAGGGAGTCGTCCGCAAAAGGCTACGGCGCGCGACCGACGGAAGAAAAAGCCTTAAGGATAGCGGATCTTAAAAGGCGCATATCGGAAGTGGACAGGGCGCTCCAGAAGGTGCCGGAAGAATACCGCAGCGGTGTTCTGTATCATACGGTCCACCACGGATGCAAAGGCATACAGGGCGGAAAAGGCTGCTCCTGGTCTGAAAAGGCATTCTCCTTTGCGCACCCCAACACCTGGAAAAAATGGAAGACAAGATTCATTCTTGAGTACGCATCGATAATAGGGGAGATGGACCACATAGAACTGCTCAACGAGTACGGTCCCACCGTAAAGCAGCAGGCCGATATCTATGGAAATCTCACCCCCGATGTGATAGAATAGACCTGTAGAAAAAAGGGCAGGAAAAGCTGAAAAATGCAGGACTATTTACAGAAACTGAATCCTCAGCAGTACGAGGCCGCCACGCATACCGAGGGGCCTCTTCTTATACTGGCAGGAGCCGGTTCCGGAAAGACGAACACCATGACTCACCGCATCGCCTACATGATAAAGGAATGCGGCATAAACCCCTATTCCATACTGGCTGTCACCTTTACAAACAAGGCCGCGGGCGAGATGAGGGAAAGGGTGGAGGCTCTGGTGGGTCCCAAGCCCGGAATGTGGATCCAGACCTTCCATTCCGCGTGTCTCAGGATATTAAGATACGACGGTGACAAGCTCGGCTACGAAAAGAGCTTTGCCGTCTACGACCCCGTGGACCAGAAGTCCGTAGTAAAAAAGATAATAAAGGACATGCAGCTGGACGAGAAGCGTTTCGCTCCGGCATACGTGCTCAGCGTAATATCGGACTGTAAGGAGAAAGAAAAGACGCCGGAGGACTACGCATTGGAGGCCGCGAGGATATCCCCGGTGCACAAGGCGCTGGCGGAGGTCTACGACAGATACCAGAAGACCCTTAAGCAGTGCAACGCCATGGACTTCGACGACCTTATCCTTAACGCGGTAAGGCTGTTTACGGAACATCCGGACGTGCTGGAGGAGTATCGCCGCAGGTTCAGATACATAATGGTGGACGAGTACCAGGACACCAACATGCTTCAGTACAAGCTCATCCATCTGCTGGGCAAAGAGAGCGGCAACGTGTGCGTGGTAGGAGACGACGACCAGTGCATTTACGAGTGGCGCGGCGCGGACATACGCAACATTCTGGAATTCGAGAAGGATTTCCCGGGCGCCAAGGTAATAAAGCTGGAGCAGAACTACAGGTCCAAGGGCAACATACTTTCCGCGGCCCACAGCGTTATAAGCCGCAACCGCGCAAGAAAGGACAAGAAGCTCTGGACCAGCGCGGACGACGGAGACAAAGTGCAGTACTACCGCGCGGACGACGATCACGAGGAAGCCCGCTGGACCGCCGCCAAGATAAAGGAACTTATGCGCAAGGATCCGGAACTTAAGTATTCGGACTTTGCCGTTCTGTACCGCACAAACGTGCAGTCCAGGCGTTTCGAGGAGCAGTTCGCCGCTAAGGGTGTGCCTTACCAGGTGCTCTCCGGCATGCGTTTCTACGACCGCAAGGAAATAAAGGACATGCTGTGCTACATGAGGCTGGTGCAGGACCCGAGGGACGACGTAAGCCTGCGCAGGATCATCAACGAGCCCAAGCGCGGCATAGGCAGCAAGTCCATGGAACTTATAGAAAAGATCGCTTCGGCCAACGGC
The DNA here is from genome assembly GCA_024689865.1 of Clostridia bacterium. GTDB lineage: Bacteria > Bacillota > Clostridia > Peptostreptococcales > Anaerovoracaceae > RUG13409. The sequence continues at coordinate 2,830 of JAILDA010000070.1, read as the reverse complement.
TGGAGCCTTCTGGAAGCCATAGCCGGAAGCGCCGTTCAGGAAGAGATGAGCGCCAGGGCGGCAGGGGAGCTCAAGAAGTTCTCGGAACTCATCCTTTCGCTCAACGCCCAGAAGGACAGCATGCCGGTGGCGGACATCTACGACACTCTGCTGGTGCGTTCCGACTATCTATCCTCTCTGGAAGAGCAGGTATCCGTAGAGTCGGAAGGCCGCATAGAGAACCTTCTGGAATTCAAGTCCGTAATAGCTGAAAAGCAGGCGGACGCGGAAAAACTCGGCGAAGCGCTGACGCTGGAAAACTTCATGGAGGGCATAGCCCTCGTTTCGGACATAGACAGCCACGACCCGGATCAGGATGCGGTAGTGCTTATGACTCTGCACTCCGCCAAGGGTCTGGAGTTCCCTGTGGTATTCATGCCGGGCATGGAGACAGGGCTCTTCCCGAGCTACCGCTCGCTGGAAAAGAACGCAGATCCGGAGGAGGAGAGGCGCCTCTGCTACGTAGGCATGACCCGAGCCAAGGAGAAACTCTTCCTTACCAGCGCCGAGACTCGCATGCTCTACGGAAAGACGGACTACACCTCCGAAAGCATGTTCCTTAAGGAGATAGACCGCAGGTTCATGGGCGGCTCGCCGCTCTACGAAAAGAAGGGTCTGGGACTCTCCTACGACAAGTACAGATCCTCCGCGGACAGCAGTTATTCGCACGGGGATTACATATCGCCGATAAAGCAGGTCTACGCCGTAAAGCAGGGCAGCGAGCTTATCAAGAAGCAGGCTACTCTGGCCGGTGAGACCGTAAACCCCGGGGACAGGGTCAACCACCCCAAGTTCGGCGACGGCACGGTAATAACCGTAAACGGCACCGTGCTCACGATAGTATTCGATCTTTTCGGGACCAAGAAACTGGCAAAGGATCTGGCCCCGCTCAAGAGGATATAGAGCCGCGCCGCAGCCGGCGCGCGGTACAAGCTGTAAAAGAGGACACAGCGATGGATGTAAAAGCAAGAATGGACGAACTCTACGCTTTAGTGGAGTATCATGCCAACCGCTACTACAACAACGACGACCCGGAGATATCGGACTTCGAGTACGACGCTCTTACCAGGGAGCTCCGAAAGCTGGAGGCGGAGAACCCGCTGCTTGCGAGAACGGACAGCCTCGCAACCAGAAGGGTGGGCGGCACCGCAAAGCGCGAGTTCCGCAAGGTAGAGCACGACGTACCTGTAATATCGCTCCAGGATGTCTTCTCCAAGGAGGAAGTGATAGCCTTCGTGGAGAGGGTCCTCCAGCAGTTCCCGGACGCTAAGTTCTCCGTGGAAAAGAAGATAGACGGTCTTACACTTGTGCTCCGCTACCGCAACGGCAGGCTGGAGGACGCAATAACCCGCGGGGACGGTGCCGTAGGCGAGAGCGTCTACGAGAACTCGTTGCAGATACCGGCAATCCCCAAGGAGATACCGGACAAGATACCGTACCTGGAGGTGCGCGGAGAATGCTACATGGATACGGAGCACTTCGAGGCGGCCAACAGAAAGCAGGAACAGAGCGGTGGAAAGACCTATCAGAACAGGCGCAATTTCGCCGCGGGAACGCTGCGTCAGCTGGATCCGGCTGTCGTTAAGGAACGCGGACTCAACATATTCATTTTCAATCTGGAGATAGCGGAAGGAAGGACTTTCAGGACACATCTGGAGACCTTCGAATACCTTGCGTCGCAGGGCTTCCACGTTCTGGAGGAGCCCATACTGGCGTCCACTCCGGAAGAGGTATGGAACGCCATAGACCATATAGGAAAGATCAGATGGTCCCTGGATTACGGGCTGGACGGCGCCGTGGTAAAGGTGAACGACCTTGCCCAGAGGGAGGTCCTTGGGCTTACTTCCAAGGTCCCGCGCTGGGCGGTAGCATACAAGTATCCGCCGGAGCAGAAGGAGACCGTACTGGAGGACATAGTTGTGCAGGTGGGACGCACCGGCCGCATGACCCCGCTGGCCATCCTTAAGCCTGTAAGACTTGCGGAGACCACGGTCGCCAGAGCCACTCTCCATAATCAGGACTACATAGACGAAAAAGACGTGCGCATAGGCGATACCATAATAGTTCAGAAGGCCGGGGACATAATCCCGGAGGTTCTGAGCGTTGTTAAGGAAAAGCGTCCGGAAGACAGCAAGCGTTTTGAGATGCCTAAGTTCTGCCCGGTCTGCGGAGCTCCCGCGGAAAGAGAGGCGGAAGGCGCGCATCTGCACTGCACCGGAACGTCCTGTCCGGCCAAGGACTCCAGGTCCCTTGCGTACTTCGCGTCCAAGGACGCCATGAACATAGAAGGCTTCGGACCGTCTGCCGTGGAGGCTCTCATATCCGAGGGCTACATAAAGCGCATCCCGGACATCTACAGGATCAAAGAGCACCGCGAGCGCCTCATAGAAGAGGGCATCGTGGGCAAGGAAAAGTCCGTAGACAACATCATCGCGGCGGTCGAAAAGTCCAAGGACAACGACATAGACAGGCTGATAACCGGCCTTGGCATACGCAACGTAGGAAGGCAGAGCGCAAAGGCTCTGGCCGCGAGATACGCGGACATGCAGGCCGTAATGGATGCTCCTCTGGAGGAGCTTACGCAGATCCAGGATTTCGGAGACATAGTAGCCGGCGGGATAGTGGAATTCTTCGCGCAGCCGGAAAACAGGCGGATCGTGGAAGAACTTCAGGCTCTGGGCGTAAACACCAAGTCCAAGGCCGCGCAGAGCAGGAAGGACGCCCGCTTTGCCGGAAAGACCTTCGTGCTTACCGGAACGCTTCCCACGCTTACAAGGGAGCAGGCCACGGA
>JAILDA010000058.1 GCA_024689865.1 Clostridia bacterium | reverse complement strand
GACGCCCGAAGAGAACCGCAAGAACCTTGTAAGCGACGGACCGGTGCACACAGCAAAGACCTCCGTAATAACCCTTAAAGACCCCAGCGGGAACGTGCTGGAAGAACGCACCATAGACAACAAGACCGAACTTTCCAAGGCTCTGCGCGAGGAATTCGGCACGGAATTCGAGTTCTGAAGCTAATAAAGCAATGAAAAGTCTTACTCACCTCTACAGGATCGGAAAAGGACCGTCCAGCTCGCACAGCATGGGCCCGGAGCGCGCGGCGCACCTGCTTAGGGAACTGTTTCCGCAGGCGGACGCTTTTAAAGTTACGCTGTACGGGTCACTGGCAAAGACAGGCCGCGGCCACATGACCGACAAAGTCCTGGAGGAAAGCTTTGCGCCCCTCCCGGTGGAGATAACGTTCGACACGGAGCACGACGAGGGCCTGGAGCATCCCAACGGCATGGACATCAGCCCCCTCAAGGACGGAAAGGTCCTGGACACTAAGAGGGTCTACAGCATAGGCGGCGGAGCCATAAGGCTTGCCGACACAGAGTACGTTGAAGCGCCGGAAGTCTACCCGCAGAACAGCTTCAACGAGATATCCCATTACTGCGCCCAGAGAAGCATGCGCATATGGCAGTACGCGGAGCAGATGGAAGGCCCGCAGCTCTGGGACTACATGGCACAGGTCTGGGAAGCCATGAAGAACGCCATCCGGGAAGGTCTGGCGGCAAAGGGGACCCTGCCGGGCGGACTGGACGTCCAGAGAAAGGCAGGATATCTTTTTGGCCAGTTCTCCCCTTCCGAAACGCCCGAGACCCGCGAGAACCGCATAGTATGCGCTTACGCCTTCGCCGCGGCTGAGCAGAACGCGGGAGCAGGAACGGTGGTAACGGCGCCTACCTGCGGAGCCAGCGGCGTTGTGCCTGCGGTCCTGTATTACAATCAGCTGAAGCTTGGAATATCCGACGAGCAGATACAAAAAGCTCTTGCCACAGCAGGAGTGATAGGCAACATCATAAAGACTAACGCTTCGATCTCCGGAGCGGAATGCGGATGCCAGGCAGAGATAGGCACGGCCTGCTGCATGGCGGCAGCCGGTCTGGCGGAGCTTCTGGGGATGAGCATGGACCAGATAGAATATGCGGCGGAGATAAGCATGGAACACATGCTGGGGCTTACCTGCGATCCGGTAGACGGACTGGTGCAGATCCCCTGCATAGAACGCAACGCAGTAGCCGCGATGAGAGCGATAAACGCAGTGTCACTGGCGCATTTCCTTACAAACTCAAGAAAGATATCCTTCGACACGATAGTAAAGACCATGTACGAGACCGGAAAGGATCTTGGGAAGAATTACAGAGAGACAGCGGAAGGCGGACTTGCCAAGTACTACAGCGCGCACAAAGGATCCATGTAACGGCGCGAAAGACCTGCTGTAAAACAGAGTACAGGAAAAGAAGAACAATAAAAGACCGGGGCATATGCTCCGGTCTTATTAATGCGCTTATGTTTACGTAATTTATATTTCGTATGATTCCTGATATTCCAGCGGGACCACGTTCAGATCCCTGCCCTCGCACAGCTTTAGGAAATCCGAAAGCTCCGCGATGGGCCTTAATCCCTGATCACCTTTTCTGTAGTGCATGGGGATGACCAGAGCAGGCTTCGTGCGCCCGATCAGCTCCAGCGCCGCGGGAGCGTCTATGGTAAAGAAGCCGCCCACCGGTACGAGAGCCACGTCCGCGTTCTTAAAGAGCTCTTCTGCCCTTTCCGTTAACGGACAGCCCAGATCGCCGTAGTGCACCACGGTCTTTCCCTCGGCTTTAAACAGGCGGATGAAGGTGAATCCCCTCTTTGCGCCGTTCGCGTCGTCGTGAGGAAGTTCCAGTTCCGTTACCTCGAAAGGACTGGGGCGTTTTGCGGGTACTATCTCCACAGCGTCCGTATAAGCATGGTCCATATGTCCGTGCGAACAGTAGACCTTGTTTGCGGACAGCTTAAGATCCCCGTATCCGGGTACGCCGCTGTCGTACGGATCCAGGGCTATTACATAGCCGTCCGAATCCAGTGTAAAGCAGGAATGTCCGTAATAAGTGATCTTCATGACCTAGAATCCGCTGTGGATGCTGGTGCCTCTCTTGCTGTCCGGGTTGCGGTTGACAACGGAAGCAGCGGAATTTCCGCATGCGGCCAGGCAGGTAAGAGCCAGAGCTACGGCCAGAACGGCAGCGATAAGTCTTTTGGTGAGAGTCATTTTGTTCAGTCCCCTTTCCTACAACACGGGATAACCTAACTTACGGTCTTATTATAATCGTTTTTCCGCAAAGTACATATAGATTCTGTGAAGAATTGATAAAAACGCGGTCGTTTTAAGACTCAGCGCGGCACCATGGACTGCAGCACCGGTCCGTTCTTCTTCAGCCACGCGTTGTGTTTTTTATATTCCGGGAAGATGCGCAGAAGCTCCGCGTAGAAACGTCCCGAGTGGTTCATCTCCAGCAGATGGCAGACCTCGTGCGCACATACGGAATCCAGGACTTCCTTGGGCGCCAGCATCAGCAGGCAGTTCATGCTTATGTCTCCCTTGGCGGTGCAGCTGCCCCAGCGTGTCTTCTGGCATCTTATCGACACGCTCCTTACCCTTCCGGAAACTCCCGCAAGCCTTGCGAAATGCTCTATCCTGCCGGGTATGTACTGTTTTGCCAGCTTTTTAAGGCGGTTGAACTGCTCGGGAGTCATGACCTTAACGTCTCCTGCCGCGGCCCTGGCCTTAGCCTGCTTTGCAATCTGCTTTCTGGCCCAGTCCTCGTGGGACAGGACGAAAAGGTCTATCTCGAATTTTGGCACAAGA
>JAILDA010000056.1 GCA_024689865.1 Clostridia bacterium | reverse complement strand
GAACAGCATGTTTTCCGTAGCGGCCGAGGTATCCCCGAATCCGTAGCCTATGTTCCAGCCAAAGGGCACAAGGACCGTCTTTCCAGTGCCGTCAGCCGATCCTTCACTCTCCGCAGGCATCTCCACGTTCCCCGAGGCGCTTCCCCAGTACCATGTGTTGTTATAGGTCCAGACTCCGCGTCCCCAGTCCAGTACGCCGTAAGCGTCCGGACGGTCGAAGTCGTAGGTCCTGCCCGCAAAGGTCACCTTGCCGGAAGCCTTAAGGCAGTTGATCTTCTGGTTGTAGTAGAACGCTGTCTTCTTCTCGGCGAAGGGCGTTACTATCACCACGGACTCTTGCTGGGGGTTCTCCAGACGGATCTCTCCGTCTATGGGGTTGCCGCCGCAGAAATCGTCCATGTGGAATTTCAGCAGTCTGTGGTCCCCCTTATGCTCAAAGCTAATGCTGTAGCCTTTACCGGAGGTCTTAACGTCGCCCTTGTCCGAGCCTGCCGGGAAGTTCTTTTTGCCGCCGGTAAAGAAGGCCATGGGGCTGCTGGTGTGCTCCCAGCGCTTTTCGAAGTCCAGGAGCGATATGCTGTCCAGACCCATGTACGAGTTGTCGTCTATCGTAAGCGCCACGGCAAAGTCCCGCGTGGTTATCAGATAGTAGTCCCATTCCTTTATGCGCATGGCTCCGCCCTTTATTTTAGAGCGGTCGTAGTCCATAAGAAGGCCTTTTGTGTAGCCGGGCTCGGTAAGATGTCCGTTTTCGTCCAGAAGGGCGCGGCGCTGTTTTATCTCGTGCTGCTGTCTTTTGATCTGTTCCATTTTCTTTAGCTCCGCTTAAGCAGTGGTGATCCTTTTCGGTCTTATTATATCACGTAATATTCGTTGTGGAAAATCTCTGCCCGCAGTGCTATATTATTATATTATGCAATTCTTGTCTTAGTTATTTAGAAACGGACTTAAACTTATGGAAAGAGAAAGGCTCGGAAGCCGTCTTGGCTTCATACTGCTGAGCGCCGGATGCGCCATAGGCTGCGGAAACGTCTGGAAGTTCCCCTGGATGACAGGTCAGAACGGAGGCGCGGCGTTCGTCATCGTCTACATCATCTGCCTTATACTGCTGGGCATCCCGGCCATGACCGTGGAATTCGCTCTGGGGCGCGCATCTCAGGCAAGCCCGGTAAAGATGTACCAGAAGCTGGAAAAGCCCGGCCAGAAATGGCACTGGCACGGCGTGCTGGCTATGATAGGCAATTTCGCGCTCATGGCGTTCTACACCGTGGTCACCGGCTGGATACTCTACTACTTTGTAAGCTTCCTGCGCGGAAACACCGCGGATCTGGGCTTCGTCCCGATGATCACAAACCCCGGGCTCAACATGGGCTACATGGCGGCTGTAGTAGTGATCGCTTTCGTGCTGCTGTCCTTTAAGCTGCAGTCCGGCCTTGAGAGAGTCTCCAAGTACATGATGGTGGCTCTGCTGATCCTCATGATAGTTCTTGCCGTAAGAAGCTTTACACTTAAGGGCGCTGCCGACGGCCTTAGATTCTACCTGGTTCCGGATTTCAGCAAGATCAATTTTAACGTAATTGTGGCGGCCATGAACCAGGCGTTCTTTACGCTGTCCCTGGGCATTGGTTCCATGGCCATATTCGGAAGCTACATCGGAAAAGAGCGCAGCCTTATGGGCGAGTCCGTGAACGTGATCGTTCTGGACACCTTCGTGGCTCTTATGTCCGGCCTTATCATCTTCCCGGCCTGCACGTCCCTTGGTCTTGAGGTAGACGCCGGTCCGGCTCTGCTCTTCAATACCATGGCGGGCGTGTTCAACAGCATGGCAGGCGGCAGGGTATGGGGCACCATATTCTTCCTGTTCATGACCTTCGCCGCGTTCTCCACGGTTATCGCGGTATGCGAGAACATACTCGCCTGCATAAGGGAGCTTACCGGCTGGGGCAGAAAGAAGGGCGCTTTAGTCTCCGGAATAATAGTGTTCGTGCTTGCGATCACCACAGCTCTCGGATACAGCAAGTTCCACTTCCAGCCCTTCGCGGACGGAAGCGCCTGGCTGGATCTTTGGGACTTCATCGTAAGCAACAACCTGCTGCCCATAGGCGCGTTCATAATGACGGTCTTCTGCGTAAGCAAGCGCTTCGGCTGGGGCTGGGACAACTTTGTTGAAGAAGCCAACGCCGGCAAGGGCCTTAAGGTAAGGAACTGGATGAAGCCCATCTTCCAGTTCGTGGTTCCGATAATAGTAATAGTGCTCTACGTCGTAGGCCTTGTCGGATTCAAGTGGAAATAGATGACATTGGGGACGGTCCTCTGTGTCATTGGTCTGACACTGGAACCGGCCTCTTTAAATGTGAGGAGATAAATAATGAAAGATCAGAAGCTTGGAACTAAATGCGTGCAGGCAGGCTACACGCCCGGAAACGGCGAGCCCCGCCAGGTACCGATAATACAGTCTACAACGTTTAAATACGATACGTCGGAGGACATGGGCAAGCTCTTCGATCTGGAGGCCAGCGGTTACTTCTACACCAGGCTCCAGAACCCCACCAACGACCACGTGGCGGCTAAGATAGCCGCGCTCGAGGGCGGTACGGCGGGCATGCTTACGTCGTCCGGACAGGCGGCGAATTTCTTCGCGCTGTTCAACATCTGCGAAGCAGGCAGCCACATAGTTGCGTCGTCTTCCATATACGGCGGCACGTTCAACCTGATCTCCGTCACCATGGCGAAGATGGGCATAGAGTCCACCTTCGTGTCCCCGGACTGCACGGAAGAGGAGCTTAACGCGGCGTTTAAGGACAACACCCGCGCGGTGTTCGGCGAGACCATAGCCAACCCGGCTCTTACCGTCCTGGACATAGAGAAGTTCGCCAAAGCGGCGCATACTCACGGGGTTCCCCTTATCGTGGACAACACTTTCCCCACGCCTGTAAACTGCAGACCCATAGAGTGGGGCGCGGACATAGTTACGCATTCCACCACCAAGTACATGGACGGCCACGGCGTTGCGGTGGGCGGAGCCATAGTGGACTCCGGAAAGTTCGACTGGATGGCCCACGCGGACAAGTTCCCCGGTCTTTGCACTCCGGACGAATCCTACCACGGCATAGTATACGCGGAGAAGTTCGGCAACGCGGGCGCCTTCATTACCAAGGCTACCAGCCAGCTTATGAGGGACCTTGGATGCATACAGTCCCCGCAGCACGCGTTCTACCTCAACCTTGGACTGGAGTCCCTGCACGTCCGCATGCCAAAGCACGTGGAGAACGGCCAGGCTGTGGCTGAGTTCCTGGAGAATCACCCCGCGGTGGAGGCTGTCCACTATCCGGGGCTTAAGAGCGACCCCTACTACGAGAGGGCGCAGAAGTACCTCGGAAACGGCGGATGCGGCGTTGTGTCCTTCGAGATAAAGGGCGGCCGCAAGGCAGCCGAGGCATTCATGAAGAAGCTTAAGCTTGCGGCGATAGAGACTCACGTTGCGGACGCTCGCACCTGCTGTCTCAACCCGGCAACGTCCACCCACCGTCAGATGACGGATGAGCAGCTTGCGGCAGCCGGCATTCCCGCGGGTCTGGTACGCATATCCTGCGGTCTGGAAGACAAGGAAGACCTTATAGCCGATCTGGCTCAGGCGCTGGAGTAATAGGATCCACACACGCCGGAACATTGATCAACGGAACCGTGCGTGTAATGGTTCGCAGATCATAAGAACAACAAAGGACCGCAAAGTTCTGCGGTCCTTTTGAATTTCTGATATTGTTTACTTCGATCCTACAGTTTCGACAGTTCCACGGCTATCTTAGCCGCGCAGCGAGCGTTGTTGAGGGCCAGCTGGATGTTGGTCTTAAGGGATTCGCCGCCGGTCAGATCAACTATGGTGGCCAGCAGGAAGGGCGTAAGAGCCTTGCCGTGTATTCCTTTGGCGTCGGCCATCGCCATGGCCTGACGGATCACTACTTCCATTTCGTTAAAGTCCTTGGCGTATTCCTCGGGGCAGGGGTTGCCTATTAGTATGCCGCCCTTAAGCCCAAGGTCCGCGGAGGTCTTGATTATCCTTGCTATCTCGGCTTCGTCCTTTGCCGCAAGATCCAGCTTGTGACCGCTGTTCCTGCAGTAGAAAGCGGGGAACTCGTACGTGCCGTTGCCTATCACGGGTACGCCCATGGTCTCCAGATACTCCAGGGTGCGGCCTATGTCCAGTATCTGCTTGGCGCCCGCGCAGACGACTGCCACCGGCGTGTTTCCCAGCTCCTGAAGGTCCGCGGAGATGTCCATGGAAACTTCGCCGCCTCTGTGTACGCCGCCTATTCCGCCGGTCGCGAAGATCTTAATGCCCGCGGCCGCCGCGCACATCATGGTGGACGCGACTGTGGTGGCTCCGGTCTTCTTCTCAGCCAGATATACCGCAAAATCTCTGCGGCTGACCTTGCCGACGTTCTTCGCCTCGCACATTACACGAAGCGACTCCTCGTCCAGACCTACTTTTATGCGGCCGTCTATTAGGGCCATGGTCACCGGAACGGCGCCTTCCTGACGGATGACGTCCTCCACCTGCGCCGCGAATCCCAGATTCTCCGGGAAGGGCATGCCGTGGCTGAGTATGGTGCTCTCCAGCGCTACCACCGGAGCTCTTTTTTTAAGTGCTTTCGCTACTTCCGGCTTGATGTCCAGATACTTTTCTGCGTTCATTGTTTCGTCCTTGTTGATCTATATTACGTCTAAATAAAGTACGTTACGTCTAATAATCTGCGCTATTTTACCGGGTACTTGTCCATGAATCTGAACACGTACTCCTCCGTTAAGCAATAGTTGATGGTGTCCTCGGACAGGGTAGCTATGCGTCCGCAGGCCAGGGCGTAGTGGAGCATCGTCTCCTTGTCCGCTCCGTTAAGGACGCTGTGGACCAGCCCTGACATGAAGGCATCGCCCGCGCCGGAAGCGTTTACCACCGGCAGACCGCAGTCTATGCCGCGGATCAGGGAAGCTCCTCTGCCGAAGCTCCAGCAGCCGCGTTCTCCCAGCGAGACTACAACCTGTTTTACGCCTTGGCGCAGCAGTTCTTCCGCCGCGTTTGCTATCTCTTCGTCCGTGCCGCAGGGCAGGCCGGAAAGCGCTTCCAGCTCCATGCTGTTGGGCTTTATGAGTGTCAGTTTGCTCAGAAACGGTTTGAGCACGCCGCACTTCGCCGCGGATACGGGGTCCGCGAACACCGGGACTTGTCCGGCAGACACAGTGCCTTTGGAATTTCCGGCTTTCGATCCTGTACGGCCTTCCGCCGCATCGAATATTGCGGTCAGCTGATCCTCGCTCAGGTTAGCGTCTACGACCACTGCAGCCGCGCCGCGGATCAGCTCTGCGTTCTTCTGAAAGTACTCTGCAGGGATCTCGACCACAAGCCTCATGTCGTTGGCGGCAAGATACATGTCGCCGCCGTCGTCCAGTATGTCTATGTATGCGGATGTGGGTGTCTTATCGCTGCGAAGCACGCGCGAAACGTCTATGCCGGCCTCGGTGCACGCAGCCAGCACCGCGTCTCCGAAGTGGTCCGATCCCACGGCAGACAGGAGAACGCAATCATCTCCCTGACGGGCCAGGTTCTCCATTATGTTGCGGCACACTCCGCCCGCGGAAGTGCGAAGATGCCCGGGGTTGGAGTCCCGCAGCACCGGAGCTTTGTCCGTCCTTATATGGATGTCGAAGTTGGCGCCGCCGGCGCCCACGATGTATCCGTCCATTGCTCTTTGTCGTTTGTCCGGCAGTACCGTCTGCAGTTCTGCCGCAGTATCCATTATATCTCCGTGGCGTCTACCAGCTTAACGTCCGGGAAGCGTTCGCGGTAGAAGTTGAGCGTAAACTGGTTGGGGAACAGCAGCAGGGGCCTGTCGAAGCGGTCGAACACCAGCATGGTGCGGCTATCCAGGCAGCGCTTTACTGTCTCCATGTCCGTATCCTTTATCCACTGCGCAACGCTGTAGTCCAGACTGTCCATGCGAAGCGGTGCGTTGTACTCGTTTTCTATGCGGTACTTGAACACCTCGAACTGCAGCTGTCCCACGGCCCCGATCACCACTTCGTTGTACTCGTTGTGGTACACCTGGATGGCGCCTTCCTGAGCAAGCTGCTCCACACCCTTGTTGAACTGCTTGGCCTTCATGCTGTCCTTCGCGGACACCTTGGCGAACAGTTCCGGCGGGAATGTGGGCAGGGGCTCGAAGAATATGGGCTCCTTGGTGGTGCAGAGCGTGTCTCCTATCTGGAAGTTGCCCGTATCGTAGATGCCTATTATGTCTCCGGTGATGGCGGTCTGAACGTTCTCCCTCTCGTTTGCCATAAGCTGCGTGGACTGCGAAAGCTTTATGGGCTTGCCGGTGCGGGAAAGCGTTACCGTCATGCCGTGTGTGTAGGTGCCGGAGCATATGCGGAAGAACGCCAGCCTGTCCCTGTGGGCAGGGTTCATGTTGGCCTGTATCTTGAACACGAAGCCGGAGAACGCGGGATCCAGCGGATCTACCTCGCCGCCGTCCGCAAGCTTTCTGGGTCCGGGGGCAGGGGACATCTCCAGGAAGTGCTCCAGGAATGCCGTAACTCCGAAGTCCGCCAGCGCGGATCCGAAAAACACGGGTGTAAGCTCGCCCGCGGATACTGCTTCCGGGTCCACCGGGTAGCCGGCGCCTTCCAGAAGCTCTATCTGGTCGCGCAGGGCGCGCAGGTTGTTTATGGTTATGATGTCCTCCAGCTCCGGTCCGAACACTCCGTCCGGTCCAAGCTTAAGGGTGGTCTTTTCTCTGTAGAGATAGACTTCGTTTCTTAAAATGTTGTATATTCCCTGGAAGTTGAGGCCGCAGCCTATGGGCCAGGTGACGGCCGCCGCGGGCATGCCCAGTATGTCCTCCAGCTCGGAGAGCAGCTCCAGGAAGTCCTTGGCCTCGCGGTCCAGCTTGTTCATGAAGGTGAATACAGGTATTCCGCGCATTTTGCAGACCGCGAACAGCTTCTTGGTCTGCGTCTCTATTCCCTTGGCCGCGTCTATCACCATTACGGCGCTGTCCACGGAGGTGAGTATGCGGTAGGTGTCCTCGCCGAAGTCGTTGTGGCCCGGAGTGTCCATTATGGATATGACCTTGCCTTCGTACTCGAACTGCATTACGGAGCTGGTTACGGATATGCCGCGCTGCTTTTCTATCTCCATCCAGTCGGACGTTGCGAACTTGGCGTTTTTGCGCGCTTTAACAGTACCGGCCTCGCGGATGGCGCCGCCGTGGAGAAGCAGCTTCTCCGTAAGCGTGGTCTTTCCGGCATCCGGGTGCGATATTATCCCGAATATACGTCTGCGGCTTATCTGAGCCGCCGTTTCTTCTCTTGTCATTTTGTTTCTCCTTATGATCTGTAAATGTTTAACGTTTGCCTGCCGCTAAGCGGATCTGTGTCCGGGCAGTATCATTTCAGCCATAAGGATCGTCAGTAACGCATTCTCCGCCTCCTGCGCTGCGAAAGCAGCCGAAACATTATATCACAAAATGCAGAAGTTTTTTCGCAAAGCCATCCTTTTTTGGGGTTTTGCGCGGTTATATTGGGTGAGAAGGGAAAAATGGAATTGTTCCAATTATCATTCCATATTTTGCCATTCTGAAACGATTATATAGTTAGGAAAATGATTTTAGTATTCTAAGAGAGGAGAATGAAATGAAAAGAATAGCTGTTCTATTAGCATTGTTACTTCTGTTTTCCAGCGTCCTGCCTGTATATGCGGACAGTTCCGAATTTGGCCCGGAGGGACAGATTTCGGTGGCATCTGAGAAGATGGTCGGTAATAATGCACAAGATGAAAACGGTCCAAGTCGGGATGACTATCCACCACTACATGCCTTCAGTTTAAATGGGCATTATTATCATGGTTTAGGCGTTTACTACACCGGCGTGTACTCCTATTATTACTTTACAGATCATGGCGGAAGTATAACACTTTACGTTGATACGACTAGTCAAGTGCCAACTTCAGGTGCATATATTACAGTTGAACTGTGCCATAAGGGAATATTTGATTCTGTCGTGGTCGACGCAACCAGATATGCCCCGGCCGATGGGACAACGTATTACACATTTACTGGTTTGAATTCTACCAGAAGCTACTTTTTCCACTTCCAAAGCAACCACAGTCCATATGAAATAACAACTGATTTCACAGTTTATGGAGCGAACTCGTAATGAGAGACTATTTGATTTCATCAGCAGTCTGCGGACTTGCTGCCGCACTTGCGGCCTTTATATTTTGCAAGGTAAAAAGATACAAAGCATCGAAAACCTTGTATATCGTTTTATTTGCTGCATATATAGCGGCTGTTATTTGCCTAACCTTAATTTCCGGCGGGAAGGAATCATCCCGAAGGTATCAATTAGTGCCGTTCATAACACTCATCTCTAATATTTCGATACATAATTATTCCTATATAGTTCAGACGATAGGAAGCATAGTTATGTTCATACCGATGGGGATCCTGGTTGGGCTGAAAAAACGCGAACTG